>JAZNJA010000135.1:0-9406 GCA_045577755.1 Eubacteriales bacterium
CATTGTTGTATAATTACCTCGCTTTCTTGTAGATTTTTTGTAGCAATTAAATTATACAACAAAGCAAGCGGTTGTTCAAGCCCTTTCGGTTTTGAACAACCGCTTTTTTTGATTTTTGGGGGAGTTAATGACTCAGCCCCTGTTTTGATGCTCTGTCACGGAATCGAAGCCTTCAAGCCGCTAGCTGGTTAAGGGAAAATAATGTGCAAAATGCGGCTTGACGCCGCGCTTGCGCGGCATTTCGAGCTTCCCGATGGGTCACCAAAACAGAGAGGGCATCTGAGGATGCCCTCTCTGTTTTGATGCTCCGTCACGGAATCGAAGCCTTCAAACCGCAGGGAAGTCAAAAATTACATACTATGTAACGTGCGGCTTGCCCCGAGCGAAGCGAGGAGATCGAGCTTTCCGACGGGTCACCAAAAGCAACCTGAATCGAATGATTCGGTTTAGTTTGCTTTTCTTTTCCCACCGATATCTTTTCGATTGACAAATCCTCCGAAATATGCTATAATCATTACCGACAAAACACGCCTCACTCCAAGAACCCTACCAAAAAGAAAGGCACCCCCATGAAAAGATACCTCCTGAAAGCCTTCACTCTCCTCGTCACCCTCGCCCTCCTCGCCGCCGCCGCCGCGTTTCCTGCTATGGCCGCGGAGAACGGCACAGCCCCCAAGACTCTCTTAGCCCTCGGTGACTCCCTCACCACGGGCTACGGACTGGAGAACTACACCTACGGCGGAGACCCCTACCTCTGCGATTCCTATATCAACCGCATTGCCGCCGCCTACGGGCTTGAAGGGGGCAAGACCTATGTCAACCGCGCTGTCAACGGTGACAAGAGCGGCGACCTGGCTCAGCTCCTGCCCTCTCTGGAGGACGAGGTCAAAAAGGCCGAGATGATCATCATAACCATCGGCGGTAACGACCTGCTGGGTATCCTCCCCGAGATCGCCCAAAAGCTTTCGGGGCAGCCCATCGCGGATTTCTCACAGGCTGCTATGGTCTTCGCGAACGCCACCGCCGAGCAGTACGACGCCTTGAAGAGCGACCCCGCGTTCATCGCCCGGATGCAGACGGTCCTGGAGGCTCTCGCCGCCAATATGCAGACCATCGCCGGCTTCTTCAAGGAGAAGGCACCTGAGGCGCGGGTGATCTTTCTGAAGCAGTACAACCCCACCAAAAACGTCTCCGGACTGGAGGCCTTCGGTGAGTTCGGCGGAGGATTCCTGGATTCCATCAATGAGATCGTGGGGTCCACCGCTGCCGCCTTCGGCTACGAGACCGTGGACGTCCCCTCGGTCATCGACGACCGCGCCGAGGAGCTGACCAATATCCGCCTCTTCGATATCCACCCCAACGCCGAGGGCCATCACGAGATCGCGAAGATCGTGGCACAGCACCTGGGCCTCTCTCTCGAGTCCGCCGAGGAGACCGAAGCCCCCACGACCCCCGAGACCGAGGCTCCCACCGAGCCTGTGACCGAGGCTCCCACCGAAGCTCCCACCGAGCCCGCCGAGACCCTCCCCGAGGATAAGCCCACCAACTCCGCGGTGCTGACCTTCTGCGATACCCCCCTGAACGCCACCTTCATAGAGCCCAATTCCGCGGCCGAGTTTGCGGTGGTGCAGGACAGCGAGCAGGGAAGCGTCCTCAAGCTCACCGTGGCCGATTCCAAGCGCATCGCCGATCCCTATATCAAGATCGACTACGCCGCCTACATGGCCGCCGCGGGGCTGGATCCCGTGGTCTGGAACGACTGCGGCGTGGCTCTGGTGCTGATGAAGGTGGAGAGCGCCACCAACACCAAGCTGGAGATGGCGGTCTACAACAAGTCGGGAGAGAAGAATAAGACCGTCCGTACCGAGGGAGCCTTCAAGAAGACCGAAAAAGGCTGGCAGTACGTCCTGCTCCCCCTGGTGACCGAGGCCTACGACGGCACCCTCACCGAGTTACGTTTCGACTTCGTGGATAAGCCCGCCGCTCCCGGCGAGACCGTGTATATCAAGTCCATCTCCTTCCTCAAGGACAAGACCGCCGCCCTCAAGCTCATGGGCACCGATCTCTTGAATCCCGGCACCGCCACCGTGGTGATCCCCGGGCTTGAAGGGGAGTTCAAGTTCCTCCACGTCACCGATACCCACGTATCCGCCTTCTCGGACGCCGATATCAAGTCCTGGACCGCCACCCGCCACAGCTATAACGTCGCCCGCCGTAACGCCTTCGCCGCCGACGGCCTCTTTGCCGAGGAGCGGTTCCCCCTGCTCTTTGACTACGCCGACGAGATCGGCGCCGACGGTATGTTCCTCACGGGCGACCTCATCGACTTCCCCTCGGAGAAGAACGTCGCCCTCCTGTACGAAAACGTCAATCGCGTCAAGGCCAAGTCCATCTTCTGTCTCGGCAACCACGACTGGAACTACGCCGACGATTACATGACGGGCAACGCCGTGACCGTGAACCGCCCTCTGTTCAATGACCTGACGGGCGGCGATCCCTACTTCTCCTACACCGAGTACGACGGCTTCATCGTGGCCGCCATCGACAACAGCTCCGACGTGGTCACCCAGGAGACCGTGGACAAATTCCTCTCCCTCTATGAGAAGAACAAGCCCATCATCCTGCTCCTCCACGTCCCCTTCCACGTGGATACCCTGGAGCCCGACGTCCGCAAGGCCTGGGGCAACCGCAACATCACCATGGGCCCCGGGGCCATGGGCAGCGACTGGGGCAGCGTACAGCAGCTCTACAACGCCGTCTGCGTGGCCGAGGATACTCCCGTGGTGGCGGTCTTCGCGGGCCACGTCCACTTCAACCATGAGGACACCTTCCCCAACGGCATCAAGCAGTACATCACCTCCACGGGCTACACCGGGGATTGCCGTGTGGTGACGGTGAAGGGAGAGGATTGAGGCTTCGCGGTATGCGGCTGAATTCGCAATTCGTAATTCGTAATTCGTAATTGCGGAGACCGCTTACCCGACCCCGGATCCAAGATATGGAAAGCCAACGGAGTGTTGGTAAAAAACATCAAGCCCCAAAGTAAATTTCGCATTTTGTAATACGATAGAGTGTCCTTGATATGCGATCGCGTTTGCCCTCAAAAAAGTTTGGAAGGATTTTGCTCATTACGAATTACGAATTGCGAATTACGAATTATTCCGATACCCCTATTTTTTGAAAGGAACATACCGCTATGCTGAAGCTCTACGACCTCTCTATCAATGCCGTCAAGGACCCCGCGTATGCACCCTGTAAGGATCTCTACGTCGGCTGGAAGCTGTACTCTGATAACACGGGCGTTCTCCAGACCGCCTACACCGCCGCTATCACCAAGGTAGGCACCGATACCCCCGCCTGGACGGGGGAGGGAACGACCAAGTCCATCCACGTCCCCGTGGGAACGACGCTGGAGTCCCGCACCGACTATACCCTGACCGTCACCGTCACCGACAACTATGGCGAGACCGCCACCGCCTCGGTGCAGTTCGGCACTGCCATTTCCCCCGACGAGTGGGCAGGCGTGTTCATCAAGCCCAAGCGCCACATCGAGGGCTGGGCGCCCTACCTGCGCACCAAGTTCGAGGCAAAGAGCGGCGTCAAGTCCGCCAAGCTCTACGCCTGCGGTCTGGGCTGCGGTGAGTATTACGTCAATGGGCAGAAGGTCAGCGAGGACATGATCGACCCGCCCTTCACCAATTATGAGAAGGAGGTCTTCTACCGCATCTACGACGTCACCTCCCTGATCGCCGAGAAGAACGCCCTGGCCGCCCTGCTGGGTGACGGCTGGTACTCCCAGTCCCGCGCCTGGGGCAGCCGCGGCATGAAGTTCGGCAACGTCTGCCTCCTGGCCCAGCTGGAGATCGAGTACGAGGACGGCGAAAAGCAGATCGTCGCCACCAACACCGATACCTGGTCCTACAAGTATTCCCCCATCGTCCTCAACAACCTCTACGGCGGCGAGACCTACGACTGCCGTCTGGAGACCCCCGACTTCGCCGACTATGACGGCGACGAGGAGGAGTGGGGCAAGGTGATCGAGGACACCGTCCCCAAGGGCGAGCTGAAGCTCTGCATGATGCCCGCCGTTCGGGTGGTGCGTACCCTTCCCGCCCTGTCGGTCAAGCAGGTCAGCGGCCGCGACGACGGCGCTTGGATCGTGGACTTCGGCGAGAATGTGGCGGGCATGGTGGAGATCCATATCCCCAACTCCCCCCGCGGCGCCCAGGTGACCCTCCGCTTTGCCGAGACGGTCAACCCCGACGGCACCCTGGACTTCCGCTCCATCGGCTCCTTCGCCACCCAGTGCATCCAGCAGGACGTCTACATTGCCCGCGGTGACGCTCAGGGTGAGACCTGGAAGCCCCGCTTCACCTACCACGCATTCCGCTACATGGAGATCACGGGCTACCACGATCTCCGCAAGTACGGCATGAACCCCGAGCTGACCATCGGTGTCTGCCACGTCATGTCCACCGACCTGGTACAGACCGGCTCCTTCCAAAGCGCCTGCGCCGACCTGGATCACCTCCAGACCGTCATGATGTCCACCTTCCGCTCCAACTACCACGGCTTCCCCGAGGACTGCCCCGGACGCGAGAAGTGCGGCTGGCTGGGGGATGCCCAGGTGGTCTGCAACACGGGTATGATGAACTACGACATGGAGGCCTCCTACGAGAAGTACATCCACGACTTCCGCACCGAGGACGAGGTCTACGGTGTCTGGCAGATGATCGCCCCCGGTAAGCGCGGGTGCGGCGAGGCTTCTCCCCTGTGGGGCTGCGCCAACGTGGTCATGCCCTACTGGATGTACCGCTACTACGGCAACGACGCCATCGTGAAGTCCCATTGGGATCAGATGGAGAAGTGGATGCGCCACGAGATCAACGACGCGCAGAACGACAAGTCCCTCTACGAGGACGAGCTGATCATCTCCCGGGGCCTGGGCGACTGGTGTCCTCCCGTGGGCAACGACCACGCCCGCCGCATCCCCGTTCCCGAGTCCTCCACCGCTATGTTCTACGAGACCGCCCTCATGATGGACGAGCTTTCCAAGGAATTGGGTTTGCCCACCGCCCTGGATTACGCCGACCTGGCCGCCCGTATCAAGGAGGCCTTCAACCGCCACTTCTGGCTGGCGGACCAGCACCGCTACTCCACCTGGGGCACCTGCGGCGTGGCCCTCAAGACGGGCCTGTACCCCGACGGGGAGCACGACGCCCTAGTGGGAGCGCTCGCCGATCTGATGGCCGCCGACGGCTACGCCATGTCCACGGGCATCTACGGCAACAAGTACCTGATCCCCGCCCTGTCCGAGGAGGGCTTGGGCGACCTGGCCATGCGGATGATGTTCACCCGCGACCATATCAGCTTCGGCACCATGCTGGACGACGGCGCTACCTCTCTCTGGGAGTGCCTGGAGCTGAAGGGCATCGGCCAGCCCCGCGAGACCGGGACCTCCTCCTATAACCACCCCATGCATTCCGGCTTTGCCTACTTCCTCTACGCCCACGTGGGCGGTATCAAGCCCCTGACCCCCGGCTTTGCCACCTTTGAGATCAGCCCCGCCGACTACACCGCCATCCCCGCCGCCACGGTCAGCCATATCTCCCCCTTCGGCGAGATCAAGGTGGACTTTACCCGTGAGGGAAGCAAGACCACCTACACCGTCACCGTCCCCGCGAACACCGTGGGCTACTTCCGCAAGGGCGGGCTGAACGAGACCATGGGCTCGGGCGTCCACACCTTTACTGTGGAGGCCTGACATGGAGCTGAAGATCAAGAAGCTGCATCCCAAGGCCATCCTGCCCACCTACGGCTCGGCTGGAGCGGCGGGGGCCGACCTCTACGCCCTCCCCGAGGGGGATCCCATCGTGATCGGACCCGGTGAGACCGTCATGATCCACACGGGCCTGTCCATGGCCATCCCCGAGGGCTACGTGGGACTGAACTTCGCCCGCAGCGGCCTGGCCTCCAAGCGGGGCCTCGCGCCCGCCAACAAGGTTGGAGTCATCGACTCCGACTACCGCGGGGAGCTGATGGTGGCCCTTCACAACCACGGAAGCGTTCCCCAGACCGTCGAGCCCGGCGACCGCGTCGCCCAGTTCCTCATCATGCCCGTCATCACCGCTGATTTCGTTGAGGTGGAGTGCCTCGACGAGACCGAGAGGGGAGCGGGGGGCTTCGGGTCTACGGGGACCAAATGAAAATTGGGGTTTACTGGGGCGGTCACCGCGTATTTTGCCTTCCCCAGCGGGGAAGGGGGACCGCGAAGCGGTGGATGAGGAGAGCGAATTGCGGTTCGGTATCGGGTGTGAGTTTCCCTTGTATACCAATGGATTCAGCTCTCTCCCGTATGAATCGCTCAACCCGCTCTCCTCATCCGTCACCCGCTAAAGCGGGTGCCACCTTCCCCGCTGGGGAAGGCTAATGGACGCGGTCGCCGCCTCGACAAACCCAAATTTGAAGTTTCCCTCTCTATCACAGTAACCTTTGCTCAAAAAGCAATATTTAATAAGGAGAACAATCATGAACAAGAAGAACCGCATTCTGACCGCGCTGGCAGCCATCCTGCTGGCGGGTGTGACCGCCGTGGGTCTTATGGCCTGTGACAATACCCCCGACGAGCCCGACACCACCCCCGACACCACCGTGGAGGTCACCGCCGAGCCTACCGAGCCCGAGACCGAAGCCCCCACCGAGCCCGAGACCGAGGCTCCCACCGAGGAGGCCACCACCGAGGAAGTCACCACCGAGGAAGTCACCACCGAAGCCCCCATCAAGGACCAGATTGGTCTGGATATCAAGGACGAGGACCTGAAGGATGTCATGCAGAACATCTTCGGCGGCACTCAGTCCCTGAAGGAGACCGTCATGTTCTTAGACAAGGGCGAGGTCAAGTCCCTGCTGTACCCCATCAAGAGCATCGTGTCGGTCACCTCCTACGACGGCAAGACCACCTACGAGGAGGGCAAGGACTACGTCATCGAGGACGGCAAGCTGAAGGTCACCGAGAACTCCTCCATCAAGGTCATCACCTCCGAGAAGTACTACAACCACCCCGGCTCCCTCATTACCATGAACGGTAAGCCCATGTTCTGGGGCGAGAGCCAGGTCAAGGCCTGGCAGGTCAGCGTGACCTACGAGCACGACGCCGCCTGGGAGGGCTACGTCCAGGAGAGCCAGCTGGAGGTCTATCAGGATTTCGTCAAGAAGCTCATCGCGGGCGAGGACGTCACCGTCTTCTTCTACGGCGACTCCATCACCTGGGGTGCCTGCTCCACCTACCTGGAGGGTGTCCAGCCCAAGCAGGGTGCCTACTCCATGCTCTTCACCGAGGCCCTGGCCGACCTCTTCGGCTACAAGGTCAAGTATATCAACACCGGCCTGCAGGCCTCCATGCCCTGCCATCCCGTTCCCACTACCGAGTACGTGGGCGGTGACCGCGGCACCATCACCTACGTCAACACCGCTATCGGCGGCTGGAACTCTGCCGACGGCGTGACCAATTTCGACAAGTTCGTGAAGCAGCAGGTGGAGAAGTACGGCTGTGACCTCTTCGTCATCGGCTACGGCATGAACGACGGCGGCTTCGGCGCCGGTACCACCAAGGCCAACATCAAGAAGATGATCGACGGGATGTACGAGCTCAAGCCCGAGGTCTCGGTCATGATCGTCTCCACCATGACTCCTCACACCGGCTCCAACTGGGACTTCGACGCCATCAAGCAGCAGGAGAGACAGCTGGATTCCCTGGCCAAGCAGCTCCGCAAGGATGACAAGGCCGTGGCGGTCGCCTGCGTCCACTCGGTCTCCAAGGCCATCCAGGAGCACAAGACCTTCAACGACTACTCGGGCAACAACATCAACCACCCCAACGATTGGTTCTACCGCGTCTACGCCCAGACCCTGCTCCAGACCCTCATCGGCTACGAGAATATGAATTGACACCCATAGGAGACTGTTATCATGAACATCAAACGCATTCTGATCCTCCTCGGTACCCTGCTTCTGGCAGGGGCCGTGGCGATGGCCTTCGCCGCCTGTACCACCCCCGAAACCCCCGAGGAGACCACTCCCGAGGTAACCGACGCCCCCACCGAGGCGCCCACCGAAGCCCCTACCGAGGAACCCACCGAGGCCCCCACCGAGGAGGCCACCACCGAAGAGATCACCACAGAGGAGGAGACACACATGGATCCCCAGGCTGAGCTGAGCAAGCTGAACGACCTGATGCAGCCCATCTTCGCGGGCAACACCGTCAAGAACGAGACCGTCATGTTCCTGGACAAGGGCGACGTGCGGTCCCTGCTCTACCCCATCGCCAACGTGACCTCGGTGACCAACTACGACGGCACCGTGACCTATGAGGAAGGGAAGGACTACGTGATCGAGGACGGTAAGATCAAGATCACCGAGGATTCCTCCATCCCCGTCATCACCCGCGCCAAGTACTACAACTACCCCGCCCATCCCCAGATCAACATCACCGCGAGCTACGAGGGCAAGAACGTCAACATCTACTGGGGCGAGGGCAAGCCCATGACCGACTACCAGATGAACGTCACCTACACCCACGAGTCCGCCTGGGAGGGCTATGTTTCCGAGTCCAAGGCTGATATCTATGCCGACTTCATCACCAAGCTGATCAATGGAGAGGACGTCACCGTCTTCTTCTACGGCGACTCCATCACCCACGGCGCTTCCGCCAGCTTCATCGACAATTACAGCCCCTACCAGTACAGCTACTCCCTCCTCTTCACCCAGGCTCTGGCCGACCTCTACGGCTACACCGTGAAGTACGTCAAGACCAACATGACGGGTGCGCCCATCATCCCCGCCGAGGACTACGTGGCGGGTGACCGAGGCACCATCACCTACATCAACCCCTCGGTGGGCGGCTGGACCTCCCAGAACGGTAAGCAGAACTTCGATACCTACGTCAAGCCCTTCGTGGAGGAGTACGGCTGCGACCTGTTCCTCATCGCCTACGGCATGAACGACGCGGGCTCCGCCGCCCGTTCCGTGGCCCGCACCATGAAGTACGTCCTGGACGGTGTCCGGGAGCTGGACAGCGGCTGCTCCCTCATGTTCGTCTCCACCATGGTCCCCAACCCCAACGCCACCAACGGCTGGTACGGCCTTCAGGACAAGCAGGAGCCCGAGCTCATCAAGACCGCTGAGGATTACGTGGAGGACGGTATCCCCTGCGCCGTGGCCTGCATGACCTCTACCTCCAAGGCCATTCTGGAGCATAAGGAGTTCCAGGACTATTCCGGCAACAACATCAACCACCCCAACGATTTCTTCTGCCGCGTCTACGCCCAGACCATTCTCCAGACCCTCATCGGGTACGAGAACATGAAGTAAGGGAATCGATAAAAGCCCCCCGCCGTACGGCGGGGGG
>JAZNJA010000136.1:0-11031 GCA_045577755.1 Eubacteriales bacterium
TGGTAGTAGTAGTGATCCTTGAGCGCGCCCTTGGTGGGCCCGATGTCGCGGGAGAACTCATCCACGTAGGTGTCGGGGAAGGCGTTCTCCACGGCGGCGGGATTATCCTCACCATCGGGCCACATCTCGTAGCGGCCTGCCTTCCACTCGTTCCAGCCCGTGACGAATACCACCTTGGGGTCAACCTCCAGGGCATACTCCCACTGCTGGGCGAAGTTGTAGCCCCACTTGGAGGCCTCGGCACCCTCCACCTCGAAGCGGTTCTCGTAATCGGTGGTGTAGGAGCGGCCCGTGATGTGGTTCCCGCTCATGGCGGCCAGGAGGTGATGCTCGTAGTCGTGGTTCTGGGCGATACCGACCGTCATCTGCTCCACGTTGCCCGCCTTCTGCTCCTTGGCGTTCTTGTAGTAGAGCTCCTGGGGATACATGGAGAGCCAGCCCCAGGTGGAGTATTCGGTCTTCTCGACAAGGTAGCCGGGCTGACCGGGGCGGAAGGTGAAGAAGGAGGCGATCTCCTTGTCGGTGAGGGAGGCGGCGGCGTTGAAGCTGTCGCCCATGGCCATGAGCATGGGCTTGCGGTCCCAGTAGAACCACAGCTCGGGCCACTTGTTCTGGCGGAAGATATCCAGGTAGAGCATCTGGACCTGGGTGCGGGTGTACCCCTTATCCCAGAAGGGCAGCATAAAGGAGACCTTGGGGGTCTTCACACCGTCGGACATGGCATCCGACCAGGTGTTCATGAGGGAGGTATAGGAGTTACGCCAGGTGTTGATACCGTTGGTGTTGTCGGTGAAGACCACGTCCACACCCGCGTTGGCCAACAGCTCGCCCTGCTTACGCTGGACCCAGCCGTCATTACCGCGGTAGTAGCCGTAGATGGGGGTATTCCAGAAGTTGACGGTGCTGCCCAGCTCGGTCCAGAGGGGGTTATCGAAGTCTCGCATGGCCTCGGGGTATTTGGTGGACAGCTCCTGCATATTGATGGGGGTGCTCTTGGAGGAGCCGCCGGTGTGCCAGGTCCAGTAGAACATGGCCAGGGTCTTGTCGGCCTTGGGGTCGCCCACCTCGGCGTTGGTCAGGGACACGCGGCCCAGGCCGTCGGTGAAGACCCAGGTATCGGGCATGACCTCATGGGTGTAGATGAGGCTGTCCTGAGGGATGACGTAGGGGTCGGGGGTTGTGTGACTGCCGTCGGGGAGGTCGCCGTTGCCCACGCAGGGGGCGAAGTAGTCCTCGGCCTCGTCGGTGAAGTGGAGGCGGAAGTAGGGGAAGATGTTCAGGGCGCTGCCGATAATGCCGTCGGTGTACAGCTCACCCTCAAAGCCCGTGGCGTCGGAGTAGACGTAGAGGCCGGGGACGGCGTTGAGCTCGTGGACCAGGAACAGGTAATCTCCCGCGGGGAGCTTGCCGAAGGAGACCTCGGCGTAGAGGTTGTCCTTCAGGGTGACACGGCCCGTGCCTGCGGGCTTCTCGGCGATGGTGGCGGCATAGGTGCCCTTCCACTCGTAGGCCGACATGGTCACCTCCATATCGTCGCGGTAGTAGGTGCCGAACTTGACCTCCATGCCCGAGAAGGGGACCAGGGTGTTCAAGCGCAGGCCCAGGCTCTCGTTGATCTGGTAGATCTCCACGCCCTCGGCGGAATCAAAAGGCTCCACCTTATTGAGCATATCCTGGGAGCGCTCGCACTTGCCGAAGGGGTCCTCTACGGCCTCGGCGAAGCGGACGAAGAGCTCGGGCTCACCGATCTGCTCCACGCCGTCCAGGTACAGAAAGCCCTTGGAATCCTCGGGGAATGTATTGGTCCAGACGCCCGCGTTATAGCTGGCGTCGGTGATGTGGAAGAGGTACTCGCCCGCGGGCTGGGGGTCAAACTCCACCCAGTTGCGCGCTCCGTCCCGCATGGGGTCGAAGGTCTTGGAGGCGATGGGGGTTCCCGCCACGGTGTCCTTGAAGGTCCCCTGCCACTTGTAGAGATGGAGGGTACAGACCGAGTCGGTCTTCTCCCAGGTGGGCATATTGATGCCGAAGGCGGTGAAGGTGTGTTGGACATTTGCGCGGTAGGAGTAGGTCTGGCCTATGCGGATAGGCTCTCTTTTGCCCGTACCGTTCTGGACGGTATGCTCCTTCTTGGGGGCGGCCGAGACCGTAAAGGTCAGGAGCGCCGTCAGAGCCGAGAGCATCATGAGCAGGCTCAGGATGAGAGCCAGGGCTTTTTTGAAAGAAAACCGTTTCATGGGAGTGCCTCCTTTTCATGGGGTACAATCATTATACAGGAAAATTCCATGCCTGTCAACCGAGGCGGTGCATTTTCGGCGTTGTGTCAAAAAGGCGGAACCGTCATCGTGCAGAATGACTATAGAGGAGTACCGTTGACCGGGGCGGTTCTGCCCGATCTCGCGAATTCTCATTTTTTGCGAGTCCTACTGCCGAAACGGTAGAGAATAGAATGACCGTAAAACATTGACAAGGACCGCAAAATCCTGTATAATAAATATAACACAAGGTGAGATAACCGCTCTATGCGGAGAACTGAGCTTTGAATACGGGAGGTATCTATGAGACGGTTTGTCAGATCCATCATTCCTATGGCCATCACAGCCGCTATGACCCATTTTTTGATGTTTTTGATCCTGGGGGACATTCTGTTCACCGTGGCTTGTGCCCTGGTAGGCCAGAAATGGGCGGCGTTGCCCTATACGCTGTTCCTGTTTCTGCTGCAGGTGGGGGCGGTCCTCATCGTGTGGCGGATCCGCAAGCCCCGAGACTCCGAGGCGCGGCGGGAGTACCTGAACCTTTTGGGGGGCGAGGTCTACAGCCGCAAGGCCGACCGCAAGGTGGTGTCCCACGACAAGACCTACCGCGCGGAGCTGGTGGCTTACGCAGTGGTGGCTTGCGTGCAGTTCTTCATGCAGTTCAGCATCGGGGCCATCATTTACGCGCCCTTGGCGTATCTGATTTTCCATATCTACAACCGACGGTTGTGGCTGAGCCTGCATGAAACCTGGGCGGATGAGCGGATACGGTTGAATCCGGAGGGGTGAAAATTGGGGTTTATCTGGCTGTTGGTTCGTGCTGACCCATAGGTGTTGCCCTCTCACCCGCCTGCGGCGGGAGCTCCCCCAGAGGGGGAGCCTTTCGTGCCATGTTTTTGAGTTTCCCTTATCCGACAAGGTTAATAGGCTCCCCCTTTGGGGGAGCTCCGCGCAGCGGTGAGAGGGCAAATAACGCGGGCAAGCCACAAACACACCGTTTTAGACAGACCGATAAACCCAAATTTGAAAAAATATCATGACCAAACACCAAACCTTAAAAACCTACTTTGGCCACGACACCTTCCGCCCCGGGCAGGAGCCTGTTATCGACGCCCTCCTTTCGGGTCGTGACGTCATGGCCGTCATGCCTACGGGGGCGGGTAAGTCCGCCTGCTACCAGATCCCCGCCCTGATGCGGGAGGGGGTGACCCTGGTGATCTCCCCTCTGATCTCCCTCATGAAGGACCAGGTCAACAGCCTCACCCAGTCGGGGGTCCCCGCCGCCTACGTCAACAGCTCCCTGACCCCCGCCCAGTATGACCGCGTATGCTGCAACATGGCCAACGGCGCCTACAAGCTGGTCTACGTCGCCCCCGAGCGGCTGGACGTCCCCTCCTTCGTGGATATCTGCCGCAGGCTGACCATCCCCCTGATCGCCGTGGACGAGGCCCACTGCGTCTCCCAATGGGGCCAGGATTTCCGCCCGGGCTACCTCCATATCAGCCGCTTCATCCGCGAGCTGCCCCACCGCCCCACCGTGGGCGCTTTCACCGCCACCGCCACCGACCGCGTCCGCGAGGATATCACACGCCTTTTGGAGCTGGAGGACCCCTTCTCCCACACCACGGGCTTTGACCGTCCCAACCTCTGGTTCGGCATCAAGCGGGCCCGTCCCAAGGAAAAGCCCGTGGCCCTGGCCGCCTTCCTCCACGAAAGAGAAGGGGAGAGCGGCATTATTTACTGCTCTACACGCGCCGGAGTAGAGGAGGTCTGCGCCGCCCTCTGTGAGGCGGGCTTTGACGCTATCGCCTACCACGCGGGCATGAGCGACACCGACCGCAAGCAGAATCAGGAGGATTTCCTCTACGACCGCAAGACGGTCATGGTGGCCACCAACGCCTTCGGCATGGGCATCGACAAGTCCAACGTCTCCTTCGTGGTCCATTACAATATGCCCAAGAGCATGGAGGCCTACTACCAGGAGGCAGGACGCGCGGGCCGAGACGGTACCGCCGCCGATTGCCTCATGCTCTTTACCCAGGGTGACGTCGCCACCGCCCGCTTCATGATCGAGAACAGCGAGCCCAATCCCGACCTATCCGAGGAGGAGCAGTCCGCCGTCCGCTCCAGTGACCTGGAGCGGCTCTACCGCATGGCGGACTACGCCAACACCCCGAACTGCCTCCGCGCCTACATCCTGCACTATTTCGGCGAGGACCTCCCCGCCCACTACCAAAGCGAGGACGGCTACTGCGGCTGCGGCAACTGCTCCAACTGCACGGGAGGCCTGGCCACCGCCGACATCACGGTGGAGGCCCAGATGGTCCTGTCCTGCGTAGCCCGCACGGGCCAGAGACTGGGGCAGGCCCTCATCGGCCAGATCCTGCGGGGAGCCAGGACCGAGCGCCTTTTGGAGCTGGGCCTGGACAAGCAGACCACCTACGGCCTCATGAAGAAGTACAGCACCCCCTACATCAAGCAGATCATGAAAGCTCTTGTGGGGCAAGGCTTCCTCCGTATCACCGAGGGGGACTACCCCATCCTGGTGCTGACCGACCGCTCGGGAGAGATCCTCTACAAGCGGATCCCCGTGGCCATGCGCTACCCCGCCGATATGGAGGTGGAGTCCAAGTCCGCCAAGAAGGAGCGGCAGCTGCAAGAGCGGCTGGATACCCGCGCCAAGAAGGGGAGCACCGCCACCCGCGCCGCCGCGGGCTCGGCCGACCCCGACCTCTACAAGGCCCTCTCCGACCTCCGCTTCACCATCGCTCAGTCCCAGAATATCCCCGCCTTCTACATATTCACCAACGCCACCCTGGAGGATATGTGCGTAAAGCTTCCCCGCACCCATGAGGAGCTCCTGGAGGTGTCCGGCGTAGGTCAAGCCAAGCTGGACAGGTATGGCGACGCCTTCCTGGGCTGTATTGCCTATCATCTGGACCGACGGGAAGAGGAAAGTTCATCCAATTAAGTTTCCGGAAACTATTGACAACGGCTTTCTGTTGTGCTATAGTATAAGTGCACCACCTGAGGTGGTGCACTTTTTGAATTTTTTTTTTGCGAAACAGCGTAACCAAAGCCGATTTTTGCCGTCTATACAGGTAAGGGATCGCAAGAACCGCAACGCAAGCATACGAAAGGAGATATCATGCAAGCTCCATTGTTGGAACTCAGGAATATCGGCAAGATCTACGTCTCGGAATCCAACGTATCGGTGGGTATCCGCGGCGTGAACCTGTCCTTTGAAAGAGGCGAATTCGTCGCCGTGACGGGTAAGTCGGGATCGGGTAAATCCACCCTGCTCAACGTCATCAGCGGCATGGATACCTACGAGGAGGGCGAGCTGTACGTCGAGGGAGAGTCCACCTCCCACTTCATGCAAAAGGACTGGGAGGAGTACCGTAAGCAGTACGTGTCCTTTATCTTCCAGGACTACAACATTCTGGAGAGCTTCACGGTTCTGCAAAACGTGGAGCTGGCCCTCATGCACATGGAAAACCCACGGGAGCGTCGGGAAAGAGCCATGGAGCTGCTCCGCCGCGTAGGCCTGGAGGGGCATATCCACCACAAGGGAAGTAAGCTCTCGGGCGGTCAGAAGCAGAGGACCGTCATAGCCCGCGCCCTGGCTAAGGATTCTCCCATCCTTTTGTGCGACGAGCCCACGGGTAACCTGGACAGCAAGTCCTCCGGGGAGATCATCGAGCTGCTCCGCGAGGTTTCCAAGGACAAGCTGGTCATCATCGTAACCCATAACTTTGAGCAGGTAGAGCACCACGCTACCCGCCATATCCGCATTTTTGACGGCGCTATCGAGTCGGATCACGTCATCCGCGCCGAGAAGACGCCCGTCGCTCCCCCTTCGGGGCCCGTGTCTGCCCCCTCCGGGACGAGCCGTGTAGCCCATACCCTGGCCGGCGGTCTCCACTTGGGTCGTATCCGCTTTGCCGCCACCCCCAAGCTCTCGGTCTTCCTTTGTATCCTCATGGTGCTGACCGCCCTGATCCTGACCCTCATCACCAGCCTGACCTACGATTCCCGCACCCTGTTCGACGAGCAGACCATGTTCACCCACGTACCGGGCCGCGTGGTCATCGTGCGACAGGACGGTGCCGTCATCACCGACGAGGAGCTGGAAAAGCTGGCGGAGCAGGTGGGAGCCTCGGATCACCTCCACTATGACAATATGCTGGACGAGACCGTGGGCATCCGCATCGGAGACGACTACGATTGGATGTACCATCACTTTTCCTTTGGCTATCCCGTCACCTCGGTCACACCGGATGAGGGACGTTCCCCCGAGGCTGTGGGGGAGGTCCTTATGGAGATCCCCGTCTCCCTCAAGGTACATATGGGAGACGGCGGCTTTGCCGAAAGGGACGTGGAGCTGTTCGGCTCCAACTACCGCGTGGTGGGTGTGAAGTACTTCTACGACAACACCCGTGAGCCCCGCCTCCTCTTCACCGAGGAGGGCTACAAGGTTGCCTCCGCTCTGGCCTATTTTTATGAACAGAGCCACAATTTCACCTACTCGGTGGAGCTGTACGAAAAGAATGCCCCCGAGAAAGGTACGTACCAGACCACCTTTTCGGATACCTTCGTGGATCTCACCATGGAAGAGGGAACCTACTTCATCAACTCCTCTCATTTTACTCGGTATATGATGAGCTTCCTCAAGGAGAATCCCCATATGTCCGCCTCAGACTTGGGGGTCGGAGTGACTCTTACGGGAAGCTTCTTCAACTACTACTACGAGTACGAATACTGGGATATGGGCAGAGACGTTGCGGTCATGCCTGATTACGGCTACGGCGAGGAGGGTGAGATCACCTACTCCTTCGACAAGTATACCCGTGTCAACGAGATGACCGAGGCCATGAAGACCTTCTTCCTCACACGAAATTACCATGACCAGTGGGACGAGGAGAACAACTGCATGGGAAATATATTCGCCATCGTCCTCTCTCCCGATATTCTGCTGGATTTCATGCATGAATGCTACTACAACGAGGCGTATACCCAGGCCTCCCTCTTCTTCGAAAACGACCGTGTCGCTCACGGTAAGGTAGAGACCCTCCGCGATCTGGGCTATACCGCCGTTGTCACCGACGAGACCGTGGAGTCCGACGTCTTCGAAATGCTGGAGGAAAAGCTGGCGGCCTTCTTCATGGGAGTCCTGTGGCTGCTGGCCATTCTCTTCATCACCATGTTCCTCTCCCTCTGCTCCTCCCGCGCCATGAACGCCACCCGCGGTGACGTAGCGATCATGCGCTCTATGGGTATTCCTACGGCGGTGGTCAAGATCAGCATCTACGTCCAGACCCTCCTGTCTCTCATCCCCGCCGTCCTCATTACCGCCGCCGCCTGCACCGCGGTGTACGTCATCCCCAAGACCAACGGTCTGTTCCCCTTCCTCCACGGCGGCGATTACGCTCTTGTGGCCGTGGTGCTCCTGCTTATCGCCCTGAATCTCTCCCGCAAATACGTCAAGAAAATGTTTGACCAAAGCGTTAAGAAGACCCTGAAAGGAGGCTCCAAGCAATGACCCGTCATCCCGTCCGCATACAGAATGCCCATAAATACTACAACCGCGGGAAAAGCAACCAGATCCACGTCATGGACAACGTCAGTCTGGAGCTTCCCGAGCAGGGTATGGTGGCGATCTTCGGCCGAAGCGGCTGCGGCAAGACCACTCTGCTCAATACCGTGGGCGGCCTGGATAAGATCGCCTCGGGCTCCATTGAGCTCTTCGGGCAGAATATCCGCGAGGATACCGATACCCTGCGTAACCGATACGTAGGCTACATCTTCCAGAACTATAACCTGAATGTAACCGATACCGTATTTGAAAACGTGGCCGCCGCCCTTCGCCTCTGCGGCCTGGAGGACGAGACCGAGATCTCGGAGAGGGTCATGGCCGCTCTGGGGAACGTAGACATGGCCAGGTTCCGGGACCGTACCCCCGATACCCTGTCGGGCGGTCAGCAGCAGCGGGTCGCCATTGCCCGCGCCATCGTCAAGGCCCCCGCCATCCTGCTCTGCGACGAGCCCACGGGTAACCTGGACGAGGCCAACACCGTCATGGTCATGGACATCCTCAAGGAGCTGTCCCGTACCTGCCTCGTTTTGCTGGTCACCCACGAGGCCCATCTGGTGGACTTTTACTGCGACCGCGTCATCGAGCTGGTGGACGGTCACGTTCAGTCCGACCGCCTCAACAGCGGTGCCAACGGATACGTTCAGCGAGACAAGAACCACATCTACCTCGGTGAGCTCAGCCGCACCGAGACAGCCACTCCCGGCGTTACCGTGGAATATTTCGGCGAGCCCGCGGGAGAGCTGCGGCTCAAGGTAGTCCGCCTGGACGGCAAGATCTACCTCAAGGCCGAGGATCCCTCGGTCAAGATCCTGGATGAGGGCAGCGAGATCAAGCTTATGGAGGGCATCTTCAACGAGACCCCCGCCCCCGAAACGAAGCCCAATTCTCCCCATCTGGATATGTCCCGTCTCACCCCCGTGGAGGGGAAGCGCTACGGCCGCCTCTATCATTGGAAAAACTCCCTGGCCTCGGCCTGGCGGGAGAACTTCAGCAAGAAAAAGAAGCGAGGACGGGGGATGCTCCGCGCCTGCCTCATCCTATTGGCTGTAGTCCTGGTCCTCATGACCGCCGCCTTTGGAGCGGGCCTGGGTGCCTATGCCGATCTGCGGAAGGACCACAATGAAAGCCTCTTCTATATCCCCCTCGACCCCGAAAAGGACTACGGCTTTTTGCGGGATCAAATGGGCAGTCACGGTCTGGACTACGCCCGTATCATGGGCAGCTCCCCCCTCTACGACCGGGATTATCTCAACTTCAATTCCGCCGCCTTCATGACGGCCGAGCGCATCTCGGTCTCCTGTGACGCCCAAGCCCAGGACGTTGCCGACGCCCGAGGGCTTCCCCTGGTGGCGGGTACCGCTGAGCTGAAGAGCACCTCGGATATCCTCATTACCACAGCCGTGGCGGATAAATTGCTGGAGGCCTCCACAGTGGGCTACATCGACACCTACGAGGACCTCGTTGGCATGATCTCCAACAATACCTACTACTCCATGGATTTCGCCCGTCTCCGCATCGCGGGGGTGGTGGAGTCGGATGAAGGCTTCTTCTACCTCGACAGTGTCTTGTTCGCCACCCATATCCTGCAGAACTACTTCGGTATGCCCATTACCAACGCCACCAAGGCCGGCATGGCAGGCGAGGTGAAGCCGGGCGAGCTGGTCTACCTGGATCAGGGCGCTACCTCCGTAGAGCACAGCCCGGGCTCCAAGGTCACGATCAACGGCCTCCCCCTGACCGTGACCCGCGTGCTGAGCCAGTATCTCTCTCTGGATCAGTACCCCGCCTTCGTGAAGGAGAATTACGGGGAAGAGATCATCGTCGATCCCTCTGCCTATATCAGTTCCGTTCTCCCCGAGGGAACCGATCCCGAGGCGGGCTTCTGGGCCTGGCTATTCGACCATTACTTCCGCTATGTTCCCGATTTCTATCAGAACCGCCTGGATCTGCTCCAGCCCTACGAGGACGTGATCCTCGAGGAGTGGGCCGTAGCCAAAAAGCAGCACGTCGGTGCCTTCTCCTACCTCATGAAGCTGGATCCCTACACGACCTGCGGTGCCTACCTCTACCGTGAGCAGAACGGCTCCTATCCTACCGCTGATGAACTCAAGGCTTTCCTGGATGCCAACAGCGACACCGTCACGAGCTTCTTGAGCTACGACCGATACTATAAGGAATACGACCGCTTTGTTGAGCAGCATATGAACAGCTACAAGGGTGATGCCTACTACTACATCGTCAGCGACGAGGACTACGTCAAGCTGGCTAAGGGAGCGGGCGCCTTTGAAAACGTTCTGATCGGAACACCCTACTCCATCTGGGATTACGACTTCGGTGAGCCTTACTACACGAATCATCTTATGCTCCACTCCTCGGATCCCGCCGCCACCGCGGCCTACCTTTCCGAGGCACTGGGGGATGACGGCTTCCTCCGTCCCGACAGCATCTTTGATCAGCTCTACGCCGAGGTGCGTACCTCGGTGGTGATCACGGTGGTCAGCGTGCTGGCTGTGGTCTCGCTCATGTGCCTGTGCGTGTACTTCATCATGCGTTCCTCCTTCATGAGCCGTGTGCGTGAGGTGGGCATCCTGCGCGCCATTGGCGTGTCCAAGCGGAACCTGACCTTCCGCTTTGCCGTGGAGACCGCCATGCTTTTGACCCTTACCGTGGTGCCCGGCTATCTGCTGGCCTCCTGGTTTATCGAATCCCTGGCAGACGCTCCCCTTGTCTCGGATATCTTCTACTTCCCGCTGTGGTTGGGTGTGGGACTCTTTGTTCTCATCACAGCCGTGACCATGCTCTTCGGCGTTCTCCCCGCTCTGAGCCTGTTGCGCAAGACCCCCAGCGAGATCCTGTCCAAGTACGATATCTGAGCCCGTTACCATCCCAAGGAGATCGCGCAAAAGCGCGGTCTCCTTTCTTATGAGCGTAAGAAATTGCAGTTTATCGTTCTCTGCCTTCCCCAGCGGGGAAGGGGGACCGCGAAGCGGTGGATGAGGAGAGTGCTTGTAAACCAGCGTTCTGGGTGAGAAGCTAACTCCCCTACCACTTTTCGGATATTGGATGCTTCAAAAATTTTGTTGTATCAACCATTTTGTCGTTTCTATCCGTATGGTTGTAGGAACATAACTGTACACCCGATAAGTTAGGTTACAAATGCTCTCCTCATCCACCGCTTCG
>JAZNJA010000137.1:0-13262 GCA_045577755.1 Eubacteriales bacterium
TCAGACGGTTCTGGGGCAGGGCGGCGTCAACGTCTCGGGCGGACAGAAGCAACGTCTTTGTATCGCCCGCGCATTGCTCAAAAAGCCAAAAATTTTGATCCTCGATGACTCCACCAGTGCGGTGGACACCGCCACCGAGGCCCGCATCCGCGAGACCTTCCGCGGGGCCCTGAAGGATACCACCAAGATCATCATCGCCCAGCGCATCACCTCGGTGATGGAGGCGGATCAGATCGTGGTGGTCAACGAGGGGCGCATCACGGGGGTGGGTACCCACGATACCCTGCTGTGCTCCAACGTGGAGTACAAGGAGATCTTTGATTCCCAGATGGAGGCCGCCCGACAGAAGGCCGAGCTGGAAAAGGAACTCAATAACGGTGGGGAGGTGAACGCGTAATGGCCGCAAGAAGTCTGGAAGAACTGCAAAAGCGCTACTCCTCTCTCGGTAAGATCCCCAAGGGAGGCCCCGGCGGCGGTCCCAGAGGCCGCGGTCCCCGTCCCAAGGGCAAGCCCAAGGACAGCCGCGCCACCGCCCGCCGTCTCATCGGCTATATCGGTGCCTACCGCTTCCGTCTCATTTTCGTATTCCTCTGTATGCTCTGCAGTACCCTGACCTCCATGGCGGGTACCTACCTCCTCCGCGACGTCTACAACGTCCTGACCCTCCCAAAGGACGGTGAGGTCTCGGCCCACACCCAAAGCATCCTCCTGAAGCTCTTCATGCCGGATCTGGCCGCCAACGCCACCCCCACGGTGGAGCAGCGCATCGGCTGTCTGGCCATCATCCTGGGCGTGCTGGGCTCCATTTACGCCGTGGGTATTATCTCCAACTACCTCCAGGGCCGCCTCATGATCGCGGTGTCCCAGAACGCGGTGGAGAAGATCCGCAACGACCTCTTCAAGAAGCTCCAGCGTCTTCCCGTCCGTTACTTCGACTCCCACCCCACGGGCGAGCTCATGTCCCGCTTCACCAATGACGTGGACGCCATCGACATGATGATCAACTCCACCGTCACGGGTCTCATCTCGGGTGCCATCACCCTGGTAGGTACCCTCTTCATGATGATCTACACCAGCTGGATCCTGACTCTCATCACCCTGGTGTTCATCCCCCTCTACCTCTTCGGCGGCGGCCTGATCGGTAAGAAGTCCGCCAAGTACCACGCCGCCCAACAGGCCGCCCTGGGTGCCGTCAACGGCTACATCGAGGAGACCGTCACGGGCTCCAAGGTGGTCAAGGTCTTCAACCACGAGGCTGACTGCGTGGCCGAGTTCGAGGCTCTGAACGACGATATGCGCGACAAGCAGTTCAAGGCCCACTTCTACGGCGGCGTCATGGGTCCCATCATGCACAACCTCTCCAACCTCTCCTTTGCCGTCACGGCGGGCGTGGGCGGTCTTTTGTGCCTCTTCGCGGGCTTTGACGTAGGCGGTCTGACCATCTTCTGCACCTACGCCCGTCAGTTCTCCTTCCCCATCAACAATCTGTCCATGCAGATGTCCACCATCTTCTCGGCTCTGGCGGGCGCGGAGCGGGTCTTCGCCGTCATGGACGAGATGCCCGAGACGGCCGACCGTGTGGATGCCGTTCCCATGAACGACGTAAAGGGCGAGGTCATCCTGGATGACGTCTCCTTCGGTTATCTCCCCGGGCAGACGGTGCTGAAGCACGTCAGCCTCTACGCCCACGCGGGCCAGAAGATCGCCTTCGTCGGCTCTACCGGCGCGGGTAAGACCACCGTCACCAATCTGCTCAACCGCTTCTACGACATCGACGAGGGCACCATCACCATCGACGGCATCGATATCCGATCCTACCGACGGGACGATCTGCGGTCCAACATCGCCATGGTCCTCCAGGACACCCACCTCTTCACGGGTACCATCATGGAGAACATCCGCTACGGCCGTCCCGACGCCACCGACGAGGAGGTCATGGAGGCTGCCAAGACCGCCTCCGCCCACTCCTTCATCATGCGTCTGGAGCACGGCTACCAGACCGTCCTGGAGGGCGACGGCGCCAACCTCTCCCAGGGCCAGCGCCAGCTTCTGAACATTGCCCGCGCCGCCATTTCCAAGGCCCCCATTCTGGTGCTGGACGAGGCCACCTCCTCGGTGGACACCCGTACCGAGCGTCACATCGAGCGGGGCATGGACCGCCTCATGAAGAATCGCACCACCTTCGTCATCGCTCACCGACTCTCCACCGTCCGAAACTCCAACGCCATCATGGTCCTGGAGAAGGGCGAGATCATCGAGCGGGGCAACCACGACCAGCTTCTTGCCCTGAAGGGCCGTTACTACGAGCTCTACACCGGCAAGAAGGAGCTTGACTGACCTTGTGTGATCTTCCAAATCAAAAAAATCCAGAAAAACAGGAAGAAAAAAGTATGAAAACCAACAACAGAAAGCACTACCCCCGCCTCCGTGAGCTTCGCGCCGCCGCAGGTCTGACCCAGACCGAGATCGCCGACATCCTGGAGATGCAGCAGAATCAGTACAGCCGCTACGAGCGCGGCGAGCGTGAGCTGCCCATGCATTTGTTCGTCAAGCTGGCCCGCCACTACAAGGTAAGCCTGGACTACATGGTTGGCCTCAGCGATATCCGCAACGGTTGATCTGCCCCGACAGCCGTGACCGGATCCGTGATCCCCTTCCCGCGGGAGGGGGATCACCGCTTTGCGGGTACCGTTCCCTACAGGGGATTTTCCTTTTGACAGGCAAACTTTTTTTCGGATCCCCCTTGACAAATCACCGCCTTTGTGCTATACTGTCCCCATCAAACGATAGAGGCGCACTTCACGAAGACTACCGCACAACCACGGTTGCCAAAGCCGTGCGGGAAAGGCGTGGGTGCCGAAGCGGATGCCCCGGCAAGGCATTTGACTGGCCCTACGGAGAACATCCGTCGGGCTGTCGCGGAAACGCGGAGAGCTATCCAGAACCGACCGTCCCCCCGTGGGGACATTCGGAGGATACCCGTAGATTCGCCCGCTCCCTCCGTGGGGGCTTTTTCTATGCGTCAGAGCATATGACTGCGGGTATGCAAACCTCGAACATTTGAAATATACCGAACAAAAAGGAAAACACAACCATGAACAAACCCACCGTATTCACCGGCGCCGCCACCGCCATTATCACCCCCCTGACCCCCGACGGCATCGACTATGACCGCTACGGCGCCATGATCGACTGGCAGATCGAGGCGGGCATCGACGCCATCGTGGCCGTCGGCACCACGGGCGAGGGCTCCACCCTGTCCGACGAGGAGCACCGCGCCGCCATCAAGTACTGCGTGGAGCGGGTGAACCACCGCGTCCCCGTCATCGCGGGCACAGGCTCCAACGACACCGCCTACTCGGTGGATCTCTCCCGCTACGCCGCTTCTGTGGGCGCGGATGCCATGCTGCTGGTGACTCCCTACTACAACAAGGCCACCCAGAAGGGCATGATCGCCTGCTCAGTGGCCGTAGCTGACGCCATCGACAAGCCCTGTATCCTCTACAACGTCCCCGGCCGTACCGGGTGCAATATGCTTCCCAAGACGGTAGCCGAGATGGCCGAGCATCCCAATATCGTGGCCATCAAGGAGGCCTCGGGCAATATGTCCCAGATCGCTGAGATCGCTTCCCTGGTGGAGGGCAAGATGGACATCTACTCGGGCAACGACGACCAGATCGTCCCCGTTCTTTCCCTGGGCGGTAAGGGCGTCATCTCGGTGCTGTCCAACATCCTGCCCACCGAGACCTCGCTCATGTGCAAGAAGTTCTTTGCCGGCGACGTGGCGGGCGCTCGCAGAATGCAGCTGGACTACCTGGAGCTGATCAACGCCCTGTTCTGCGAGGTCAACCCCATCCCCGTCAAGGCCGCCTGCGCCGCCATGGGCCTCTGCGAAAACTTTGTCCGTCTGCCCCTGACCCCCATGGAGGAGGACCACAGACAGAACCTGCTCCGCCTCATGCGTAAGGCGGGTCTGAACGTATGAGAGAACGCAAGGGCTCTGCCCTTGACCCGCTTAAGAACCCTTTGAAAAGGGTTCTTAAGAATCTCCTAAACTTTTAAAACAAAAAAGATCTGCCAAGGTCAGCCCGGATCCGGAGCCGTCTATGCGCCCCCCATGGGGCCCCTGCCCCATTCGGTTGTTTGGGTTTTGTTATGACCAAAAGGCAAATCAAAAGGATAAACACTATGAAACTACTGATTTCGGGCCTCTGCGGCCACATGGGTACCGAGGTGGCGAGGCTTGCTCTGGCGGGCTGTCGCGGGGCCGATCCCGCCGCTACGGTGGGCGTGGATATGAACGCCTGCGGTGCCGAGGGGATGCCCTGTGCTACCGGCTTCGAGACCGCCGCCGACCCCGTATTCACCACCGCCGACTGCATCGTGGATTTCTCCCACCATTCCGCCACCCCTGCCCTCCTGGACTACGCCGTGACCCACAAGATCCCCGTGGTCCTGGCCACCACGGGCCACACCGAGGAGGAGAAGGCCGCCATCGCAAAGGCCGCCGAGGCCATCCCCGTGTTCTTCGCCGCTAACTTCTCGTTGGGGGTTGCCCTCCTGATCGATACCGCCCGCCAGGTGGCCGCCGCCATGCCCGAGGCCGAGATCGAGATCATCGAGAAGCACCATAACCGCAAGCTGGACGCCCCCAGCGGCACCGCCCTGGCCATCGCCAACGCGCTGTGCGAGGTCAGACCCGACGCCACCGTGGTCACGGGCCGCAACGGCTTTGGGAAGCGCACCCCCACCGAGATCGGCATCCACGCCATCCGCATGGGCAACATCATAGGCGAGCACGAGGTCATCATCGGCACCCCCAACCAGACCATTACCTTAAAGCACGAGGCCCACGACCGCGCGTTGTTCGCCGAAGGGGCACTGGCCGCCGCCGAGTTCCTCTGCAAGGGCCGTCCCGCAGGGCTGTATAACATGAACGACCTTGTTTCTAAAGGATAAGTTCTGATGTAACTATTCAGCCAATATTGCAAATTTGGGTTTGTCGAACTGTTTGACGGAGCAAAAAGGCTATTTGTGGGTGGCGGGCGGCCACATAGGGCCGCCCCTACATATCAACCCAAAACATCTTGATACACCAAAGAAATCTGCTTGTAGGGGCGGCCCTGCGTGGCCGCCCGTTACCATAGCGGTTTCCTCATGCCTATCGGATTAAAAACTCACCGCTAAACCCCAATTTGAAGGGCGGCTGAATCGTTACGTTCTGATTTGGACGGATGAGGGCGCACACATAGATGCCCCCTGCCCTCACTCGATCGCATATCGGCAGAGGCGCACCCGGGTGTGCGCCCGTCATACTTTTGGTATACGTAAAACCAGAAAGGCACATTTATGAAAATCGCAATTTTCGGCTACGGCAACTTAGGCAAGGGGGTTGAGGCCGCCATGCGCCAGAACCCCGACGTGGATCTCATCGGGGTCTTCTCCCGCCGGGATCCCGCCGCTGTTTCCACCCGCACGGGTACCCCTGTGTATGCCGCCGCGGATATCCTCAACTACAAGGACAAGATCGACGTCCTCATCCTTTGCGGAGGGAGCGCCACCGATCTCCCTGAGCTGACCCCCGCTCTGGCCAAGGACTTCTGCGTAGTGGACAGCTTCGACACCCACGCCAACATCCCCACCCACTTCGCCAAGGTGGACGCCGCCGCGAAGGAGGGAGGCAACCTCTGCCTCATTTCGGCGGGCTGGGATCCCGGTCTGTTCTCCATCGCCCGTGTCTACGGCCAGGCCATCCTCCCCGAGGGGCAGGACTACACCTTCTGGGGCCGTGGGGTGAGCCAGGGCCACTCGGATGCCATCCGCCGTATCCCCGGTGTGGTGGACGCCCGCCAGTATACCGTCCCCGTCCCCGAGGCGCTGGAGGCGGTAGGCCGCGGCGAGAATCCCGAGCTGAAGACCCGCGACAAGCACACCCGCGAGTGCTACGTGGTGGCCGCCGAGGACGCCGACAAGGAGGCCATCCGTGAGGCCATCGTCACCATGCCCAACTACTTCGCCGATTACGATACCACCGTCACCTTCATCACCGCCGAGGAGATGGCGCGGGACCACGCGGGCCTGCCCCACGGCGGCGAGGTCATCCGCAACGGCCGCACGGGCATCCACGGCCTGACCTCCCACACCATCCGCTACAGTCTGCGCCTGGACTCCAACCCCGAGTTCACCGCCTCCGCCCTGGTGGCCTTCGCCCGCGCGGTATACCGCATGAAGCAGAGAGGCCGCACGGGATGCGTCACGGTGCTGGACGTAGCCCCCGCCGACCTGTCCCGGCTCTCTCCCGAGGAGCTGCGGGCCCATATGCTCTGATCCCATCTCCCAAAAATCCCGCCGTGAGTGGTTGAATCACGGCGGGATTTCTTTTTGGGAGCAACCAAGCGCCCTCACGGAAGGGGACGGACGGTACAGTCCACCGTACCGCGGGCGTCAGTAAGGCGGAGCGCGGTGGGGTAGATCGAGTCCTCGGAAAAACGAAAGGTGACCGTCCGACTGCCCCTCTCACGGGTAACGGTGCGAGTCCCGTCCTCGGTCACGGGCGAGACGTAGGTCACGTCGCCCAGGGGAAGCAATGCTTCAGCGAAGCGGAGGAGTCCGTCAAACTCACTTCCCTTGGCGACGGTTCTCACCTCGCCGTAATCCGACGGGTACGTAAAGGTCACCTGCCGCCTGGCGGTGTTCCCCGTATCGGGACCTGAGGACAGGACCGCGGTGACGGTTGACCCCCGCAGGGCATCGGGGGCGGTAAAGATCAGGGTGAGGTCTCGCAGGGTGGGATCGCCGCCCGTGGGTTCCCCCGCCGTTACGGTAGCGGCAAAGGGGCGGGGTGTGCCATCGGAATCCGAAGCGGGGCAATAGGTACCGCTCAACGACACGGTAAAGGCTCCCTCCGCATAGGCAAAATCCCGCCGCCCCGCAGGCCGGCTACAGGCGGACAGGGTCAAAAAAAGGTAAACGGCCACGAAAATGGCAATGATTCGACGCATGATACACCTCCTGTGGAGAAGGATATGTGCCGGACCTACGAAAAAGACCCGCTCAGCGAGCGGGTCTTTTCTTTCGTATGCCGCAGCCGGGTGGCGCTCAGCTCTTGCGGAGGCGCTCCTCGTCGGCCATGAGCTTGTGGAGCTCGTAGTACCGTCCGCCCAGAGCTACCAGCTGATCGTGGTTGCCCTGCTCCACGATCTCGCCGTGGGAGAGGACGATGATGTTGTCGGCGTGACGGATGGTGGAGAGACGGTGGGCCACCATGAGCATGGTGCCGATGTTCATCATCTTCTCCAGAGAGTCCTGAATGAGCACCTCGGTCTCGGTGTCGATGTTGGCGGTGGCCTCGTCCAGGATCATGACCGATGGCTTGTGGACGATGACGCGGGCGAAGGAGAGAAGCTGACGCTGACCCGCCGAGAGGTTGTTGCCTCGGTCGCGGACAGGCTCGTCCAGACCTCCCGAGAGCTTCTCGATGAAGTGGTGGGCGTTGACGTAGCGGCAGGCCTCCATGACCTCGTCATCATCCACGCCCTCCAGACCAAGCAGGATATTGGAGCGGACGGTACCCGAGAACAGGAACACGTCCTGGAGCATCTGGCCGAAGTGACGGCGGAGAGCCGAGATCTTGATCTCCTTGATGTCCCGCCCGTCGATGAGGATCTGGCCCTGCTGGATATCGTAGTGACGGCAGATCAGGGACAGGATGGTGGTCTTGCCCGAGCCCGTCGCGCCTACGAAGGCCACGGTCTGGCCCGCCTCTACCTTGAAGGAGACCCCCTTCAGCACCCACTCGCCGGGGACGTAGGCGAACCACACGTCACGGAACTCGATCTCACCGCGGATCTCCTCGGGCTCGATAGCGTCGGGGAGATCCCGGATCTCGGGAACCATGTCGAAGACGGTGAAGATCTTCTCCGCCGAGGCCATGGCCGACTGGAGCCAGTTGAACTGCTCGGCCAGGGACTGGATGGGGTTGAAGAACTTGTTGATATACATGTAGAAGGTCACCACGGTACCGCCCGTGATCATTTGACCCAGGAATTCCTGATTCCGGATCACGCCCTTACCGCCCAGATAGAACAGGCACATGACCGAGGCCACGTAGAGCATATACACCACGGGACGGAAGATACCGAAGACGAAGATCTGGTCCCGCTTGGACTTGCCCAGGGCCTGATTCTTGCGGTCAAACTCGTTCTTCTTGTGGGCCTCACGGTTGAAGATCTGGATGATCTTCATGCCCGAGAGGTTCTCGGAGAGGAAGGTGTTGATATCGGTGGTGCCGTCCTTGACACGGCGGTAGGCGCGGCGGGAGAACTTGCGGAAGATGACGGTGAAGATCACGATGAAGGGCACGAAGCACAGCACCATGAGGGTCAGGGCGTAGTTGAGGCAGAGCATGGCCACCAGCACGCCCAGGATGACGAAGACGTTCTTGACCAGGTTGACGATGATGTGGGTGAACATCATGGAGATGGCGCCCGTATCGTTGGTGACGCGGGTCACCAGCTTGCCCACGGGGATGTGGTTGAGCTGCTCGTGGGACAGGCTCTCAATGTGGCGGAAGATATCCTCGCGGATGGCCGAGAGGATGCGCTGGCCCGTCTTCTGGAGGACGATGGCCTGGATGTAGGTGCAGACCATGGACACCACCAGGATGGAGGCGTAGACCGCCACCGAGGTGTAGAGGAAGGGCAGGGTGAAGGTCTCGTTCTGGATGGACTCGGTCAGCTCGCCGATGACCAGAGGGGAGACGATATCGTAGACGATGGAGAACACCATGAGCAGGAGCACCAGCAGGAAGCTGGGCCACTGGCGCAGGGCGTACTTGGAGAGACGGCGGATGATCTCCCCGTCCTTCATGTTGCGGTCGAAGCCGATGGCCTCCTTCTTGTCCTTCATGGTGACGTAGGCAATGAGGAAGATCACCGACAGGACGCCGACAATGGCACCCACAATGAGAATAGGCAGATACTCACGCATGGCCTTCCACCTCCTCTCGGATGCTGTTCTCTCGGGCCACCTCGGGGGAATCGGTCTCCTTCATGGCACCCTGCACCTGCTGGAGCTCCACCATGGTACGGTAGTCGGGGCAGGTTTCCAGCAGCTCCTTGTGGGTACCCACGGCGGTAACGCGGCCGTCGTCCAGGAAGATGATCTTGTCCATGCCCTCTACGGTGGAGATGCGGTGGGCGATGAGGATGGTGGTCTTGCCCTTACGGATGCGGCGGAGATTTTCCAGAATGGCCTTCTCGGTGCGGAGGTCTACCGCCGAGACGGCATCGTCCAGGATCAGGATGTTGGCGTCCTTCATCAAAGCGCGGGCGATGGAGATCCTCTGCTTCTGACCGCCCGAGACGGTGACGCCTCGCTCGCCCAGCACCGTGGCGTAGCCCTCGGTGAACTCGGTGATGTTGTCGTGGACGTCGGACAGGCGGGCGGCCTCCTCAATGACGGCCGGATCGTCGGTATCCGAGGCGAAGGCGATGTTATTTCGGATGGTATCGCTGAACAGGAAGTTATCCTGGGGGACGTAGGCGGCGTATTGACGGACGGTGCGGATGGGGAGGTCGTTGACGTCGTAGCCGTCCAGGAAGACGGTGCCGTCGGGGACGTTGTAGGTACGCAGGAGCAGATCCACCAGAGTGGTCTTGCCCGAACCGGTCTTACCGATGATGCCCACGTTCTCGCCGGCGTTGATCTTGAAGGATACGTCCGTGAGGGAATCGTAGGAGCCGCCGGGGTAGCGGAAGGTGAGGTTCTTCATCTCGATATTCCCCGCCAAAGGCGCGTCGGGTTCCTTGACGGTGGGCTTGTCCGCCACGTCCACGGGGGTGTCCAGCAGCTCCCCGATACGGGCCAGGGAGGCCTTACCGCGGGCCCGCATCTCGATGAGCTGGGAAACCGCCATGATGGGCCAGACGATGGAGGTGAAGTAGCCGATGAACTCAATGAGCTGGCCTGCGTTGAACTGGCCGTAGTAGACCAGGTAGCCGCCGTAGCCCAGGATCACGCAGATGACCGACTCCACGAAGAGGGTGACGAGGATATTCAGCGCGGTGGAGATTTTGGTGAACTCCACGTTGACCTTCTCGTTCTGCTTGTTCAGCTTGCGGAAGGCCATGAGCTGGACCGTCTCCTTGACGAAGGCCTTGATGACGGCGATACCCGAAAAGTCCTCCTGGGAGAAGTCGGACAGGGCCGAGAAGGCCTCCTGCCGCTCGTCCCACTTCTTCTCCATGTAGTGGCCCACGATGGCGCTGATGACCAGGAGGAAGACCATGGGGACAAGGGAGAAGAGGGTCAGGGTCAGATCCATGCGGAACATCTTCCACAGGGCCATGACACCGAGGAAGAGGGCGTCGGCCATCATGAGGATACCCGAGCCGAAGCAGTCCTGCACCGTCTCCAGGTCGTTGGTGAAGTAGGACATGAGGGTACCTACCTTGTTGACCTGGTAGTACTCACGGGAGAGATCCTTACAGCGGTCGAACATCCGCCCGCGGAGATCGGTCTCCACCTTGATGCCCGAGCCAAAGAAACAGATACGCCAGAGGAACCGCCCTAAGGCCATGCTGACGATGATGGCGATCATGGGCAGACAGATCCTGTCCAGGAGGAAGTCCATGTCAAAGACCAGCTCCGCGCCGCCAACCGTAACCTTGCCGTCGTTGATGCCGTTGATGACCATACCGTACAGCTGAGGGATCTTAAGCTGGAGTACGTCGATCATGACCAAGGACAGCACACCCAGAAGCAGGGCGGGCAGGTGCCGGAGATAGTATCGGTTGATGTGCTTTCCGAATATCAAGGGATCACCTCATTTCTTGGGGATTGCGGGTATTCACCCGAAAAAGCGCATTTTTCGCAGTTTATACATTATATCACATTGTAACCAATATATCAATAGGTAACCGCAAAACTGTTGGGACGAATTTTGAAACCGAGGGTTGTATCCTGCCGTCCGTAGGGTTTCATGGGCGTAACCCCTTGACATAGAAGGGAAAAGGGGGTATAATATAGGCAGAAAACATAGACGACTGCATAATTGCGAAAAATTGGGGTTTATTGGTCTGACAGAAAAGAGTGCCTCACTTCTCGTGATGACTCCCCCACCCGCTTCGCGGGAGCCCCCTCGGAGAGGGAGCCTTTTGCCCAGACCCGCGGATATTCGTTACCCGACAAGCGATTCTTACCCGCGCCCCAAGGCTCCCTCCCCGAGGGGGCTCCGCCCGCAGGCGGTGGGGGAGTATACCGTCATGGGCATTTTTACCCTTTCAAACAGTCCAACAAACCCAAATTTGAAGCATTTCGCAGTCGCCTATAGACAGAAAACAACAAAGGAGGCCTCCATGGAACTCATTGAAATCCTCGCCATCCTCATCCTCGTCGGTGTGCTGACCGCCATCGCTCTTCTGGTGGTCCTGCTCCTCCGCAAAAAGCCGGATACAGGCGCCGCCGACCCCGCCGCCATGGCCGAGGCCACCGCCCGCGCCATGACCGATGTCATGCGCCGCGAGGTCACCGACCCCATCCTCAGAGAGGAGCGGAGTAACCACAGCACCCTGCGCACCGAGATGCAGACCGAGCTCCGCGGCTCCCGCACGGAGACCGTCTCCACGGTGCAGACCTCCATGGAGAAGCTGGGTCAATCTCTCCGCGATTCCCAGCGGGAGACCGCCGAGCTCCAGGCCAAGCGCGTCGCCGAGCTGACCGCCGCTGAGGCAAAGCTCATGACCGAGCTGAAGGACGCCCAGACCCAGCGCTTCGCCGCCCAGGACGCCCGCCTGGAGGCCATGCAGAAGGCCCTGAATACCCTCCTTTCCGAGCGCATGGACGGCCTGAACACCACGGTCGGCCAACGGCTCGCCGAGGTGGAAAAGCAGTTCAAGGACTTCCGCGAGCAGTCCGCCGCCGCCCAGGAGCTGCTCCGCAAGACCATGGAGGAGCGCATGACCGCCATGCAGGTAAGCAACAACGAAAAGCTGGAGCAGATGCGGTCCACCGTGGACGAAAAGCTTCAGAAGACCCTGGACGAGCGCATTTCCCAGTCCTTCAAGGCGGTCAACGACCGTCTGGCCGACGTCTACAAGGGCTTGGGCGAGATGCAGACCCTTGCGGGGGACGTGGGAGACCTCAAGAAGGTCATGGCGGGTGTCAAGACCCGCGGTATCCTGGGCGAGATCCAGTTAGGGGCCATCATCTCCGAGCTTCTCTCTCCCGAGCAGTATGAGGAGAACGCCGTCACCCGCCCCGGCACGACCAATCGGGTGGAGTTCGCCATCAAGCTCCCCGGCGAGGGGGATATCCCCGTCTACCTCCCCATCGACGCCAAGTTCCCCGCCGACGCCTACCACCATCTGGTGGACGCCTACGAGGCGGGGGATCCCGAGGCCATCAAGGCGGCATCCGCCGAGCTGGAGGCCCGCATCAAGGGCGCGGCCAAGGACATCCGCGACAAGTACGTGGAGCCTCCCTACACCACCACCTTCGGCATCATGTTCCTTCCCTTCGAGGGACTCTACGCCGAGGTGGTCCGCATGGGCCTGGTGGATATCCTCCAGACTCAGTACCGTGTCAGCGTAGCGGGACCCACCACCCTGGCCGCCCTCCTCAACAGCCTGCAAATGGGCTTCCGCACCCTGGCCATCCAGAAGCGGTCGGGGGAGGTTTGGGAGGTCCTGGGGGCGGTCAAGACCGAGTTCGGCAAGTTCGAGGATGCCCTGGCCAAGGTGCAGACCCGCATCAACCAGACCGGCGACGAGCTGGAGAAGCTGGTGGGTGCCCGTACCCGCCAGATCAACCGCAAGCTCAAGAGCGTGGCCGAGCTACCCGCCGCCGACGCCCAGAAGCTCCTGGACGGTGTGATCGCCGAGGAGGACGCCTGAGCCCCTTCCCCATCATAGGAAAAGACCCATCCTCAAGGCCGAGGGTGGGTCTGATTTTTATGGGGATTCCGGCACCGCCGGGATCACCTCGGGGCGGTTGGCAAAGCGGACGGGAAAGCCAACAATAAGGGCGAGGATGACGGACAGGATCAGAAGCCGCCGTTACTTGCGGTTGCGGAAAATGAGAATTTGACCATAGCGGCTCCTTTCGGTGAGATTGATTGGTGGATTTCAAATTTGGGTTTGTCGGTGAGTTGTTGATGTGGTCATCCTGAGCGGAGGGCGAAGCCCGGAGTCGAAGGATCTCTTGTCGGCAAAGGAGATCCTTCGACTCCGCCGCAAGCGGCTCCGCTCAGGATGACCCTTTAA
>JAZNJA010000138.1:0-15949 GCA_045577755.1 Eubacteriales bacterium
CGCGGCTACATACCGGTCTTCATCGCCTGCGGCGGAGAGGAGCTGGTAGCCCTGGACGATATCCTGTCCAAGAAGGTCATCCGCAAGCTGGAGACCCAGAATCCCATCTACCTGCGCGGTGCCGCCGAGGGACTGCTCGCCTACCTGGACGAGCTCTTCGGCCCCGAGCATATGAACGCCTGTAAGGAGGCCGTCCGACGCCTCCAGAGAAACGCCTGATCCCCCAAAAACTCAGAAAGGACGGTGACACCCATGACCAGAGACCAACTGATCCGCATCCTGTGCGTCGCGCTGGTGGCGACGGTGCTTTCCATAGCCCTCATCCTGGTGGTCGCCGTCTGCGGAGGCGCGACGGTGGAGCTTCCCTCGGAAACCGAGGGCGGCTTCCGTCCCAGCCTTCCGAGCGGGCCCTTTGACCCCGGTGAATGGCTGGAGTCCCTGGATTTCGGGGATATGACCTACCCCGATATTCCCTCCGACGGAGACGTGACCCTCCCTCCCGAGCCTGAGATCACCCTCCCCGACTGGGAAAGCGGCATGGAATGGCCGACGCTGCCTCCCTCCCTGGAAAGCAATCCCGATTTCGAGATGCCCACCCTCCCCGATGGCTGGGATACCCTTCCCAATGAGTGGGACACCCTCCCTCCCGAGTGGGGCGGGTCGGGTGACGACCTCCCCTACGGCCCCGAGGATCTGGCCGACCTCCTGGCGGGCATGAACGGTAACCTGGGTATGCCTCCCGGCGCCCTGGCCGCGGGGATAGCCTCCCAGCTTACCGTTATGGATATCCACGCGGAGAAGAGCGACCGCGTCTACCTGAAAATGCAGTCCTTCGGGGCTTACAACGGACAGGGCTGGGACGAAGCAGGTATGTACGGAGGGGCCATCAACGGTTTGGGCTACTCCGCGAATTACCTCCCCCACTATCTTATGAATGAGATCACCCCCTTTAGCGGGTATCCACTGACCATAACCCCGAAAATGGAGGTACGCGTGATCCCCTACTACATCGTGGCCTCTCCGGAGCTGGCTCAGCTTCAGACGAGTGACGTCAAGGCGATGGGCGCTTACGATCAGGTTTATACCCTCTACTATCGCCCCTACAGCACCCACGTACACGCCTCTATGGCAGGCGGGGAGCTTTCCTCCTTTGAGAAGGACTACGCCGAGTTCGTGGAACGAGGGTATCTGGAGATCGATGACACCACCATGGCCTACATGAGGCTCATCATTGAGGAGCAGGGCTTCGACAAAAACGACCCCGATATCATTCAAAAGGTGGCTGTATACGTGCAGAACGCCGCCACCTACGATCTGGCCTATAATCAGAATCTGGATCAGGAGCCCAACGTGGCTCTGGCCTTCCTGGGGGCCTACAAGAAGGGTGTCTGCCGTCACTTTGCCACCGCCGCTACCCTCCTCTACCGCGCTCTGGGCATTCCTGCCCGCTATACGGTGGGCTTCATGACCGACGTCACCGCGGGAGAGTCCACCGCTGTCAAGGGTATGGACGCTCACGCCTGGGTGGAGGTCTACGTGGAGGGCTTTGGCTGGCAGTACGTGGAGGTCACAGGCTCTCCCGCGGGGAGCGACCGCCCTGTTCCTCCCGATACCGACACCGACACCGACAATACCCCCGGCACGGGAGGGGATAGCACCGAGCCCCCTGTGGAGCCCTCCGATCCCACCACATGGGGCGATATCCTGGCGGGAACCAACGGTCAATTCAAACTCTCCCCCAGTATCCCGCCCAGTCTCCTGAACAATACCGTGTTCCGCATCCACAGCACCCGCGAGGACCGTCACCTCCTCAAGCTCAAGAGCTTTGGAGACTATACGGGACAGGGCTTTGCCACCGCCCCTTCCTGTGATATCCTGTTCTACGAGAAGGAATCCTCCGCCTATCTGCCCGGCTTCATGCTTCTCAGAAAGGGGGCCGTCCACAGCGATCTGCGGATCGAGACCCTCATGGGCACCTACGCCGCCCCCTACTACCTGTCCCCGCAGGACGCGGTCATGGGAACCCAGGGGCTGACCGTCACCGATACCCGGGTCACGGGAGACGGACGGAGCAGCTACACCGTCTACTACTACCCCGACCGCCCGGGTTATGAGGCCACGACTGCGCCCGAGTACCTTCCCGAGCCTGACCTGCGGGAGTTCGTCTACAGACACTATACCGAGCTGGACGGCGAGACCGCCGCCGATCTTGTTCCCTTTGTAGAGAGCCTGGGTGAGTTCGCTACCACCACCGAGGCCATCGAGTGGGTCGCCGCCTACCTGCGGGAAAACTATACGCTGGACGCCGACTACGATCCCGCCCTGGATAGCGAGCCCAACGCGATCCTTGCCTACCTGGATAACTACAAGCGGGGAAGCGTGCGTCACATGGCTGCCGCCGCTACCCTCATCTATCGCGCCATGGGGATTCCCGCCCGCTATACCGTGGGCTATCTCACCGAAACCGTGTCGGCCGTCACCCCTGTTCTGGGCAGCGACGCCTACGCCTGGGTGGAGGTCTACGTGGAGGGCTTTGGTTGGGCGCCCGTGGATATCGCCGCACGGGAGACACAGGGAGAGGCGCGTCACGAGGTCACCCTCAAGCCCGTGGACATACTGGCGCGGTACGACGGCTCCCCCGTGGAGCATGACGGCCGCCTGGAGGGCTTCGAGGCCTTTGAGGCCAAGGGCTATACCTACGAGGCCACCGTCCAGGGGAAGCGCGGCACCTGCGGCACCTCGGTGACCACCATCAAGAAACTGACCATCTACGACGGGGAGGGACGGGACGTCACCGAGCGCTTCACCGTCGAGACCCGTACGGGTACCCTTACGGTCTACCTGACCGAGCTGACCTTCGGCGGCACCGCCATCACCAAGGTCTACGACGGCCGTACCCCGAGCTACGGGGAGGACGTCACCTTGCTCAGCGGTACCCTCCCCGAGGGCTACGTCGCCGAGATCATCCCCTCCGAATGCCCTACCGCCGTCGGCACCGGCTATGCCGCCTTTGACGTAAGGATCTGGTACGAGCAGGGAAAGGGCAAGCGGGTGGACCGCACCTCTTACTTCCTGATTTCCAAGCAGTACGGTACTGTTACCATCACCCCCGCCCCCTTGACCGTCAAGGCGGACGACGGGCAAAAGACCTACGACGGCACCCCCCTGACCGCCAACGGCATGGAGCTGCTCACCCCCCTGGCCGAGGGGGATACGGTGGAATCCTTCACCGTCGAGGGCTCCCAGACCCGCGTGGGACGCTCCGAAAACACCGTCACCGAGATCGTCATCCGCAATGCCCGAGGCGAGGACGTCACCCGATGCTACGCCATTGAGGCCATCGCGGGGACCCTCTGCGTGGTCAGTCCCTGATTCCTTTTCCGCTCCCCGATTCTGTAAGGAGGATTTATGCAGTACGACAGATACCGTGACCGAATGAAACGGATCGTGGCGTTTCTGGGCATGCTCTATGCCCACATGGTCCACATCGTGATCGCCCTTGTGGCATTGACCCTGGTCGTTGTGACCCTGGTCATGACCAAGGGTATTCTCGTCACGGAATCGCCCTGCTCTCCCGAGCTTGTATACGGGGAAAAGAACGACTTCCGCGCCCATTTCGTGGCGGCCGCCGCCCATTACGAGTACCGTGAGCAGGGAAGCGCCTCCTGGAGCGAGACGGCTCCCGTCTTCCCGGGCCGCTACCAGGTGCGGGCCTATGCTCTCAAATCCTCGGGAGAGCGGGTCTATACCGAAACCTACGATTTCACCATCATCCCCCGTGTCCTGACCCTCTTTGTGGCGGACACCGTCGTGGAGTACGGCGAGCGCCCTACGGTCAAGGCCGAGGGACTGGCCAAGGGCGATCGCTTCTCCTGCGAGGCCGCCTTCACCGATCCCGGCTCCGCCTATACCGAAGCCTATCCCGATACCGCCACTCTGCGGATCACCAACAAAAAGGGAGAGAACCGCCTGGGCGGCTATGAGATCGCCTCCGTGGAGTCTGTCTCCCTGCGGATCAAGCCCCGCTCCCTTACGGTGACGGTGCAGGATGCCTCCAAGACCTACGACGATATCGCCCTGTCCTTCGACGGCTACGAGATCTCCAAGGGGACCCTTCTGGAGGGGGACAACCTGGTGGCGATCTTCCGTGATACTCTTGTTGACGCGGGTACCAAGACCAATGCCCCCGAGCTCCGTGTCTACAATCAGCGCGGCACCGACGTCACGGGGCTGTACAGCATTACGCTCAAGCCGGGTAAGCTGACAGTGGAGAAGCGCTCTCTGATCGTCCGCGCGGGCTCGGCAACCTACACCTACGCCGGCGGCGACCAGACCTGTACGAGCTATACGGTGGATCCCTCCACTCCGCTCGTGGGCGGCCACTACCTGGAGCCGGATACCCTCACGTATCTGCGGGACTGCGGCACGGTGGATAACGTTATGACCTTCCGGGTCCGCAACCGCCGCGGCATGGAGGAGACCCATAACTACTCGGTCTTCGTGGAGGCGGGTACCCTCACGGTCACCCCCCGCGAGGTCACGGTGGTCACCGATAGCGTGACCCTGACCTACGACGGTACCGACCAAAGCTACCCGTACGTCACGGTCACGGGAGGCGTGGGGGACGAGTACCGCGCCACCGATGCCGCCACCATCCGCGAGGTGGGGCACACCGAAAACCGCATGACGGTGGAGTTCTTCCGCGATGGGAAGAATATTACCTCCAACTATATCATCCGAGGCTACCAGTACGGCAGGATCACCGTGGCTCCCCGCGAGATCACGGTGCAGATGAAGAACGAGACCAAGTACTATGACGGTACGCCCCTGGAATCGGGAAGCTTCACCGTAGGCGGCGCGGGCCTCCCCAAGGGCCATACCCTGACTCTGGATTCCAAGGGCTCGGTGACCTTCGGTAAGGCCGCCCACCGCTACGTTGACGGCTCTCTTCGCATCCATGACGCGGCGGGACGGGACGTGACCCACAATTTCCTGTTCTCCGTCAACGACGGGACCCTCACCGTGGAGCCCCGCCCCATCACGATCGCCACCGAAAGCGCCTCCAAGATCTATGATGGTACCCCCCTGTCCAAGGACGGCTGGACCATCCGTTCGGGGTCTCTTGTGAAGGGCCACGAGCTGGTAGCCGAGCTGACCGCCGCCTCCATCACAGAGGTGGGCAAGATCTCCAACAGCTTCCGCCATGAATCGACCCGCATCGTGGACACCGCCACGGGGAAGGATGTTACGGAATACTACGCCATCACCTACGCCGAGGGTACCCTGGAGGTCACGGGTCGAACCATCGCGGTCAAGACCGAGTCTGCCGAGTGGATGTACGATGCCCAGAGCCACCGGGGCGACACCACAGTTACCATCATCGAGGGTACCCTCCTGTCAGGCCATACCCTGGAGCTGGCCTCGGACGGCACCTCCATCCACAACGCGGGCAGTATCCCCAATTCCGTCACCGTCCGTATCGTGAACGGCGGCGAGGATGTCACCCGCAACTACAAGATCAACTACGCGTACGGTACCCTGACGGTGCGGAAGCGGCCCATCAAGGTCCGGGCAGGCTCCTTTACCGTAACCTACGACGGCCGTCCCCATGCCAACACCACTCTGACCCTGTCCCCCGACTCCCCCTACCCCATGGCCAACGGGAATCATACCCTACGGGTCAAGGACGAGGACAGACGGACCTTTACCGACGTAGGCCGTTTCCTCAATGACCCGAAGGTGTCGGTCTACGATCCCACCACGGGGATCTACGTCACCGCCAACTACGAGATCACCCGCTACGACGGTACCGTTACCATCGAGAAGCGCCCCCTGGTCATCCGCGTGGACGGCGAAAAGATCTACGACGGCAAGCCCCTGAGCGACTGGAAACTGCAGTACCTGGAGGGGACCTCTCCCGCCGAGGGCCACCGTGTGTCCCTGCAGGTCCAGTCCGAGCCTACTAACGCCGACGTTGTGGTCTCGGTCATTGTGGCGGAATCTCTGTCCATTACCGACTCGAGTGGGCGGAGCGTGCTCCGGAACTACGACGTCACCCGCAAGGCCGGCACCCTGACTGTTCGCAGAAGACCTATCTCGGTCCGTACAGCCGACGCCGAGAAGATCTATAACGGCCACGCCCTAACGGCCAACGAGGCCACCACCACCCCCGATTCGCTTCCTCTGCTGGAGGGACATGAGCTGTCGATGGTGATCACGGGCCGCGCCACCGAGGTGGGGCAGTACCCCAATACCTGCTATCCTCATACCTGCATCGTGAGCTATAACGGGCTGGATATCACCCATAATTACGAGATCGTTTCGGTTACAGAGGGAACCCTGACGGTCAAGTACGATACAGCCATTACGGTGACCACGGGCAGCGCCACCAAGAGCTACGACGGGCTGCCTCTCTTCAGCGATGAAGCCACCGTGGAGATCACCCGCGGGGAGCTGCCCCGGGGCTACACCGTGGACGTGGACACCACAGGCCTCATCACCCGTCCCGGCAGTACCCCCAATACCGCCACAGTCACGGTGCGGAATGAAAAGGGAAACGACGTCACGGCTCTGTTCACGGTCACCCTCCGCACGGGCGTGCTGACGGTAACCGATGAGCTCCAGGACGATACCGTCTTCGGGCGGGTCTATACCGACGTGAGCGGTCGGGTCTACCTGCGCATGACCTCTTACGGCGATTACAACGGCCGGGGATGGCTGCCCGCCGCCCCCTACAGCGGTACCCTGGATCAGGGCTACGGCTACAGCTTTTTGACCTCGGTGGTCATCGGCAATCTGAACCTGGTCTCCAAGCAGACCCTGACCTTCTCGGATATGGGGATCTTCATGCTGCCCTACTATGCCCAGATGGGCGGTTCCACTCCCGTGGCTGGCAGCGATACCGACTTCACCACGGTCATCCGCGAGGATTATTCGGTCAGCTACTACGGTGTCTCCGATGCCTTGACCCTGCTCCAACGCTACTATCAGCTCCCCTCCTTCCTCCAGAGCATCATGCTGGCCCCCTACCAGAGCCAGGAGAAAGCCTACCGTACCTTTGTCCAAGGCGAATATCTGACCCTGGACGGGGAGACCCGCGCCTTCATGGAGCAGATTATCGCCGATCAAGGCTTTGACCCCGATGATCCCACCGTCATAAGCGACGTGGCCGCCTATATCCGTGCCGCTGCCCGCTATGACCTGAACTACGATCCCGCCCTGGACGGCGAGGACAACGTAGCGATTGCCTTCCTCCGCGACTACCGCGAGGGCGTCTGCGTTCATTACGCCACCGCCGCTACTCTGCTCTACCGCGCCCTGGGCATCCCTGCCCGCTACACGACGGGCTTTATGCTGGAGCTCAAAGCGGGAGAATGGACCGAGATCCGCTCCCCCGGGCACGCTTGGGTGGAGGTCTACGTGAACGGCATCGGTTGGGTGCAGGTGGAGGTCACGGGCTCCGCTGAAGGGACCCCCGATCCCGGCGATCCCCCCGTAACCCCTCCCGTTACCCCGCCCGCGACCCAGAAGCCCGAGCTTTTGCTCATTCCCGCCTTCGTCCATAAGACCTACGACGGTACCTACCTGTACGCCGAGGACCGACTGGTTCTGACTCCCGCCCTGGAGGCCCTTCTGGAGCAGGGCTACACCTACACGGTGGAGGTATCGGGCGCGCAGCGTGAGATCGGTGACGGTGTCAGCGTGGTGAGTGCCTTTACCCTCTACGATCCCAAGGGCACCGACGTGACCGACCGCTTCAGGATCGTCAAGGAAAACGGCCTTCTGCGGGTCACCGAAGCCGCCGTAACGGTGTTGCTCTATCCCCTGACCAAGAGCTACGACGGCAGACCCGCCCTCTGGCAGGAGGGAGACTATACCGTCCTGTCCCTTCCCGAGGGCTTGACCCTGACCCTGACGGTTACGGTTCCGGCTGACGGCCTGGGCTACGTGACCCTCTCCGAGCTGAATCGCGGAGCGGATGCCTACGCCTCCTACCGTCTGACACAGAACGGCCATGACGTCACGGATGCCTATTCCCTGGTCTTCACCCTCCCCGCGGGAATGGAGGACACCCCCGTGCTGACCGTCACCCCCCGCGCCATTGAGCTGACCGCCGCCTCCGAGACCCGCATGGACGACGGAAATCCCCTGGAAAACCCCACCGTTTACCTCACCAAGGGCACCCTTGCCCCCGGGCACACCCTCTCGGCAACCGCTGAGGGCCGGCAAACAGGTGTCGGTACCGCCGCGAACACCGTAAGCGCGGTGACGGTGCTGGATGCCTCTGGAAAGGACGTTACACACCTCTATGCCGTGACCCGTATAGAGGGCACCTTGACGGTGCTGGAAAGCGAATGATCCTCACCGCACCCGTCCGCGGATGGGTGCGGTTTACCATCCTGAAAGGAGCCCCGCCATGCCCCCCGCCAACGCCCTCCTGACCCTTCTTCGCATCCTCCTCCCCGTAGCCACGGTGGCGGTCTTCGCCCTCGCGGGAGTCTTCTTTTGGGTCCAGTTCATCTTCTCCCGCCGCCCCAAGAGCACTGCTAAAACAGGCGCGATCCTGCGGGAGGCCACCCACAAAAAGAACGTCACGGTCCGCTCCCGTCGCGGCAGTGTGTTCATCAAGAACCTCACCAAGGCCCTCTATATCTACACCGTAAACGGCGTGGAGTACGGCATCCGCGGCGAGTTTCACGCCACCAAGCGCCAGACCCCCAAGTTCGTCCCCGTGGTCTACGTCAAGCGTTTTCCCCGCTTCGCGTACATGGACGATATCGGCTCCTTCTCGGACATCCGCTACGGCCTGTGGGGCGGGATCCTGGTCGCCTGGGGGCTGTCCCTGGCCGTGATCACGGTTACTCTCCTGACTTGATCCATACAAGAAAACAGCGAGTGACGCATCACCCGCTGTTTTTGTATTATGCCTCGTTCTCCACGGGAGCGAAGACCGCCTTGACCCGCTCCACATAGGCGGCGAAGCGAGGGTCGGAGCGGATGGGGTCGAACCATTCCCAGCCGGTGGGAGAAGTTAGGGCAAAAATTGGGAAGCCGGAGCCAATGATCACTATCCGATCAGATTTTCTAAAGCAATTGTGGTACAACCTCAATATGGGTCTGTATACTCCCGCTTCCTCCCTCGATTCGTGCCGAAGCTCAAAGGACTCCCCCTCCAAACTGATACTTTTACAAGTCAGCATAGTTCCATCGGGCAGGCTCATGGCCCGCTCCAACATGGATACGGTATCCTCCAATATCACAAACGCCCCCTCGGGGTCTCCTGTAGCCGCCAGATAACAGGCGCGGTAAATGCCAAGAACCAACCGTTCAGACAAAAACAGATCTATGGAGCCATCCCCCGTAATGGGATGGGCGGGCTCGGGGGTCACGCCGCAAAGATCGTGGAGGAAGTTCAGAAGAGTCGTGTTGATCTGCAAGCACTCAAATACATCATTGGGACGGTTTCCACTGCGAAACAAACCGTTATTAAAAATTTGATTTTGGATCATATAAAGCAATTGCTTTTGCCGCAAAATGTCAGCTCTGTCCCACTCCTCACGCCCCCAGTAACGGGCGTACAGAAGGGTATCCTTGGTCAGATCGCGCTCGGTGGCATACCGATCCAAAAAGGCTTCCACGTGCTCGTCATCCTCGATATAACTCATGTGCTCCACCACCGAATCCTTCAACCATCGCTCGTAGTTCCCCTCCAGGATCTCTTCGGCGGCGAGGCGCAGTTCTGCGAGAACGTCGGGACACCGGATCAGGGACTCTGCGTTCCAATGCGCGAAGCAAAAAAGCTGCCACAAATACCTCGACAGCGTGGGATCCGCCATGCAATCTCGTTTCAGCTCCCGTATCAAGGCTACGATGGCCTTCGAATCGGGCGTATCGCTGTAGCAGAGATCGCGGTACTCACAGAACCGCTCACTGATCTGCTCCTTCTTCTTACTCTCCTCCATCCCGATGAGTTCATCCACCGTCACCCCAAAGATCCCCGCCAGCACGGGCAGAAATTCCATATCGGGATAGGTCGTCCCATTCTCCCAGCGGCTCACCGACTGGTAGGCGACTCCCAGCTTGTCGGCCAGCTGCTCCTGGGTCATGTCGGCGGCACGGCGCAGTCTGCGGAGGTTTTCACCGATGTTCAGTTTCATAATTTCTTCCTTTCATTCCCCGCGCGGGTGAGGTTTTTTACCGGTGATTCTATGATACCACATTTCCCTTCGAATTGCAATAACGCATATAGTGAGAATTATTCTCGGTCTGCGTGAGTCCCGACAGCAAAACAGAGCCGAGCGCAAGGCCCGACTCTGCTTGACTTTCATTTATTTGATAAGGCTTTCTCTTTCCTCCGCTCCCACAGGTACACGGGCAAAAAGATCAGATACGCCCCCAGCGACACCGCCGCCAGATAGATGGGGGTGTTGACATACCACCCGCAGGCCGTGGCGATATCCTTGAACACCGCCAAGGGCGAGATGGCGGGGCCTACGTAGAACATCTTGATATCTCCCTCCGAGGGGATCCAGAAGATCAGATTGATGATGAACGCGATGGCCGCCAGCGCCAGGAACAGGAAAACCGAGGAGCGGTAGTCCCTCACGGTCTTGGCCCCCCGCCCCGAGGCGATGAGGTAGAAACCCACGAAGATCAGCATCATGTGCCACAGAAAGGCGTGGAGGGTCAGGGTCCAGTACTCATGCACGATCCCCGACGGCTCGATGAAGGCCATGAGGCCCCCCAGGAGGTTGAAGGTGGTCATGAAGTGGTACATGGCCGACTGCACCTTTCCCTCCTTCAGAAAGGGCGCGATGAGGCAGAGGTACATAGGCACCGAGCAGAGCTGGAAGGGGAAGATCCACCATTGGTAGGTGTGATCCCCGATGTAGTAGTAGTAGAACAGCTGCTTGTAGATCTCGGTGACGGCGAGGAAGATGCCCACCGAAAGCAGGACCGCCTTGTTCCCCCGCTTCCCCGTGTGGCGGAGCAGGTAGGCCAGCAGGACACAGACGGCCAGACCGACGAAGGTAAAGATCAGGTGGAAGGGGCCGTAGGCCTTGGGCTTTTCCATGCCCCAGGCGGTGGCCTCAATGATTGTTTCCAGGAACGAGATGGGGATCGCCTCCTTTGGGATCTGCTTTTTTCGACACCCATTGTACCACAAGACCCGCCGCCGCGCAAGGAGTGCGGAGCATTCTTCATAATTCTTCATATTTGTGGGGTAGGGCGAGGCGATCCGACCCACGAGCCGATATGGCAACCGCACCGGCCTTTCGGATAAAAGAAAAAACACCGCAAGCGGTGTAAAATTTCAAAAGAGTCTTGACAAAGCGCCGCAAATGCGGTATAATAATGACGTAGGGGGTGCCTTGACGGTTGCTTCCTTGGCTAAAAGTTAAAAAAGATAACCGTTAGTTTGGAGACAGGCGGTTATCTTTTTTTGTTATTCTGATTCTTGTATTGCAGATAACAAGAGACGATGGCAAGAATGAGCATAGCGATCTTGATCAGATCGTCGTATGTAACGTATTCCATCATCATCACCTCCCTTCGTGTCAGCCACCAAGGAAGGCAAAAGATATTTTGGGCTTCCTTGATGAAACACCAAGCAAGCGACCGCCTCTGACAGAGTCAGATATGACCGAGGTCAGCACGACCCCCACGGAGACCCAAGAGCCTCACGTCGAATTATAGCATAAAGCCCTTGGAAAGTCAAGGCTTTTTTCTTTCATCCCGCGAAAGTTTCCCGTCCTGCCTTGACAATTCCCCGCTTTTGTGGTATCATATAGGGTGAACGAATAGGCACTTCCCCAAACGAAAGGATTTCACATATGAAGATCGGATTCATCTCCCTCGGCTGTCCCAAGAACCAGCTGGACACCGAGGTCATGCTCCACGAGGTGGTGGCCGCAGGCTACGAGCTCACCTCGGAGGATATCGACGCGGACATCATCATCATCAACACCTGCGCCTTCATCGAGAGTGCCAAGCAGGAGGCCATCGACAACATCCTGGACGAGGCCTGGCTCAAGGAGAACCGCTCCCTCAAGGGCATTATCGTCACGGGCTGTCTCGCCGAGCGCTACCGCGAGCAGATCCTCGAGGAACTCCCCGAGGTGGACGCCCTCCTGGGCGTGGGCAGTATCCACAACATCGTGGAGGCTATCCAAGCTGTAGAGAAGCAGAGCAAGAAGAAGAACCTCCCCGCCGAGCAGAAGTACCGCTCCTTCGAGGACAAGAACACCGTCCGCCTGGGCGGTGACCGCGTGCTGACCACCCCCGATTACGCCGCCTACCTCAAGATCGCCGAGGGCTGTGACAACCGCTGTACCTACTGCGCCATCCCCTCCATCCGCGGAAAATTCCGCTCCCGCCCCATGGAGGACGTGATCGCCGAGGCCAAGGACATGGACGCTCTGGGCATCAAGGAGCTGACCCTGGTGGCTCAGGACACCACCCGCTACGGCAAGGACCTCTACGGTCGCTACGCCCTGGCCGAGCTGATCCATAAGATCACCGAGGAGACCAGCATCCCCTGGATCCGCGTGCTGTACTGCTACCCCGACAAGATCACCGACGAGCTGATCGAGGAGTTCAAGACCAATCCCCGCCTCCTCAAGTACATCGACCTCCCCCTCCAGCACATCAGCGACCGTATGCTGAAGGCCATGAACCGCCACGGCAACGGTCAGACCATCCGCGAGGTGCTGAAGAAACTCCGCACCGTGGAGGGCATGGTCATCCGCACCACCTTCATCGTGGGCTTCCCCGGTGAGACCGAGGAGGACTTCAACGAGCTGGCCGATTTCATCACCGAGCAAAAGTTCGAGCACGCCGGCGTGTTCACCTACTCCCGCGAGGAGGGTACTCCCGCCTATGACTTTGCCGATCAGATCGACGAGCAGGTCAAGCAGGACCGCATGGACATCCTCATGCGCACTCAAATGAACATCAACACCACCCGCAACGAGGGCCGCATCGGTTCGGTCATTACCGTCCTGTGCGAGGCCTACGACCCCGTCAACGAGTGCTACTACGGCCGCTCGAGCGAGGACGCCCCCGACATCGACGGCAAGGTCTTCTTCCGCTATAACGGCGAGGAGCGCATAGCCCCCGGCTCCATGGTCAAGGTCAAGGTCCGCGAGGTGGTGGACTACGACGTCTACGGCTTCGCCATGAAGCCCGAGAACGCTTGATCCCAAGTTTTTCCGCTGAATTCAAACTCCCGCAACAAAGTTGGGGTATAATGACTCCAAGCAAAGCACCCATAGCGCCCGAAATTGCGAAAGCGAGGTGACATTCCATGTCCAACCAAAAGAAAAAAGGCATGAACCTACCCAACAAGCTGACCGTCCTACGCATCCTGCTCGTCCCCGTCTTCATCGTGGTGATGATGCTCCCCGCCTCGGTGCTGGATCCCATTGTCAGCGGCCTCATCGGCGTGGCCATCTTTATCGTGGCTTCTCTCACGGACATGCTGGACGGCAAGATCGCCCGCAAGTATGGCCTGGTCACCGATTTCGGCAAGCTTATGGATCCCCTGGCCGACAAGTTCATGGTCATCGGCGCCCTGGCGGTCATCGTCTACCGAGCCAACACCAACGCCCTGCGGCTGTTCTTTACGCTGGTTCTGCTGGTGGTCATCTTCCGCGAGCTGGCCGTCACCTCCCTGCGCCTGGTGGCCTCCACCTCGGCGGGCGCCGTGGTCGCCGCCAATATGCTGGGCAAGATCAAGACCGTCATGCAGATCATCTTCATCAGTACCGTCTTCATCGAGCCCGCTCTGTACGCGATTCCCTTTATTGGAAAGATCCTCCCCGTCTGGTGGGTGGAGAACGTCCCCCTGTCCTACCTGACGGGCGGTCTGACTCTGCTCTTCACGGTCTGGTCGGGCATCAATTACTTCATCGGTATGTGGAAGTATCTCGACCCCGAAAAGTGATTTTCATGGAATCCATCCGCACCCCACTCCTGTGGGGTGCGTTTTTTCGTCTCGGGGTGATTTCAACCATCGGTTTAAGTGATTAGAAATTTATCAAAACACTCTTGACAAAAAGTGATTAGACGCGTATAATATCACTGTAGCCCATGGACACACGAAACGAATACGAAAGGAAACAGATTTATGCACTATCTGGACATTGACAAAGCCCTTGTGGATATCACCCGCGCCAAGTGCGCCGAATGCAAAGCCCGTCTGGATGCCGTCCCCAAGGACAAGGGGGCCGAGCGTAAGGCTTTGCTGATCGAGCAGGGGATGTACACCCTCTGCGGCAACGCGGGGCTGCTGTTCAACGCAGGATGGGAGAGACAGCGCACATACCGGATCCGACAGAACTTTTGGGGTATGATCCTCCCCAAATTTCCCTGCCACGAAGCGGTCTATACCACCCTGAACGACGACGAAAAGCTCTCCTTCATGGCCGCGTGGCAAGCCGACCTCTTCATGCGGGATCAGCTTCTTGCGGGCTATATCACCGAGCTGGCCCAGGCCGAGGCCGCGGGGGATGCCAAGAACACCTTTGAGTTCCGCATCAAGATCGGCGCCGTCCGCGAGATGCTTTCGATCTGGGAGGCATGGCGGGCCGAAAACGGCGTATATCCCAACTTAATGGAGGAGGCATGACCATGACCGACACGAAATTCTACAAGCTGGCCGACGAGGCCCTGGCCCGTGAATGCGCGCGGATCGAGAGCTTCACCGACGCGCTGGACAAAGCCCCCGCCGAAAAGAAGGCGCAGATCGCCGCGTACAAGTGCGCCAAGTACCGCTACGCCACGGTCTCCCTCATCCATTCCACCATCCACAATATCAACCGTTGCCGCGGCCTCCACGACATGAGCGCCTACCACCACCTGCTCCTCCCCTTCGACGAGCTGTTCAAGCAGCACGAGGACTTCCTCGCCCTGTACGACGCCGCCGATGACGCGGACAAGCCCGATTACAGCCTGTACTACGCCATGCTGGCCTTCATCGAGTCCGAGACCGCCAAGCTGGAGAGCAAGCTCCCCCTTGCCTCCGACTGGGAGACCGTAGAGCTGACCGAGCGCCTGGGCGGCCTGCGCTTCGCCAAGGTCTGCCTCGACGAGGCGTGGAGCCAAAGAGAGGTGTGACATGACCGAAAACCTCACCCTCTTAAAGCTCCTCGCCGACGAGACCCGCCTCCGTATCATCAACATCCTGGCCGAGGGGGACTCCTACGTGGAGCTGATCGCCACCAAGCTGGAGCTGACCCCCGCCACGGTCTGCTACCACCTCAAGAAGATGGAGGCGGCGGGTATGGTGAACTGCTCCCGCGCCCAGTTCTACATCATCTACTCCCTGAACGGGGACATCTTCGACCGCTCCCTCCGCGACCTCCTCATCACAGGGGACACCACCACCGACAAGGAGGCCGCCTACGAGCGAGAGGTGATCTCCACCTTCTTCAAGTACGGCCGCCTCACCCGCCTCCCCGCCCAGCGCAAGAAGCAGGAGATCGTCCTCAAAGAGATCAGCCGCCGCTTCGAGCGGGACCGCGACTACCCCGAGCCCGAGGTCAACGCCATCATCGAGCAGGTCTTCTACGACTACTGCACCATCCGCCGCGAGATGATCGGCTGTGGGCTCATGACCCGCCGCGCCGTCAAGGGGAGCTTTGACGTGTACCGCTTGGTGTAAAAATCCGCCACCCACGACCGATCATCCCAAATCGCGACCGATTATCCCACTTTTTCGATTCTTATCCCGTTTTGTGCTATACTGTAGATACCGACAAAGCCACCTGCCCATTTCGCTTTGACGGGTGGATGTTTAAGATATCAAATTGGGGTTTAGCGGTTTGTTAGGTAGTGCTGGCCTTCGCGTTTTGCCCTCTCACCCGCCTACGGCGGGAGCTCCCCCAAAGGGGGAGCCTTTCGTGCCAAACTTCAAAAATTCCGTTTCCCGACAAGTGTTTTCCCGCCG
>JAZNJA010000139.1:0-4768 GCA_045577755.1 Eubacteriales bacterium
CCCGCCTGCGGCGGGAGCTCCCCCAGAGGGGGAGCCTTTCGTGCCAAACTCCAAAGATCCCATTTGCCCTCAAGTGTTTTCCGCCGTCCCAAGGCTCCCCCTTTGGGGGAGCTCCCGCCGTAGGCGGGTGAGAGGGCAAATAACGCGGGCAAGCCACAAACATACCGTTTTAAACAGCCCGACAAACCCAAATTTGAGATCCCCGCCAACACCAAACCCGACGGTGAATGATCCCGTCGGGTCGTTTTATATATGGTCAAATTAATCTCTCGCGTAAAAGGGCTTCCCGAAAGCACCCTTGTATTCCTTGAAGATATAGATATCCCCCTCGTCGTACAAGAAGTATTCCACCAGTCCTACCTCCAGCTCAAAGTGTCCTCCGTCCACGATAAGCTCAAAATAGTAGGTGTCGGAGGATCTCCCGTTGTCATGCTCGTTCTTGTTCACGATGACCGTCTGCCGCTCGGCGGGCGGGGTGAAATCCAAGAGGAGATTCAGATGGCAGATCATGGTCAGGACAAGGAAAAACGCCGCAAGAGCAGTGGCAAAGATGCTGCCGAGCCGCAGCCAGAAGCCTGTGTTCTTCCATACCCATTTGACCGTCACAAACACACCGACGGCCAGACCGAGGATCAGCGCAAGCTTCCAGAAGGGGTAAAAGGGCTCCTCATAATACGTGTAGGCGTTGCCCATGCCGAGGAATCGGAAGAGGGAGCCCAGCCCTCCTCCAAGCCAGACGGGAAACAGGGTGTCCCGCTTCCCTGCCCTGATGGCGCGGGCGCTGATCACAAGCCCCATGATGGACGCGGCCATACCGAGGATGGACAGGAGCACCGACCACCGAAGGGGCAGGAGCACGCCGACCACCCACACCGCCAGCATCGTGACCGCCGCGAAGATCCAGCCGCGGAGATCCATGACGCGGAAAAGCGTTCTCGATATGATCCGGTCTTGTTTGGACATTTTTGCCATGATCTTTCCCTTCCTTGACTGATTTCGATTACGCGGAGCGCCTACTCCTCCGCTATGTAGAAGGGCTTCCCAAAGGCTCCATTGTACTCCTTGAAGGTGTAGGTGTCACCCACATCGTATTCGTTGTATTCTCTACGTCTTACCCTCAGCTCAAAGGGCTCTCCGTCCACCGTCATTTCAAACTCGTAGGTGTCGGCGGATTTCGCGTTACGGTGCACCTGCTTTTCCGCGATCACCGCCTGTTTTTCGGCGGGAGGCTCAAAATCCAGCAGGTAGTTCAGATGGCAGAGTGTCATCCAGCTCAGCATGAACGCCAAGACCGTGCAAAAAACCAAGCTGCCGATCCTACCGCCCCAGCCGGTTCCCTTCCAGACCCATTTCACCGTCACGAAAACACCCACGGCCAAGCCAAGGACGAGGCAAATCTCCCAGAAGGGGGTAAAGGGCTCTTTGTAGAAGGAATACGCTTTCAAGGTTGCGATAAAGCCCACGAAAGACATGAATCCGCACATAACGGCAAAACCTGCTACCCACGAGGGAACCCGCAAAAGCTCCTTCCCTTTTCTCGAAAGGCAAATGGTCAGAATGAGCGCCACGACAGCAGCGATACCCCCGACCATGCATGTAAGCACCGTCATGCGGTGGGGCAGGATCTTCCCCAATACCAAGAAAAGCACCAGGCCTGCCACCATACCGAGACCGCTACCGAGATCCAATTTGCGTCCCCATTTACCGGAGCGCTTCTTTTTGTGACGAAACAGTTCCATTTTGCTCTCCTATGCGTAGGGGCGCACCTGTACGGTACGCCCCCTTTTGTCATTACAGATTGTAGTACTTATCGAACTCGGCGGGATGAGGGATCTTGGACAGCTCGGCGCACTCGGCTCTCTTGTTCTTGATGAAGTTCTTGAGTAACTCCTCGGGGAACACGCCGCCCACGGTCAGATAGTCGTGATCGGCCTCCAGGGCATCCAGGGCCTCGGGGAGGCTGGTGGGCAGACCCTTGAGCTTGGCCTTCTCCTCGTCGGAAAGGTGGTAGAGGTTGAAGTCGTAGGGACCCCAGCCCTCGGCGTGGGGGTCGATCTTGTTCTTGATGCCGTCCAGACCCGCCATGAGGATGGCGGCGTAGCAGAAGTAGGGGTTGCAGGTGGCGTCGGGATTGCGAAGCTCGAAGCGGCGCTTGTCGGGGCTCTTGGCGTAGGCGGGGATACGGATGACCGCACTACGGTTGGAAGTGGCGTAGCCCACGGTAACGGGGGCCTCAAAGCCGGGGACCAGACGCTTGAAGGAGTTGGTGGAGGGGTTGGTCAGGGCGCAGAGGGAGGCGATGTGCTTCAGAAGTCCGCCCATGAAGTAGTGGGCAGTCTCGGACAGGTGGGCGTAGCCGTTGTCATCCGAGAACACGGGCTGACCGTCCTTGAACAGGAGCATATGCACGTGCATACCGCTGCCTGCCTCGCCGTAGATGGGCTTGGGCATGAAGGTGGCGGTCTTGCCGTACTTCAGAGCGGTGTTGTGGATGATATACTTGATCTGCATGGTGGCGTCGGCCATATGCACCACCTCACCCAGCTGAGGCTCGATCTCGAACTGGCCCGAAGCGGCCACCTCGGGGTGGTGGTAGTTGATCTCGATGCCCATGTCCTTCATGAGCATGCACATCTCGCTGCGGCACTCGTAGGAGATATCGAAGGGCTTGGCGATGTGGTAGTTCTTCTGCTTGGGGACGACAACGCCCAGGCCTTCGGTGGCGCTGTTCCAGTAGGACTGCTTGGCGTCCACGGTGGCGGACACCTGACGGCCGCTGACCTCCCAGCCCACGTTATCGAAGAGGTAGAACTCGAACTCGGGGAGGATCTTCATGGTGTCGGCCACGCCGCTGTCCTTCATGTACTGTACAGCCGCACGGATGATGTTGCGGGGATACTGGGGCAGGGGGCGGTTCTCGGGGGTGTCGATGATCATAGCGTTACCCGTCATGGACAGGGTGGGAATGGAGCAGAAGGGGTCGATCACGGCGGTGTCGGGGTCGGGAATGAAGACCATGTCGCTCTTCTCCACCACGGCGTACCCGTAGTTGGAGGCGTCAAAGCCGATGCCGCTTCTCATGGTGTCCTCGGAAAAGTTCTCGGCGGGAATGGTGACGTGACGGTACTGACCGTTGATGTCTACCATCTTGAAGTCCACCATCTTGATGTTCTGCTCTTGGATGAGGTCAAGGATGTCCTGCACACTCTTTGCCATTGTTTTGTTCCCCTTTCATGCTGAAGGAATCTCACGGACGGAAGAATTGTCCGCGAGATGAAAAAATTTCTACGGATACATTATAGCACAAACCAAGGAAGAAATCAAGGTTTTTGCAAAAAAAGAGACGCATAGCACGCCTCTTTTTTCTATGATACGGTCAAAACACCCTCCCGGCTGTGGGTATACTTTCCCCCCAACGGTCCCGATCGCTTTTACCCGCTTTCGCGGGATCTGCGCCACCGCTCCTTCGTCCGGTCAAGGGTACCCATGATGGGATATTGGATGTATTTCGTGGTCTCTTCTTCTTACTCATATGGGATCGTGTATTGTAAGATTCAGTTTTTCAGCCAGCTCCGCCAGATAGTTCAAATGTGCTCTCAGATATTGGTATGATCTCCATCCCTCGTGTCCTCGGTATTTCTGTGCGCAGCTGTCGTAGTATTGGTTAAAGGCCTGCTCTGCCCTTTGCAGGTCCCCCGCCCGACCGTAGATCATGGCCTCCTCCAGCAGAATCAGATGATCGTTGAAGGCGTCGATCTGCCCATAGCGTCTGCGGTTCTCCAGGATCGCGGGGCGGCTGTCCAGCGCAAGAAAGGCGGGGATCACGATGTCCCGGAGCTGGCGGAGGATATCGTCGGTGATCTCCTGAACCGAGTCATGCAGATCGTAATAGTCCTCTTTCAGCCCCTCGATCTCTCTGAGACAGCATCGGATGTTGCAGTGATACTCGTGGTAATACTTCTCCAGGCTCTCCTCGGGGATAAAGCTCCGAAGCTCACATTCGGGAACGCGGATTCCGATATTCACCGACAGCACGTCATAGATCCCCTTCGGCGGACATCCCACCTGAAAATTGATGACCTGGGAGATATCCCCGTCCACGAAGCGGTGCAGGGTACGGCCGTGCTTTTTGAAGCCCAGAGGCTTTACCTCGGCGTAGATCGCTTTTTCAATGGCGTCGACGATGGGTTTTGTATCCAGTTGTTTGTCTTTTTCAAAATACATGGGGTCACCTCCCTTTATGGGTCTATTATAGCATATTTGAGGGAATAAATCAAGGGGCAGAGGGTATGTATCATGAGTTTGCGGGAGGCGGGCAAGAGGACATGAAATCCCCGCTTCGCGGGGGGCAAGATGCGCCCACAGAGTGCCGACGAGAAGCTCGCTTGCATCTTGCAGAGGTTCCGCGCTGCCCCTTATCCACATCACAAAAGCAGGGAGTGCTGATGCACTCCCTGCTTTTTTGGTGCGGGCAAGAGGACTTGAACCTCCACCGAGTTGCCCCGACTAGAACCTGAATCTAGCGCGTCTGCCAATTCCGCCATGCCCGCGCGGAACAGGTGATATTATAGCACAGTCGGGGAGATTTGTCAAGGGGTTTTTCAAAAAAATCCGAAATATTTTTTGGAAGTAAATTCTCAAAGTAAATGCAACAGTGCAATTTGGAGTTGCATTTACTCTGAGAAAGAAAATGTGGTAGAATTTAGTCTGAGAAAAGGAGGTCTCAGATTATGCAAATCAACGAAAAGAAAAACAAACACATGACACT
>JAZNJA010000140.1:0-17540 GCA_045577755.1 Eubacteriales bacterium
AAAGCCCGCCGAGGTGACCGCCCCCGCCACCAAGCAGGACAAGCTGGCCGCCCTCTGCGCTTCTCTGGGCTTTGAGGCTCCCACCTACGGTGAGACCCCGCCCAACGCCCCCAACGCCCGCCCCGTGGCGGCCTGCACCCTGCGCTACAAGGACGCCAAGGGCAAGCTGATGAAGATCAGCCTCAATGATTCCGGCCGGACCCTGGCCGAGGCCACCGAGAAGGCCGCCGCCAAGATGCTTTCCAAGGTGGAGAAGTTGGCCGCCGAGGAGACCGAAAAGCGCATCAAGCAGGCCAAGAAGGAGGAGCCGGAGAAGCTCCGCAAGCAGCTCAAGGAGCAGGCCGCAGAGGCTGTTCCCGCCGTTGAGGCCGAGCCTGTCGCCGAGACGCCCGCGGAGGAAACCGCTTCCGCCGTGGAAGCTCCCGTCGTGGAAGCAAACTCCGCCACCGAGGCGCCTGTTGAGGCGACTGTTTCCGCCGAGGAATCCACGCCTGCCGTTGAGACTCCTGTTGTTGAGGAGACCACTCCTGCCGAGGAAACTCCCGCTGTTAAGGAGACCGCTACCGTTGAGGAGGCTCCCGCTGAGGAGGCAACTCCTGCCGAGGAGGCCCCCGCTGTTGAAGTAACTCCCGTCGAGGAGACTTCCGTAGCCGAGTCCGCTCCCATTGTGGAGGTAATTCCCGCCGAGGAACCCACCCCCGTCGAGGAGGTCAAGCCCGTCAAGAAGGCCCCTGCGAAGAAGGCTCCCGCAAAGAAGAAAACGGCCGCCAAGAAGAAGGCTGTTACCGAAGAGAAGCCCATGGAGGAAAAGCCCGCCGAGGCGGAGTCCGCTCCCGCAGACGCTCCCGCGGTTCTGCCCGAGGTGACCGCCGAGCCTGCTCCCGAGGCCGCTCCCGAGGCCGCTCCCGTCACAGAGGTCAAGCCCGCCAAGAAGAAGGCGGCTCCCAAGAAGAAGGCCGCGGCTACCGAGGACAAGGCCCCCGAGGCTGTAGTCGCAGTCGACACGCCTGCCGAGGCAGTCAAAGCCGAAGCCGCCGAAGTCAAGGCAGAGGACAAGCCCGCCGAGGAGGCAAAGCCCGCCAAGGCAAAAAAGCCCGCGGCCCGCAAGCCCCGCGCCAAGAAGGAGGCTCCCGCCGAGGACAAGCCCGCCGATACGGTGAGCGAGGTCAAGGGTGAGTAATTTCCCCTAATAAGCCCTTCCGTAAAGCGGACTTCTCAAAAAAAGATTAATCTAACGCACGGCAGTGATGAGCATACTCACCACAGATCGGAAAACCCACTCCGCAATAAGCCAAAATACCCCGACAGATCACACACGGTCTGTCGGGGTTAGTTTTTCTTATTCGGTCGCTATGATGGCATTGCCGCAATCGGTCATATATGCCTGCAGGATCTCCTCTACATCTTTTTCATCCTGCTCATACCCTTCGATCTCATTGCAGATCCATGCGTAATAATCGGTAATAGCCTCAATAAAAGAAGTCAGGATCTCCTCTATCGAGCTGTGCTCGGTTCGGACCGGAAGCTCGATCTGCGGAATATCCTTTTCATTGTCAAAAATGGGATGGGAAGAAAAGTCAGCCCAGTAAAACAAATACCCGACGCGCTTCCCGTCCCGACCGATCAGATAATGCTTATAGGCAAAGTCGACCCACAGGGTGATGGGTATGCGATAATTCTCCTCCACCCACGCGACGAACGAGCGCATTTCTTTTTCAACGTCGTCCGGGATCTTCCTGTCAAAGCCCATATCAAACCCGGGTAGGATATTCTTCGCGACCTTCAATTCGATTGTTTGCGCTTTTTTCCAAACACTATTCTCATTCATGGCAATTTCTCCACGCTGATCATGTTTGAGTGAAGATCACGCCCCATGCTCTCTGGACGACCGCTTATTACACAGCTCCAGCTTGCCGTCCTCCATGCGGAACATACGGTCGGCCCGCTCGGCGATGGACATATCGTGGGTGACCATGATGAGGGTCTGACCGATCATGTCCTTGGTCTCCAGAAGCAGCTCCAGCACCTCGTCGGCGTTGGCGCGGTCCAGGTTGCCCGTGGGCTCGTCGGCAAAGAGGATGTGGGGCATATTGATCAGGGCGCGGGCGATGGCCACCCGCTGCTGCTGACCGCCCGACAGCTCCGAGGGGAGGTGGTGGAGTCGGTCCTCGATGCCCAGGGATACAACCAGCTTCTTGAACATCTCCTCGTAGGAGGCGTCCTCCTTGTTGCACATGAGGGTGGGGATGAGGATGTTTTCCAGGGCGGTGAACTGGGGGATGAGGTTGTGGCTCTGGAAGACCATACCGATGAAGCTCCCGCGGAAGCGGCCCAGCTCGTCGGCGCTCATGGCGGTGATGTCCTGCCCGCGGATGGTGATGTGGCCCGCCTGGGGACGGTCCATGCCCGCCAGCAGGTGGAGGAGGGTGGACTTACCCGAGCCCGAGGCGCCCACGATGGCGATGAACTCCCCCTCGTAGACCTTCATGGAGGCGCGGTTGACGGCGGTGATGACCTCGTCGGACTGGGTGTACTGGCGCACAACGTCGGTGGCCTCAAGTATAACGCGATCTTTATTGATCTCGGTGGACATAAGAAATCGTTTCCTTTCTGTAATGGGAGGAGGGTCAATTCGTAATTCGTAATTCGCAATTCGTAATTCGTAATTGACGGGATGTTGGGCGTATGTGAAATGGGATCGCGCAGTAACAGGAGAAATGACTGTGAACAAGCGGAACCGGTTTCGCTTTATAAGTGAACAGGTAACTGAAAAACCATCGGGGGGACATTTGAAATAGTCCCGCCTTCGCAATTACGAATTACGAATTGCGAATTGCGAATTTCATTTTTTCTCGTCAGTCCACTCTCCGCACCCCAATGTCGGGCTTGGTGAACATCCGGTAGGGCAGCTCACAGGAGAGGAATCCGCAGACCACCGAGATCACCACGCAGGCGATCAACGCGGGGAGAGAGAGGCTGAACTCATAATGAACGCTCTCGGTAATATGGAGCCACGGAAGCAGGGTATTGACCGCGAAGTAGACGAGATAGTTGCACAGAAGAGACACCAGGACGGTGATGAGGAAGGCCGCGCCCGAAAGCACACCGCCCGCCAGGCGGTGGAGCTTGGCAAAGGCGTCGTCGGGGGCGCCCAGGGAGTGAAGCACCGCGAACTCATTCCGTCTCTTGCGGTAGAACATGATCTGGGAGAAGTACCACACCATGGGGGAAATGAGAAGCAGGCAAACCGCCAGAGTCAGGATCACCGCGTTGTCATTCTTGAGGCTCTTGACGCTGGCCTCAAAGTAATTGCCCGTGGGGGTGACCTGCCAATCCGAGAAGGAAGTCAGCAGGCTGCGGATACGGGTCTCGGCGGTAGCCACCGTGGCCATGTCGGTGCCTTGGTCCAGGTAGATCTTCAGCTCGGTACGGGAGGAGGGACGGCCCGTCAGGGCGGTGTAGGTGGCGTCACCCACTCCGAATACGATGCCGTCCTCGGAGCTCAGCCCCTTGACCACGGCGCAGACCGTGAAGGTCTCGTAGCGGAACTTGAAATTCTTGATCTGCTGGCGGAGCAGCTCCTGGGGGTCAAAGATCATCTCCAGGGGGAAGGCCTCCTCGCAGACCGCCACGATGACCTTGTCGCCGGGCTTGAAATCGTAGGTCTGCTTGTTGTAGATATCCTCGCTGATGATGACGCCGTTGGGGTTGTTCAGAATGGAATAGGGATCGCCCTCAAAGGTGCCCAGGCTGTTGCGGGTGATGTTGTCGATCCAGAGCTGATCCACCACGGTGCAATCGTAGTTGTTCACAGCCCATTTGAATCCCTCGGATTCCCGCTCCTTGCTGGCGACGGTGTAGTCGCTCGCGTCGTAGAGCTGACCCGGCTTCAGGAGCAGATGGGACTGGCGGAAGCCACCCGACAGGCTTACGTTCCACTCGGCGTGGCTCACCCCGGGAATGGCCTCCAGCTCGGGAAGGAACAGATCCACGTCCGAGCGGATCATTTCGTCCTGCTCGTCGGTGGGAGCCCAGGGCTCGTCGCCGATGATCTCCCCCTCCTCGGTCTCGGCCTCCTCGAAGTAGTTGGCGGGGCGATAGGCTACGAAGAACTCGTAGGGATCCAGCTCGTTTTGGAAGGTCTTCATCTCGGCGATATACAGACCCGACACGAAGAAGGCGGCAAACAGCACCGCGGACACCACCAGGCGGACGTAGTACCTGCGCATACGCCAGAAGCCGTACAGCTCATACTTCCCCGGAAAATCCTCTCCGAAGAGGAAGAAGGACCGGCGGGGGGAGGAGACCAGGCTTGTATTGTCACCCGCCTGCAAATGACGGACGGGGGGCTGCTTGGACATACGGCGCATGGGGAACCAGACCGAGGAAAAGACCGCGATCAGACCGCCCATGAGGGGCACCAACACCGCTTTGGCGGTGAACCACAGTCCCACGCCCCGCGGGATGTACAGAATCCCCGCGATGAGGACTCCCACCAGGGCGGCGGGCAGCCAGGTCAGGACCGTGACGGTGATCAGCTCACCTCCGGCCGCGCCCATGAGCTTGGGGAAATCGGCGCCGCAGGTCATGTACACGCCGTAGATGAAGCGGAAGTGATCCAGACGGATGAGGAACAAGATCACCATCATGAAGATCGAAAAGGCGAACCAGATGGCCGATACCGTCCAGAACTGGGCGGTATAGGGGCCGCTGTAGTCCTGCTTGAAGGTATACAGGGGGGAGAAGCGGATCTCGCGGCGCTCCTTGCTGACGCGGCCCAGGATGTCGGCCTTGACCTCCTCATAAGCCCGCTCCAGGCCGTAGGTATCGTCCAGAGTGATGCGGCAGGAGTAGGTGCCGTCACCCAGGGGCTGACCGCCGTTGACCCAGTAATAGCTTCCCAGAAACTCATTCTCACGGGCGAGCTGATACTGGAGCTGCTGGTCGAGATTGGCGTACTGCTCGTTGTTGAGGAGAGCGACCTCCACGTGGTAGTCAAACTCCTCGGCCACGGCATTCCGTGCCGCGCGCATATTGGCCTCGGTGCAGAGCGCCACCATCCAGAAGCCCGCGGTCATGACCCACGCGGCCAGGTAGAAGCAGATATACTCCTTCCAGTTCTTGGTGACGCTTCGGTAAGCGTTCTTGATGTTCGGCGGGTAGAGCACCGCGCCGATGGAGCGGAACAGAGTGACGAACCATTCACCAATCCGCTTCAGGCGGGATTTTCTCGGCATAGGGGAACCGTCCTTTCGGGAAAATGTATGTTGGATAAAATAAACTGTATTTCGAACATATTATAGCATAAAGGTGTGAAAAAACTGTGTATGGAGCGTTGGCAGATTTTCCAAAATTCGGCTTCCGGTTTTGTTCAATTCTCCATTTTTCAAAAAAATGAAAACTGTGCTTGCTGACAGTATTGACTTTTCCGGGGCCGCATGATATACTGAAAGTACCAAATACACATACAGGAGGATCATCATGAAGCTGTATCCGAAGCGGTTTCTCGCTCTGGCTCTGGCCGTTCTGCTGCTTCTGCCCTGCACAGCCTGCGGGCAGACCACCGACGACCCGGCCGCCACCACAGAGAATCCCGACAAGGCTCCCGTCACCGAGGAAGAGACCCGATATGACCCCATGATCGAAACCAAGAACTACGATACGGAGTTCTACATCACGGGTGTATACTACATCCGCGACTGGGCGACCGCCTCCGACGAGGATCGCGGCGAGCCCTTTTACGACACCATTTACGAGCGCGGTATCCATATCCAGGATCACCTGGGCGTGGAGCTGGTGGACATTGACGCGGGCGACTGGCTGGCTTACGCCAATAACGTCATTCGCACGGTGCAGTCCGGTGACGACACCTACCAGCTGGTCTCCACCCACTGCTACCAGGGCGTGACCGCCTTTCTCACCACCGACGCCGTCTACAACTACGCCGACTTCGAGTCGGTGAACCTGGACGCTCCCTACTGGGCGCTGGATTTCATGGAGGACGTCAAGATCGACGACAAATACCTCATCGGCTACAACGATTTCTGTCTGACCTCGGTCAACGCCGTGGTCTTCAACAAGGACATCCTGGACGAATACGGCCGGAAGGCCCCCTACGAGGACGTCCGCAACATGAACTGGACCCTGGACGGGCTCATGGCCCTGGCCTCGGGCGTGATCAAGGACAACGGCGATAACGTCTGGGACGAGAAGGATACCTACGGCATCTCGGGTTGGGGCTGGGTGGATACCATCTCCTTCACCACTGCCTGCGATATCAAGATCGTGGATCGTGACGAGACCGGCCTCTACCAGGTCGCCTACGGAAAGAACAGCGAAAAGACCTATGCCGCTCTGGAAAAGGTCAACAAGCTCTACAACGCCGATTACGCCTACTACAAGGGCCCCAACGCCACCCAGATCGGCTTTGACAAGGGCACGACCCTGTTCTACACCATGGAGACCCGCAACATGACCAACCTTCGCGACGTCACCTTCCGCTTCGGCGTGCTGCCCTACCCCATGTACGACGCGAACCAGAAGGAGTACCGCTCCCTGAACTGGAACGGCGTCATGTTCGTCCCCTCCTCCATCAAGAACCCCGACATGGTCGGTGACGTGCTGGAGCTGCTGGCCTACTACACCCCTCCCGTACAGAAGGCCTACTACGAGGATCTACTGGGCTCCAAGCTCTCCGATGCCCCCGAGGACGCCGAGATGCTGGACGTCATCTGGGATTCCGTGGTCACCGACATCGGCATGGTCACGGCTAACCTGGCCGGTATGGATCCCCTGCTGTATATGTTCCCCAACCTCTGCCTGGACGGCATCGAGGGCTATTCCTCCTTCCTCCAGCGCAATTCCCGCAGCGCCAACCGCGCGCTGGAGAAGCTTTTCGGCTGATCCGCTTAAAGTCCGCCGCACCGCTCCCCTCGGAGCGGTGCTTTTTTTCGACACACCTTGTATTCCATACCGTTTTTTCGGAGCGGGATCTTACACGCGTCCTCTTTTTTTCTTTTTTTCGGTACAGATGTGAACATTTTGTAATCTTTCCAAAACCCCTTGCAATTTGACAGGAAATGGTGTAAAATATAATGTGGGTATAAAGGATAGTTGTATCCTCCCCCATTCACCTGTTTAAAATTATACGATATAAGGAGAGAACCCCATGACCCCTACCAACAACAAGTTCGTCCTGAATTGGATCGACGAGATGGCCGCCATGACCCAGCCCGATCGCATCGTCTGGATCGACGGCTCCGACGAGCAGGCTGAGGCTCTGCGCGCCGAGGCTTGCTCCACCGGTGAGATGATCAAGCTCAACCCCGAGAAGCTGCCCAACTGCTACCTGCACCGCACCGCCGTCAACGACGTCGCCCGCGTGGAGGGCCGTACCTTCATCTGCACCCCCACCAAGGAGGAGGCCGGTAACATCAACAACTGGATGGATCCCGCCGAGATGTACGCAAAGCTCCACAAGCTCTACACCGGCTCCATGAAGGGCCGCACCATGTACGTCATTCCCTACTCCATGGGTGTTGTTGGCTCCGACTTCGCCAAGTACGGCATCGAGCTGACCGACTCCATCTACGTGGTGCTGAATATGCTCATCATGACCCGCGTTGGCAACAACGTTCTGGAGGCTCTGGGTGACTCCCCCGACTACATCAAGGGTCTCCACGCCCGCGCCGATATCGATGAGGAGAACCGCTACATCGTCCACTTCCCTCAGGACAACACCATCATGTCTGTCAACTCCGGCTACGGCGGAAACGTCCTGCTGGGCAAGAAGTGCTTCGCTCTGCGTATCGCCTCCTATCTGGGCCGCAAGGAGGGCTGGATGGCCGAGCATATGCTGATCCTGGGCGTCAAGTACCCCAGCGGCGAGAAAAAGTACGTCACCGCCGCCTTCCCCTCCGCCTGCGGCAAGACCAACCTGGCCATGCTGATCCCCCCCAAGTTCCTGTCCGAGCAGGGCTATGAGGTGGAGTGCGTGGGCGACGATATCGCCTGGCTCCGCGTGGGCGAGGACGGCCGCCTGTGGGCCGTGAACCCCGAGAACGGCTTCTTCGGCGTGGCTCCCGGTACCAACGAGAAGTCCAACCCCAACGCTCTGCACACCTGCCTGCGTGACACCATCTTCACCAACGTGGTCCACAACACCGCCGACAACACCGTCTGGTGGGAGGGCCTGGACAACAATCCTCCTCAGCCCGGCAACGCCATCGACTGGAAGGGCAATCCTTGGGACTGCACCAAGTACGACAAGAAGGATAAGTCCACCTGCGGCGCTCATCCCAACTCCCGCTTCACCGCTCTGGCCGCTAACTGCCCCTGCATCTCTCCTGAGTTCAACAGTCTGAAGGGCGTGCCCGTGTCCGCCATCGTCTTCGGCGGCCGCCGCGCCAAGACCGCTCCCCTGGTGTACCAGTCCACCTCCTGGCAGAACGGCGCCTTCGTAGGCTCCATCATGGCCTCCGAGACCACTGCTGCCGCCGCCGGCGCTGTGGGTGTGGTCCGCCGCGATCCCATGGCTATGCGTCCCTTCGTGGGCTACAACATGGGTGACTACTGGAACCACTGGCTGGCCATGGGTACCCGCATCCCCAATCCTCCCAAGATCTTCCACGTCAACTGGTTCCGCACCGACGACGAGGGCCACTTCATCTGGCCCGGCTTCGGCGACAATATGCGCGTCCTGCTCTGGATCCTGGACCGCTGCGAGGGTAAGGTCGACGCCGACATCACCCCCATCGGCTACGTGCCCAAGGCGGAGGATATCCTGATCGAGGGCCTGGAGGACATCACTCTGGACACCATCCGCGATCTGCTCACCGTGGACGTGGAGTCCTGGTTGGCTGACATCGACAACATCAAGGACTTCTACGCTCAGGTCGGATCCGCCGTTCCCAACACCATGTACGACGAGCTGGCCGCTCTGGAGGCAAGACTCAAGGCCGCCCGCGGCTGATTCCACCGATCCCGGGCCTTTGTCCAACATTCTTAAACAGAAAGGATACACATCATGAAAAAATGGATTCTGACTCTGCTGGCCATCCTGATGATGACCGTTTTGGTTGGCTGTGACGAGCTGGAGGGTGAATTTCCCGACGGTCTTGTGACCGACGCCCCCATAACCGAGGCCCCCGCCGAGACAGAGGAGCCTACTCCCGAGACCGAAGCACCTGCCGACACCGAGGCTCCCGCTGAGACTGAGGCTCCCGCCGAGACCGAGCCCGCCGAGACCGAGCCCGTCACCGTGGAGCTTTCCGACGAGGCTACCCTGACTCTTCTGCAGGCTCTGGTGGCCAAGCTGGGCACCGAGGCCGATCAGCCCATGACCGTGACCGTGGACGGCCAGCTGGCCGTGACCGCCGCCATCAAGGGCTTCACCACCACCGCCACCATGCCCGTGCAGTCCTTCATCGGCAAGGACGCCGAGGGCGATCTGGCTCTCTCCTACGTCATTCCCATGATGGGCAACGCCGCCTATACCCTTGTCGACCATTCCTTCTACGTCTACGACGCCAAGACCGGCTACGCCTTCGTCTGTGAGCTGACCGACGAGGAGATGGAGGCTCTGCCCGATGCCTTCCTGGCACATATGGGCGGACAGCTGGACGGCATGGCCGACGAGAAGTGGCCCCTGATCCTGGCCGCCGCTCTCCCCTCCGGCTGGGCTGACCGTATCCCCGCCTCCTGGCTCACCTTCCTCCCCGAGGAGTGGGTTGCGATCCTGCCCCCCGAGCTGGTTCCCGACGGCTCCCATACCCCCGTCACCGAGTTGGATCCCACCGTTATGATGCTGGCATTCCTGAACCGTGTCACCGCCGATGAGGTCTTCCGCTCCGTGAAGGCGACCCTGAACACCGCCACCGGCGAGACCGTCCTGACCCTGTCCGGCGTTTCGGATACCCTGCTTGACGAGATCGACAAGGATATCGACACCATGCTGGCCTCCGCTACCGACGCCGAGAGCCTGGCTCAGCTCCAGCAGCTGAAGGCCCTCAACGCGTCTCTTCGCGCCCAGGCTGAGGGTGCCGTCTCCCTGACCCTGACGCTGGATGCCGAGGGCAACCTCGTTTCCGTCAGCGTGGTCGGCGCGCTGGATCTGTCTGCTCTGGCCGCTATGACCGAGGAGACCGTTCCCTCCGCTCTCGCCCTGAACCTGACCGTACTCTTCGACCGCGACGATGTGGCCGTGGATGCTCCCGCTAACGCCGAGGCCTACGCTCCCATCACCCTGGCCGAGCTCATCACCCTCCTGCGTCAGCAGACCCCCGCCGCGTAAGCACACGCTTCGGCGGTCGACCTCATAAGGAGATCCCCCGCGGGGCTGTCTTACCGAGACAGCCCCGCTTTTTCCTTTCACCCCTCCGCCCGCGGCAGAAAAACTGTGTAGGTTGTATGAATTTTTATCCAAAGCCCTTGACGAATCGGGACGAATCGTATATAATATAGATATGTATCCGTACGGCTCCGCGCTCTGTTTTGTCCGCGGAAGAAAGGACGTGCCTTATGGCTGAATTTGACCCGCGCGACCAACAAAGCCCCCCCGAAGATCCCCCACGCGAGGCTCCCGCTCCCGAGCCGGAGCTCAAGCATTTCACCAAGCGTACCGTCTTCTTTATCGTCGCCACGGCAATCGCGTTGCTCCTGTTTGCCGCCGCGGTCATGGAGCCGCTGGTCAGCGTGGCACGGTACATTCTGTCCATTCTCTCCCCCCTCATCATCGGTGCCGTCATCGCCTACCTCTGCGACCCTATCTTGGAGTTCTTCGAGTACCGCATCTTCCGCCGTATGAGCGCGGGCTCTCTGAAGCGCGGTCTGTCCCTGTTCTGTACCATTGTCGTGGCCTTCGGCCTGGTTGCCATTGTCTGCGCCATGATGATCCCTCAGCTCTACCAGAGCATCACCGAGCTGTTCAGCAACTATGAGCGCTACCTCAACAGCCTGCTGAGCTGGCTCCAGACCGGACTCAACAAGGTCACCGAAAACCTGCCCTTCGACGTGGTGGATATTTCGGACGTTGAGAAGCTTATGACCTTCATCGACAATATGTTCGGCTCGGCCGAGAACGCCCTGTCGCAGATCCTGGACGAGCTGCAGAAGTTCGTCAGTGAGGGCAACCTCATGGAGAAGACCTGGGCCATGCTGCTGGAGCTTTTCAACACCTTCAAGAATCTCTTCATCGGTCTGTTCATCGCCTTCTACATTCTGGCCTCCAAGGAGAAGCGCAGCGCCCAGTTCCGGAAGTTCCGCCGCGCTATGCTTAACGAGAAGAACCAGAGCCGTCTTGAGGAGTTCATCACCCTCGCCGACAAGACCTTTGGCGGCTTCATCTTCGGTAAGCTCTTGGACTCCCTGGTCATCGGTCTTCTGACGGGTGCCCTGATGTTCATCTTCGACGTCTCTCCCTACAATATGCTGATCGCCACCTTCGTGGGCATCACCAACATCATCCCCGTCTTCGGCCCCTTCATCGGTGCCATCCCCTCCTTCTTCGTGGTCCTCATCTCCAATCCTGAGAAGGCTTTCCTGTTCCTTATCCTTATTCTGCTGATCCAGCAGCTGGACGGTAACATCATAGGTCCCAAGATCCTGGGCGACAACACGGGCGTCAGCTCCCTGTGCGTCATCATTGCCATCGCCATCTGCTCCGCCCTGTGGGGCGTGGTTGGTATGATCATCGGCGTGCCCATCTTCGCCGTGGTCATCGAGCTAACCAAGCGTATGCTGGAGAAGCGGCTGGCCGCCAAGGGCGAGCCCACCGATACCGTTGACTACTATCCCGACGACGCCGTGGGCAACGCCGAGCAGGATATGTACTACGAGCATTCCACCCTGCTGTATAACTACCAGCGCTCCCGCCTCAAGCCCCACGTGGATCGCATCCGCAACGGTATTCTGGCTCACCTGGGCCGTCAGAGCAAGACCAAGATGCCTCCCACTGAGACCCCCAACGACCAAAGCGAGTCCAATAATCCCGACGACTCCGACCATAGCGAATCCTGAACGTTTTTTCCCGGAGGCACCCGGTTATTACCGGGTGCCTGTCGCTTCTCAATTCCATTAGGAGGCTTTCTATGACAGACCCTCACCGCGAGAACTCTGAGCCCCACGCCACCGAGGGGCAGGAGCAGCAAGAATACCACCACGACCCCGATACCGTCCATTTCCGCGGAAGACGAGTGCCCAAGCGGGTGATCTTCTTCGGCACCGTTGCCGTCATCGCTATTCTGGTCTACTGCATCGCCAACGCCACCACCTTCGCTTCCCTGTTCACCCGCCTGGGGCAGGTGCTGGCCCCCGTCATCATCGGCGGCATCATCGCCTATCTGTGCAATCCCTTCCTGAATTTCTACGAGTTCTTTGTGTTCCGTAAGATGGGCAAGGGAAATCTGCGACGAGGGATATCACTACTCTGTACCGTGCTGACGGTTCTGGCCATTCTGGCCGTAGCCATCGCCCTGATCGTCCCCGAGCTGTACGAAAGCATTTCCCAGCTGGTCAAAAACTATCACGTCTACCTCAACGAGCTGCTGAGCTTCGTCCAATCCGTGATCAATACCCTCCCCGAGGATCTGGCGGGATGGATCGACATCTCGGACGTGGAGAAGCTGAACCTCTTCCTGACGGATATGTTCGGCTCGGTGGAGGAGGCCGTCACCAAGCTGCTCTCGGCCGTGGAGAATTTTATCGTGGACAGCGATATCATCGAAAACGTCTGGGTCTTCCTCAGCGACCTCTTCACCACCTTCAAGAATCTCTTCCTGGGCATCTTCATCGCCTTCTACATTCTCTCCTCCAAGGAAAAGCGTATCGCGCAGGTCAAGAAATTCCGCGCCGCCTACTTCAACGATAAGCAGGACGGCAAGATCGCCGAGATCGCTACCCTGGTGGATAAGACCTTCGGCGGCTTCATTAAGGGCGTGCTGCTGGATGCCCTGGCCGTGGGCATCGTGACCTTCATCATGATGTCCCTGTTCCGGGTCTCGGAGTACAACCTCCTCATTTCAGCGATCTGCGCCATCACCAACGTCATCCCCGTCTTCGGCCCCTTCATCGGCGCCATTCCCTCGGGCCTCATCGTACTGATCACCAATCCTGAAAAGTTCGTCCTGTTTTTGATCCTGGTGCTGGTCATTCAGCAGATCGACGGCAATATCCTCTGCCCCATGATCCAGGGAAACAACACCGGTGTCAGCTCCCTGGCGGTGCTGGTCGCCATTACGGTCATGGGCGGTCTCTTCGGCATTATGGGTATGGTCATCGGTGTGCCGGTCTTCGCCGTCATCATCGAGCTGGTCAAGCGCGCCATCGAGGAGCGGCTGGTCGCGCGGGAGCGCCCCACCGATACCACCGCCTACTATCCCTCGGATGCCGTGGGCAACGCCGAGGAGGACGTCTACTACGAGCACGCCCACTGGAAGTACAAGTACGACCATTCCCGTCTCAAGCCTCATGTGGATAAGGTGCTGAACGCCATTGGGCGTATCTGGAAAAAGAAGGCGGAGACCGCGGACGCATCCGCCGCGGACGCTTCCGCCGCGACCGGCCCCGCCCCCGACAACGAGGGAATGGTAAACGGCACCGAGCCGACCTCGACTGACACCGAAGGAAAAAGCGGCGGCAACCGTGAAGGCGCCGACGAGTAAGTCCGAATTCAAATTCGCTTCAAAATTCAAGACTATAATAGGATCATCAAACATTCCAAGGAGGTACCCCATCATGGATCAGAACAACACCCGCCGCTCGGGCGGCATTTCGGTAGAGACAGCCCATATTTTCCCTATCATCAAGAAGTGGCTCTACTCCGAAAAGGATATTTTTCTCCGCGAGCTGGTCTCCAATGCCGCCGACGCGGTAACCAAGCACAAGCGCCTTGTCTCCCTCGGTGAGATCGAGAGCGGCGAGGACGAGACCTACCGCATCACCGTCACCGTGGATAAGACCGCGGGCACCCTCACCGTTTCCGACAACGGCATCGGCATGACCGAGGAGGAGGTCACCCGCTATCTGGGCAACATCGCGCTCTCGGGCGCTCTGGATTTCGTCAGCAAGTACGAAAACCAGGCCGAGGGCAATTCCACGGGCATCATCGGCCATTTCGGCCTGGGCTTCTACTCGGCATTCATGGTGGCCGATACGGTGGAGGTCATCACCCGCTCCTTTACGGGCGGCGAAACCACCCGTTGGGTCTGCAACGCTGACGGCTCCTACGAGTTCACCGACGCCCCCTATGCCCTGGACCGCGGTACCGACATCATCCTCCATATCACCGAGGAGGAAGCCGAGTACCTGGGTGCCTACAAGGTGAAGGATATGCTGGACAAGTACTGCTCCTTCATGCCCACTGAGATCTACTTTGTGGATGCCGACGAGGTCGATAAAGAGGAGGAGCCTGCCGACACCGAGGCAGACACAGAAACCGAGCCCAAGGCTCCCGTCGAGCCTACTCCCATCAACGACACCACCCCTCTGTGGCAGAAGGCCCCCTCGGAGTGCACCGACGAGGAGTACAAGGACTTCTACCGCAAGGTCTTCCGCGACTACCGCGAGCCTCTGTTCCACATCCACATCAACGCCGACTATCCCCTCAACTTCAAGGGCATTCTCTACTTCCCCCGCCTGAACAACGAGTACGAGTCCATCGAGGGTCAGGTCAAGCTCTACTACAATCAGGTCTTCGTGGCCGACAACGTGGGCGAGGTCATTCCCGAATACCTGCTCATGCTCAAGGGTGTTCTGGACTGCCCCGAGTTGCCCCTGAACGTCTCCCGCAGCTACTTGCAGAACAACACCTACGTCAGCAAGGTCTCTGCCCATATTGTCAAGAAGGTCTGCGACAAGCTCAATTCTCTGTGCCTCAACGAGCGTGAGGCATACGAGGGCGTCTGGGACAGCATCAAGACCTTCGTGGAGTACGCCTGTATGCGGGACCGCAAGTTCTACGACCGCGTGCGGGATTCCCTGCTTTTCAAGCTCACGAGCGGCAAATACGAGACCGTGGAGGAGTACTTCAAAACAGAGGACGGCGAGGCAGAGCCCGCCGAGAAGATCCTTTACTACACCTCCGATCCCGAGGGACAGGCCCAGTACGTCTCTCTCTTTGAGGCCGAGGGCATCAAGGTAGCGGTGCTGGACAAGCCCATTGACTCCCAGTTCGTCCAAATGTATGAGGTCTACGCGGGGGAGAACGCCGTGAAGTTCCGCCGCATCGACGCCGACGTGGCCGCCCTTACGGGAGACGGCGACGCCACCGAAAGCGAAGCCCTGACCGCCCTGTACCGCGAGGTCAGCGGGAATGATAAGCTGGAAGTCAAGTTCGCCCCTCTCAAGGACGAGGGAGTTCCCGCCATGCTGACGGTCTCCGAGGAGTCCCGCCGTATGGAGGAGATGATGCGGATGTACGCCATGCAGGGTCCTATGGGTGCCATGCCCACCTACCCCGTGGACTATACCCTGACCGTCAACACCGCCTCTCCCCTGACGGGCAAGCTCACGGATCTCTGTGAGACCGACTCCGACAAGGCCAAGCTCATCGCCTCTCAGGTCTACCGCCTCTGCCTCATGTCCCAGCGCAAGCTCACCGCCGAGGAGTTGACCGACTTCCTGGCCGCGGGCTTCGACCTGCTGGGTAAGCTTTGATCCATGCCCTTCCTCAACACCGACATCCCCGAGCTCAAGGGCTTTGACACGGGGTTATGTCTTTCCAATCTGGAGGTGCTGGGAGCCAGACAGGATCGGGTCAGCGAATCGGTACTGGCTATCCTGTCCGAGCTGGCCGATGCCATCCTCCACGATGCTGCGGGGGATCCCGACACTGTGGACAGTATCCTGCTTTCCCTCCAGAGCATTCCCGACGGCGAGGGTGAGGGCGACACGGTCCATCATCCCTTGACGGAGCGCGTCGCTCCCGTCAACCGGGAGGCCGTCTCCCATATGTCCGCCCGCTCGGGTCTGTACGCGCGGCTCTTGCTCTATGCCATGATCGAGGAGCGGATGCCCGCTGAAGATCCCCCCAAGTCCCTGCCCTCCCCTCTGCCCGCCACGGCGCGGGGACGCATCGCCTATATGCCCGCCGCCTTCGCGGACAAGGCCTACCTCCGCCTCTCGGCCCGCGTGGTAAGCCCTCGCGCCACGGCTACAGCCAGCTTTGTGGATGCCTGTGAGGAGGTGCGAAGCGGGCTTTGCGAATACTGTATCCTCCCTCTGGAGAATACCCATAGCGGCAAGCTCACCGCCTTTACCCGCTTGATCCTACGGTACAGTCTTCGGGTCGTAGCGATCTGCGACCTGGAAAACGGCGCCGTCGATGGGCAGGTCACACGCTTCGCCCTGCTGAGGGCCGCTGACGGTGGCTTCCCCGCTCCCCTGACCCCGTCCGCCGAGGGCGAGCCCCTGTATCTGGAATTCATCCACAGGGACGGCCCCCCCTCCCTGACCGATCTCCTCACCGCCGCCGAGTTCTGTGGGGTGACGGTCTGCCGGCTGGACACCCTGCCCCGCTTCGACGAGCTGGACACCGAGGGTGACGAACCCGCCCCTCTGGGCTGCGTCTGCGACGTGGCAGGGAGCGACCTGGCCGTCTTCCGCCGCTTCCTGTCTCTGGAAGCCTCGGATAATATTCTCATTGGGATCTATAGCACCGTATAGCAACACTTGAAAGGAAACGTTTACCATGAAACACTTTACCTACAAGCCCAGCGGGGTCTGCTCCCGCATGATCGACATTGATCTGGACGGCGACACCATCGTCAAGGTCACCTTCACGGGCGGCTGCTCGGGCAACACCCAGGGCATCGCGGCTCTCATCGCCGGCATGAACATCGATGAGGCCATTTCCCGCATTGAGGGCATCCATTGCGGTCCCCGCTCCACCTCCTGCCCCGATCAGCTCTCCAAGGCTCTGAAGGCCTGCAAGGCAGAGGCTTGACTCACCTAAACAGAAAACGCTTACGGTTTTGCTTGCCGTAAGCGTTTTTTCATTCTGTGAGGAGGGTAGCCTTACCGATGGGCGCGGCTTTGGCGTAGGCCTTTTTTTTGTTCTCGGTTACCTCGGCGGGTTCTCCCTCGGTTACGGTATAGCCCGTTCCGACCTGTGGGTACAGACCGCTGACAGCTCCCGCGTGGGTTGGGGCATCGTAGAGCCGGACCATGGCGGGGAGGGCCTTGGAGGCGGACAGGTAGGCAAGGAGGGCGGTCACCGCGTCGGGTGCGCCGCCTCGCAGGAGCAGGAGGGGGGCGGTCTCCATCCCCACGAGTGCCAGCCCCCACACGCGAAGGGCTTGGGTGATGAGGAGATCCCGCTCCTTTGGGGGCAAGGCTTCCCCGCTCGCGGCCTTGCCCACCGCCAGACCCGCGTGGTAGGGGTTGGGGCGGGTGAAGACGTAGTCAGCGGGGAGAGTGTACAGGAGGGGGGTGCCGCCTTTGGGGAGGGCGTTGGTCAGTGCCTCGCTCCACGCGGTGAGGTCGGGAGCCTGGATCGCTATGGGATCGGGGAGGGGTGTACAATCCGTCGCATAGATCACACGGGG
>JAZNJA010000141.1:0-14396 GCA_045577755.1 Eubacteriales bacterium
CTCATTGTTGTATAATTACCTCGCTTTCTTGTAGGTTTTTTGTGGCAATTAAATTATACAACAAAGCAAGCGGTTGTTCAAGCCCTTTCGGTTTTGAACAACCGCTTTTTTTGATTTTTGGGGGAGTTAATGACTCAGCCCCTTTCGTATGCGCGCGGAAATGGAACGGTCGGGCCCGCGCAGGGCGGAGCTGCTCCGTCCGCAAAGAGCGAGGGGCCGTTTTGCGGCCTGTGGCTTCTCCTATGGCTCGGGAGCTCGGCGTTCCCCCGCCGCTATTCCCACGGTCTCCCGTTCACATCGGGCTCTAACGCCTGTACCAGCCGATTCCAGGTGATCCGATCCACCCGCCCGTCGGTGGGGAGGCGCTGGATGGCCTGGAAATCCTTGACCGCCCCTTCGGTCAGTTCTCCGAACCTTCCGTCGATGGGCAAAAATTCGGCGTCCCTTCCGTACAGGGTCAGCACCTCCCGCAGGAGCTGCTGGACCACGCCCGTCAATAAATTCTCATCGCCCCGCCCGACGGAGTATTCCGCGGGAAAGCGGGGGAACAGGTACACGGGAAGAGGGCGGGTACGCTCCTCTACCGAGGCCAGGTATTCGCTGAACAGTCTTGCCCAGGTCTCGGGGTCGGCGCTACCCGTAACGGGAAGGCCGTATCGGCGCTGAAAGGCCGACAGGGAGGCCCGGGTCTCCTCCCCGAATATGCCGTCCTCGTCCACCGAGGGAATAGCAGGGTCAAAGCGGGAGAGCCCGCGCAGGTAGCGCTGCAGGTTGTAGATCGCCTGGGTCTCATAGGGTGTTGTGGCCATAGTACCTCCTTGTCAGCTCCCGACGGCGGAGCCGGGATACTGTCCCTCGTTCAGTCTGCTTCCGATATAGAGGTCACTGTACAGATCGGTGACCGCTCCCCAGGTGACGGCGTTGACAATACCGCTGACAGGCAGGCCCGCCACCTCCTGGAGTCCGCGGACCGAGGCCTCGGTGCGGGGGCCGAAATAGCCCGTGGGTGTCACGTCGGGGATCTCGGGGAAGTATTGGGCAATAAAGCTCAGGTATTCCTGTAGCACCCGCACGGCCTCAGATTCCGAGCCCTGTCGCAGCACCGTACCGCCGAAGGGAATGGTATTCCCCTCGGTGTAGCTCACGGGAATGCGGCGGACGATGCCATAATAGGCATCCACAATGGCATTCCAGGTCTCCCGCCCCACGACTCCGTCTACGGGAACGCCCAGAGCAGCCTGGGCGGCAAAGACCGCATCGCGGGTGGCGCTCCCGAAGATGCCGTCGGTTACCAGAGGCGGAATGGTATCGTAGTAGGCCGAAAGGTAATCCAGATAGTACTGCAAAAGGGCAACACCGCTGTTCTGATCCCCCTGGGAGAGGCTCTCGGGGAACTGGCGGTCTACCTCGTTGAAGCGCAGTCCCTCGGAGTTCAGGCTGTTGAGCCGCTTGACAGCCACGTAAATGCGCTGAATGGCGTACCAGGTGGCGTTGCCAACGACACCGTCCTCGGTAAGGTTGAAGATCCGCTGGAAGGCCTTGACCGCCTCCTCGGTCTCAAAGCCGAAAATACCGTTGGGGTACGGGATCTTGGGGATGCTCGGGTAATTGTCGGATATGCGGTTCAGCCGGATCTGGAGACGGCGGACATCCCCTCCCGCGCTGTCAAATCCCAGGGGTAGGGTAGGTTCCGGGGTACTGCCCGCCACGGGAGCGTCCCGAATGATATCCACGTCGTCGCCATAGTAGCTTGTGAGGATGCCGTAGGGGGTATAGCCCGCCTCGGCCAGCTCCACCGAGCCCCATTGGGACAGACCCTCACAGGTGACGGTGGTGCCGTTGCAGTACTGGGCGAACAGAGGCTCCACCGTACCCTGACGGCGGAGATAATCGTTGAAGATCTCCCCCGCGATGCGCTGGATATTCTCGAAAATATCCCGACCGTTGACGAAATACTGGTCGTAGCGGGTGGAATTGGTGATGTCGAAATCATACCCTCTTGAGCGGTAGTATTCGGTATAGATACGGTTGAGAGCGTAGGAGATCTGGGCGTACATATTGGCGCGGATGGCCTCCTCGGGCCAGGTGGGGTAGATCTCACTGGAGGCGACGTTCATGATGTAATCCACAAAGGGGACCGTCACGTTGGGGGCGGGCTCATCCGGCGCGCCCAGGTGAACGGTGATGGTTTCGGGAATGACGGGCAGACCTGTGGCCATGGAGTGGCTCCTTTCTTGGGTTTGGATACGGGCAACCTCGGCTCGCCGGGCGGGAAATATCAACGCCCGCGGGACAGCCTCGAGGGATCGCGGGGATAGGGAGGGGATGGACTACAGGTCGGGGCTGGTTCCCTCGTAGAACCTCTCACCGTCGGGGCGGGAGCCGTCGGCAAAGCCGTTTTCAGGGAGAGGGACCAGAGAAGCCCTCTGGATGGAGGTGATGCCGTCAAAGACGGGAATGCGTATGTAGGACTGGGAGAAAAAGCCATCCAGGCGGACATCAGCGTTGTAGAGCGCATAGGGAATGGGAGCGCCGTCACGGGCGGGCTCCAGGGAAAGACTGCGGGCGGGGGCGGGCAGGGCCAGGATCTCGGTGCGGCCGTCCCCGCCGCTGTGCAGGACCGCGATGACGGCCCCTCCGTTTCCGTCTGAGGCTGAGCGGCTGGCGCGGAGAATGATCTCGGCCCCCTCCAGAGGGATGGCGCCCCCCGCTGTGGTGATCTGGAAGAGGAGCTTTCCCACCCCCGACAGGTCGGGAGCGGGACGGTCGGCGGGGGGAGCGGGGACGGGCGACGGGATCGGTGCTGTGTTTCGTTCCATAGATACCTCCAAACAGGGTGGTTTCTACCCATCCTATGCAAAACCCGACGACTTGGTGTCGTCCCCTTGACAAAATCGCCGAAATGGGGTATACTGGTAACAGTACAGAGAAGGGAAGTGACCCCACATGGAAGAAACCCAAAAGAAAAAGCTCCCAAAGGAGCAAAAAAAGCCCACCGCGGGCCGCTGTGAGGAGTGCGAGTTCTACGACTACGACGAGGACCTGGACGCCTACGTGTGTCAAGTGAACCTGGACGAGGACGAGATGATCTCGTTCATTTCGGGACAGACGGGACGGTGCCCCTACTATCGGTATTACGACGAGTACAAGAGCGTGCATAAGCAGATCTGAAAGCATAACCGCCCACGCGCAAAAGAAGCGCGGGGCGGTTATCTGCTTGTCGGGGATTCACTGCCCCTTCGCGGCGGTCCGAGCAGGCTTTTTGCTTGACCGGACGTGGGGATCCTCGTGATGGCGGCAGAGGTCCTTCAGGGGACAGCCCTCGCAGTCGGGGCTCCGCGCCATACAGGTGTCCCGTCCGAACTGCACGATACGGTGGCAGAAATCACTCTGCTCAGCGGGCTCGATCAGGGGAGTCAGGATACGCTCCACCTTGAGGGGCTCCTTGACGCTCTCGTCATAGAAGCCCAGCCGCCCGCAAATGCGGATGCAGTGAGTGTCGGTGACCACGCCGCCCTTTTTGTAGACGTCACCCAGGAGCAGATTGGCGATCTTGCGTCCCACTCCGGGCAGAGCGAGCAGGGCATCCATATCATCGGGAACGATACCGCCGTAGTCCTCCGCCAGGATGCGGCAGGCATCCTTGATGTTTTGTGCCTTGGTATGATACAGACCGCAGGAGCGGACGATGGCCTCGATCTCGGTGATCTCTCCCTCCGCCATGGCCTGAACGGTGGGAAACCTCTCGAACAGGTCCTTGCAGACCACGTTCACCCGCGCGTCGGTGCATTGGGCCGAGAGACGCCCCATGACCAACAGCTTCCAGCTCTCCCGCAAAAGGAGATCCGACTCCCCGCCGTACTGCCCGCCCCACTCCAGGGCGCAGACCACGTCGGGATACCGCTCCTTCAGTCGGCGGACGATCTCCGCCATGCGGGCCGCATCGGCGGATTGCTTTTTGCTTGTTCGCTTGGTTGCCATGGGTCACCTCCGGGAATTTTGTCCCTTTATTATACAGGAAAAGGGAGGGCTTGTCAAGCGGTGTCGGAAAAACCGAGGCGCGAATTTTGGGCAAATCACGAAAAAGAAGAAAAAATTATCGAAAAACAATAAAAACCTATTGACAAACGATGGATGATGTGCTATAATCATCCTACGAACCACCCGAAAGGGAATCCATATCGCAAGGAGGTCCTTCCATCATGTCCAATACCCCTTCCCCGACCCGTAAGAGGGTCTCACCCGCCTTGATTCTTTCCGCCCTCTGTTGCTTTGTAGGGCTGGGGCTGGCGGTTGCCGTTGGCATCGCCCTGCCCTTCATCCTCAAGAGCTACATGGAGCGGGTCACCCCGGCCCTGCTGCCTTACTATCTGCCGCTTCTTTTGTGGCTTTACCTGGCTATCGTTATTGCCGTGACCGTCATGCTGCTGCTCCTGGCACTTCTGAACGTAGTGCTCACGGGGCGGATCTTTACCCCCGTCAGCGGTAAGCTGGTCTTTGCCATCTCAGTGTTGGTCATCATTGAGGGCTTTGTGTTCGGTGCTGTCGGCGGTCCCTTCAAGCTGGCGCTCTGCGTTGCCTTTGTGGCCGTGACCATGGGCCTTTGCCTCATGGTGGTCAGCGGTGTTCTCCGCGAGGCCGCCGCCCTCAAGGAAGAGAACGACGGCACCATTTAAGGAGGGAAGCAGTTTGAAAGCCGAAGCTTTCAAACGCGTTTTGTGGCTTTCGCCCCCGGAACGGTGGCGATTTTGCTACGCAAAACCAACCCCAATTCCGCAAGAAAGGATGTTTTCGTTTCACGAAAACTACATGAAATATATGATCGAAATTAACCTGGACGTCATGATGGCCAAGCGCAAGATCTCCCTGAAGGAGCTGTCCGAGCGGGTGGGGATCACGGAGGCCAATCTGTCCATTCTCAAGAATAATAAGGCCAAGGCTATCCGATTCTCCACCCTGGAGGCGCTGTGCGAGGTGCTGGAGTGCCAGCCGGCTGACCTTATGACCTATAAGCAAAACTGAACTCCGTACCATAACGAAAGGAAAGCACCATGAACAACACCCCGACCCCCACCCCCTACACCTATACGCCCTCCACTCCCCCCGCCCCCAAGCCCGCCTACGCCTACACACCCGCCGACTTCGTCCTGGCCCTGATCCTCTGGGTCGCGGGATACCTCTTCTGGGCGGTGACTCCCGTCATGGAGCATCCCCTTCTGGCCTTCGGCTTTGAGGTCATCCTCTTCGTGGGCGGCTCCGTCCTGCTCACCCGCAAGTCCGTGGGCGGTAAGCTCTCGGCGCGGGGGATCGTCACCGTTGCGGTAAGCCTCGCCCTCGCCCTGTCCATGGTGCTGACCACCAATAAAGCCATCATCAACTGCGTGTACCTCTGGAACTGCCTCGCCTGGTTTTACCTGGTCTTTACGACCACGGGCAACTCCCGCGAGCGCGCTCCCGGGCAGTATTTCATCGGTGAGCTGTGCAGTGCCACCTTCTCCATGCCCTTCAAGGCTCCCGCCAACCTCTTCTCCGCCCTCTTCGGCGCGCGGAAGAACCCCGACGGCACCTCTCGCCCCCGCAAGGGAAGCGCCACCGTGGGCTGGATCCTTTTGGGTCTGGCCATGGCCGTCATCCCCACCCTCATCGTGGCTCTGCTGTTGTCCTATGACAAGGGCTTCTCCAATATCATGGACAACATCCTGGACGAGATCTTTTCGGCGGACGAGATCTTCCGCCAGCTCCGCAACATCGGTCTGGGTATCCTCGTAGGCGCCCTCATGTTCGGCGCGATCCTGGCGGGCAAGCACAAGAAGGGGAGGAAGACCGACCCCGCCGAGGCTCCCGCCGGCACCCCCACCCTCCCCAAGTCCGACGGTGCCCACGTCCTCCCCGTGGCTCTGGTGGCGGCGACCCTCACCCCCATTCTGGTCATCTACATCATCTTCTTCGTCTCCCAGTGGGACTACTACGTCTCCGCCTTCACGGGTGTGCGCCCCGAGGAGCTGACCTTCTCGGACTACGCCAGAGAGGGCTTCTTCCAACTCCTGGCGGTGGCGGTCATCAACGCCGTCCTGTCCCTGGGCGCGTCCCTTCTGACCAAACGCCGTCCCGAAAGCCCCGACAAGCCGAACCGCGACCGTACCCACCCCGTCACCCGCATCTACATGGCGGTCATGGCCCTCTCCACCCTCATCCTCATCGCCACCGCCGTGGCCAAGATGCTCCTCTACGTGGACACCTACGGCATGACCCACAAGCGCACCTACGCCACCTGGCTCATGCTCCTGCTGGCGGTCTGCTTCGTGGCGGTGATCCTCCGCCAGATCTTCGCGCGGATGAACCTCACGGGGACTCTGCTGGCTGTCTTCCTGGTCTTCTTCGTGGCCATCTCGGTGGTCAACGTGGACAGCCTCATCATGAAGTATAACGTAAGTGCCGCCGTGGACGGCAACCTCCGCACCATGCAGGGGGAGGTGCTTGAGGACTGCGGCCATTCGGGCGTCCTCGCGGCTCTGGACTTCATGGAGGCCACCGCCGACCCCGACTTCCGGCCCGCCGACCCCGTGGAGTTCTCTCCCGAGCAGCTGGCGAACATCCGCGCCGCCACCCACGACTACCTCGACCGCGCCGCGAAGGAGCTGGGGGAGATGAAGTGGTATGAGCATAATTTGGTGACGCTGCGGGCGAAGGGGGCTCTGAAAAAAGCGGGGTACAAGACGTCATACGAGTCCTCACAGTAAAAATGATGACCGCACCCAAGAACAGGGCGCGGTCATCGCTTTTTTAGTTTTCCAAGGCCTTCAGATACCTCTCCGCCTCCTTGCGGTCGGTGAAGATCACCACGGTCTTCTCGGGGTATTTCTCCATCAATTCCAATATCCTCGGCCGACTCTCGCTCTCAAATGCGCGGATGAATTCCAGAAACTCCTGATCGTCTCCCTCCTCCACCCAGGGCATATCCGACCGCTTCTGCCCCCTCCTGGCGCGGACCCCCGCGAGGCACACCTCGGCGGGGTAGTCCAGAAAGAACAGGATATCGCAGGCGGCGATCCGCCACTCGATGGTGGAGCCGTAGTTGCCGTCGATGATCCACTCCTCACGGGCTATGATCTCCCGCATCAAGGGGTAGAATTCCTCCCTTGAGAGATGGGTGCGGTCTTCCTTCCAGTAGATGGCGTCCAGATGGTACAGGGGTAGTCCCACTTTGTCGCGGAGGGCGCGGGAGAAGGTGGATTTGCCGCCCCCGGGACAGCCGATGACGGCGACCCGCTTGTAGGGGAATGCTTCCATGACCTTTTCCATTCCTTACGCCTCGCGGTAGGTGAGGAGCAGGGACTGCCGCTTCTCGGGGATGGTCAGGGTCAGACCCTCCTCCCGCAGGGTAGTACCCGCCACGGTGAAGCTCTCCCCCGTGTCCTCGTTGGTGAAGACGTAATTCCGTCTGCGGTCAATGCCCCCAAGCTCCACGTGGGCTTGCTCATAGGGACACATGGCGCGGCGGAAGGCCAGGATCAGACCGCTTCCCTCGGAGCGGGCGTGGTACTGGGAGGCCACCCAGGTGGTGTTGATATCCGAGGGGGGGATGAGGGGGAAGAAATCCTCGGCGAAGTAGTGGCGCAGGCGGGCATACTCGGCAAAGTAGCGCTTCGCCCAGTCGAAGGGCTCGTTCATGCCCCCTACCCGCCATTCGGGGTCGGCATGCTCCCAGGTACGCACCGTCATGCCGCTCGTGTAGGCACTGCGGAAGCTGTAGGTGTCCCCCAGGGTGGGGCCGTAGCCGATGCCCGAGTAGGGGTACCACCAGGCCGCCCGCATATTGCTGTTCTGGTTGACCTCGGGACAGCAGTCCCAGGTGCATTGGTAGTCGCTCCGCCACAGGGGCACCGAGCGGGACAGCATCTCAATGTCGATGCGGTGGCCGCCGCCCGCGCAGTCGTCGATGAGCAGGTGCGGGAAACGCTCCAGCAGAGCATCCCAGAACCGCCAGAGATTGTTAATGTGATGGATCTCGGTGGCACCCTTTCGCTCACCGTTGGGATCCGCATCCCGATCCGCGCGGTTCCAGGTAGCCAGCGGGTTGAAGTTGAAGTCCTGGCGGTAGCAGTCTACCCCCACCTCGGCGATCACCTTGGCGATGCGCTCGATGAGCTGATCGCAAACCTCGTCCTTGCCGATGTCGATGAGCACGTCGTTGTCCTCGGGGCTGTTGGTCCAGAGGTAGTCGGTCCACTCACAGACCGACCGCCGCATCCGCTCAGGCTCGAACCAGAGCTGGAACTTCATGCCTCGCTCGTGGAGGAAGTCGGTGACGTCGCGGTAGCCCCCCGGATGGTAGAAGCGGTTGACCTCCCACGTGCCCACGTTGCCCCAGTCGGCGGACTGGGTGGCGGTGGTGGTGGAGCGGAGAGGCTCGTACCAGCCCGCGTCCACCCAGCAGTAATCGAAGGCATCCAGCCCGTGGGACAGGATACCCTCCCAGCGCTCCATCAGCTCGTCGGAGGGGATCCCGCCCCAGAAGATGGCGGAGAAGGGGCATTGGGTCCCTCGCTCACCCTTGAAGCGGCCCATGGGGGACACGGCCTCGCGGACGTAGCGCCGCCAGAGGTTGTGGGCGTTGACCTGCCCCTCGCGGTAGGGCATGACGGTGGCGGAGGCGGTGCGAAAGGACTCGCCGGGAGCCATGCGGAGGGAGACCTCGGGGAGGCTGTGACGGATGCGGAAATCCGTTTCCCCGCGGTCAAAGTAAGCCCGCCATTGACCCGTCCAGCCCAGGGCGGTCAGCATGCCGTTTTGGTGATCGCCGCCCTCGTTGACCTCAAAGAAGGGGGCGGTACCCATGCCGCTCCGTCCCGCCTGGTTGCAGACCTCCTTGTGATCCCCCGCCCACATACGGTGGGGGGTGACGGTGTGATCGTGATCGTTGATGTTGGCACCGTCGGAGATGAAGAGGCGGAGGGTCCCCGGCTCCCAGGTGTACTGCTTGTTGCGGCGGGTGCGGGCGGGGTCGGGAGCCATGGGGATGGTCAGATCACAGTCGCAGAGATTCTCGATCAACGCGCTTCTGTGATCGGTGGGATTGCTCCAGCAGTTTGTCCAGCGGGTCACGCCGTAGTCCTGCAAAAATTCCGTGACTACCGTCAGCTCCACCCCGTCGGGGAGGGTGTAGATCACGCGGTCGGCCTTGCATCTCACCGTGACCTCCAGCTCATCAAAGGGCGTCCCGCCGTAGGTAAAGGAGAGGGCGGGCACCGCGATGGGGCGCACCGAGGGGGCGCGGCAGGCGCAGATGAAGTCGTTCAGCGGCTCGCAGGAGGGCTGGGTACTGCGGATGCGCTCGTTCTTGCCCGCGTCGTAGCGGTAGTGCATCCCCTCTTCCTCTCCCTTGCCCGCGTAGATGAAGGTGTGCAGGGGATCGCCGTTCCGGTTGGGACGGACGAAGACCACGTCACCGGGGAGGAGGTCCTCCACTCTGTCGATGCGGGTAAAGCCCTGCTCCAGACACCAGTCGGTGAGCCAGGGGCCGCTGACGCACTTGCCGTGGACGTAGGGCTGATCCGTAAAGCCCGCGCGGTAGAGTACCCAATCCACCAGACGGTCACAGCTGATGATGCGGGCATCGTGGTTGAAGGCGGGGTTGATGGGGGCGTGTCCGTAGACGAATTCCTCGTCGCGAATGGTGTCGCAGATGCACTTGGCGTGGTAGAGGATGACCGAGCTGATCTCCCCTCCCGCGGCGTAGAGCATCCGCCCCGCGGTGTCGTAGACGGCACCGCCGCAGAGGGCGTTTCCGTCGGCGAAGGCGCGGGCTTCCTCGAAGGAGGAAAAGACGGTCAGGGGCGCTCTCTCGGCTGTGGGAGCGGTGAGGATGGTGTAGAGTGACATATCGGTGGATCTCCTTTCGGGAATATTGTCGATAGGTATATTGTAGCATTTCACCGAAAATCTGTCAATGCTTTCTTACCAATTTACCGAAAGACATTGACTTTTCCCTCAAAAAATGGTATGATATATACACCTATGATCCAATACCCGACGAAAGGATACGGTCACCATGAACGAGTTCATCTTCAACGCCAATTATCACCAGGACCCCTCCACCCTCCACGTGGGCTGTGAGGCTCCCCGCGCCTATTTCATCCCCTACCAGAACGAAAAGACCGCTATGGCGGGCAATCGGAACGCCTCTCATCGCTTTGTCACCCTCTGCGGTGACTGGGACTTCACCTTCTACAAGTCTCTCCGCGACCTCCCCGACTTCACGGCGGAGGGCTTTACCTCGGACAGCCAAAAGATCAACGTCCCCCGCTCCTGGCAGACCATGCTCGGTCGGGGCTACGATACACCCAACTACGTCAACGTGGCCTACCCCATCCCCGTAGACCCGCCCTTCGTCCCCGACGATAACCCCTGCGGTCTCTACAGCCGTACCGTTAAGCTCCACCCCGCCATGCTGGACGGCAAGACCGTCTACCTCAACTTCGAGGGCGTGGATTCCTGCTTCTACCTCTTTGTCAACGGCCGGTTCGTGGGCTACAGCCAGGTCAGCCACATGACCTCGGAGTTTGAGGTCAGCAAGTACTTGCACGAGGGCGAGAACCTCATCCGGGTCCTCGTTTTGAAGTGGTGCGACGGCACCTACCTGGAGGACCAGGACAAGTACCGCTGGTCGGGCATCTTCCGCGAGGTCTTCCTCCTCCTCCGCGATCCCGTCCATATCGTGGACATCCACGCCCGCCCCGCCGTCAACGAGACCTATACCCGCGGCTTCTGCCCCACCGAGATCACGCTGAGCGGCGAGGCCCTGGTGGAGTACAAGCTCCTGCGCCCCAACGGGATGCAGATCGAGTCGGGGAGCCTCTTCATCAAGGGGAAGGGGACCATCGACTTCCTCGTGGACGCCCCCGAGCTGTGGTGCGACGAGGAGCCCAACCTCTACACCCTCCTCATCACCTGCGGCGGCGAGACGGTTCCCCTGAAGGTGGGCTTCCGCAACATTGAGATCAAGGACGGCGTCCTCTACTTCAACGGCGAGAAGATCAAGCTGAAGGGTGTCAACCGCCACGACAGCCATCCCATCCTGGGCTCCGCCACCCCCGTGGATCACATGATCCGCGACCTCATGATCATGAAGCGGCACAATATCAACTGCGTCCGCACCAGCCACTACCCGGGCGATCCCCGCTTCACCGCACTGTGCGACGAGTATGGCTTCTACGTCATCGACGAGACCGACATTGAGACCCACGGCATGGCCATGGTAGGCAACTGGGATGAGTTCACCGACAGCGACGCATGGACCGCCGCCTACCTGGACCGCGTGGAGAGGATGTTCGAGCGGGACAAGAACCACCCCTGCGTGCTCATGTGGTCTCTCGGCAACGAGTCGGGCGTGGGCAAGAACCAGCGCAGGATGAGCGAGTACCTCCATGCCCGCGATCCCAAGTGCCTGGTCCATTGCGAGGACGCCTCCCGCCGCTCCGCGGGACGGCTGTGGGGGGACATGAAGGACAAGACCGACGAGGAGATCGGCACCTCCCTGGAGTACGACTTCATCGACGTGGAGAGCCGTATGTACCCCTCCCCCGACGAGATCCGCTCCACCTACTTTGACCGCCACGTCTACACCAAGCCCCTGTTCCTCTGCGAGTACTCCCACGCCATGGCAACGGCCCCGGCTGCCTGAAGGAGTACTGGGACATGATCTACGCCGAGGATCGCTTCATGGGCGGCTGTGTCTGGGAATTCATCGACCACTCCGCCGCCATCGGTGAGGATCGCATCGCCGATCCCCACTTCACCTACGGCGGTGACTTCGGCGACCACCCCCACGACGGAAACTTCTGCGTGGACGGCCTGGTCTACCCCGACCGTCGCCCCCACACGGGCCTCATGGAGTACAAGCAGGTCATCAAGCCCTTCGCCGTGGAGTCCTTCGACCCCGCCACGGGTAAGGCCGTTATCAAGAATCTCCGCTACTTCACCGACCTGTCGGATCTGGACTTCGTCTGGACGGTGGAGCGCAACGGCGAGACCGTGGCCAGCGGCCGTGCCCTCCTCCCCGTGGAGCCTCAGGAGACCGCCGAGCTGGTCATCCCCGCCGATGCCTGGAATACCGACGGCGACCGCTACGTCACGGTCACCGCTTATCAGAACACCGCCACCCCCTGGGGCGAGGTGGGTTTTGAGGTAGGCTCCCACCAGATGGCCATTCCCGCCGAGAGACCCGCTCCCACCCCCATGGCCGAGACCATGTCTCCCTACGCCACCATCACCTACACCGCCACCGCCGACACGATCACGGTGGAGACGAACACCGCCGCCTACACCGTGGACCGCTACCACGGCCTCATCACCTCCATGGTGGAAGGCGGCCACGAGCTGCTGGCCTCGGCCATCAAGCCCACGGTCTGGCGCGCCCCCACCGATAACGACCGCAATATCCGCCACCATTGGCAGGGCCGCGGCTTCCGTGACGCCGCTGTCAAGTGCTACGAGTGCGCCGTCACCGCCTCCGACGCTACCTCGGTCACCGTCACTGCCAAGCTCTCCATGAGCTCCGCCGTGCAGAGACCCTTCCTGTGGTTGGATACTACCTACACCTTCCATGCCGAGGGCGGCGTGACCCTGTCCTACCGCGCCAAGGTGGCCGATAACGCTCCCTTCCTCCCCCGCTTCGGCGTGGAGTTCCTCATGCCCGAGGAGAACGAGAGCCTCCGCTACTTCGGCCGCGGCCCCGTGGAGAGCTACCGCGATAAGCGCCACGCCTCCCGCCAGGGCCTGTTCGAGACCACCGTCACCGATCACTTCGAGCACTACGTCCGTCCCCAGGAGAACTGCGCCCACGCCGATACCCGCTGGATGCTGGTGTCCTCCGTGGCGGGTCAGGGACTGCTGGCCGTGACTACGGGCAAGGACTTCAGCTTCAACTGCGCCCACTTCACCCCCGCCCAGCTCACCGACACCGCCCACGACTACGAGCTTACGCCCATGAAGGAGACCTGCGTCAACCTGGACATGATCCAGTCGGGCATCGGCTCCAACTCCTGCGGCCCCGGCCTGTATCCCCATTGGCAGCTCTCCGAGAAGGAGTTCGACTTCTCGGTGCGCCTCATGCCCGTGTTCGCCCATGCCGTGGATCCCTTTGAGGAGACAGAAAGAGCTTAAGCTCTTTCAGCGTTTTGCGGCCTTCGCCACCGGAGCGGTGACGATTTTGCTACGCAAAACCGGTCGCAATTCCGCGAGAAAGGATGTTTTTGCTCCGCAAAAACTGCATTGTACATGAAACCCATGCGTCTTGACAAGTATTTAAGCCTCGCCGGCATCGCCTCCCGCACAGAGACCTCCAAGGCCGTGCGGGGGGGCGAGGTGCTGGTGGATGGCATCCCCGCCAAAAAAGCGGATATGCAGGTGGATCCCGATGCCGTACAGGTGACCTTCAAGGGCCAGCCCGTCACCTACCGACAGTTCACCTACATCCTCATGCACAAGCCCGACGGCGTGGTCAGCGCCACCGAGGACGGCCGCGAGCAGACGGTGCTGGACCTCCTACCCGAGGAGCTGCGCCGCATCCGCCCCGCCCTCTTCCCCTGCGGCCGCCTGGACAAGCACACCACGGGCCTCATGCTCCTGACCAACAACGGCGACCTCTCCCACCGCCTCCTCTCCCCCGCCCGCCACGTGGACAAGACCTACGCCTTTGCGGTGAAGTTCCCCCTCTCACAGGAGGATGTGACCGCCCTGGAAAGCGGCGTGGACATCGGAGGCTACGTGACCGCCCCCTGTAAGGTGGAGCTTGACCCCAAAGACCCCGAACAGCGGGGAAGCAGCGGACGCATCACCCTCCACGAGGGGAAGTACCATCAGATCAAGCTCATGATGGAGGCCAGACACAACCAGATCACCAAGCTTCAGCGCATCACCTTCGGGCCGCTGGTCCTCGATCCTTCGCTTGCCGCGGGGGAGTGGAGGATGCTGACCGAGGGGGAGATCGGGGCGCTGGAGGAGAGTGGACGGTAACCCTATGTGATTTGCCCCCGCCCACGGCGGAACTCACCCGCTTCGCGGGAGCTGTCTCGCCGCGGCTCGGTCACGACACGGCTCTGACTGCCACTGGCAGTCATTCACTACCGTGTCGCCGCTTCGCTACCCAGAGGGGGAGCCTTGGGGTTGCGGAGACCCAAAGCCTCTCCCTATGGGAGAGGTGTCCTCCTCACAAGCTCGGCGCGTAGGTGTGACGGGGAGGGCACCTCCGAGGAGAACACCCTCTCACCCGCTTCGCGGGAGCTCCCACAAAGGGGGAGCCTTGGGGTTGCGGAGACCCAAAGCCTCTCCCTATGGGAGAGGTGTCCTCCTCGCAAGCTCGGCGCGTAGGTGTGACGGGGAGGGCACCTCCGAGG
>JAZNJA010000142.1:0-6803 GCA_045577755.1 Eubacteriales bacterium
TACAAACCGCCTTATAATAATTTAAAACCCGAAAAGTTATTGTCAAACAAAGAAATACGCCTGTAGGGGCGGCCCTGCGTGGCCGCCCGCCAGCATAGCGGTTTCATTTTACTTATCGGATTTCAAACACACCGATAAACTGCAATTTGAAGCATCAAGTGATCATAATGGCCAAAAATCAGACACCCGAGAACAGGATATCGTTCAGAACAGACTCCAGGTACTCCTGTCTGCCGCTGACGGGCATGACGTCCTTGAGGTTTGCGCCGTAGGCGGCCAGGGACTCCAGGGTGACGTTACCCTCGCGGATGTCCTTACCGATGCCCTCGCCAAAGGAGGCGTAGCGCTTGGCCACGTACTCGTCGATGCGGCCGTCCTCGATGATCTCGTAGGCCTTGATGAGACCCAGAGCGAAGGCATCCATACCGGCGATGTAGGAGAGCAGAACGTCCTCAAAGGTGTTGGACTGACGGCGAGCCTTGGCATCGAAGTTCAGACCGCCGTTGGTGAAGCCGCCTGCCTTGATGACCTCGTACATGCAGAGGGTGGTGTCGTAGACGTTGGTGGGGAACTGGTCGGTGTCCCAGCCCAGGAGCATATCGCCCTGGTTGGCATCGATGGAACCGAAGATGCCGTTGACGGTGGCCACGCGGAGCTCGTGCTGGAAGGTGTGGCCTGCCAGGGTGGCGTGGTTGGCCTCGATGTTCATGCGGAAATCGTCCATAAGGCCGTAGGTGCGCAGGAAGTTGGCGCAGGTGGCCACGTCGAAATCGTACTGGTGCTTGGTGGGCTCCTTGGGCTTGGGCTCGATGTAGAAGTCACCGGTGAAGCCGTTGGCGCGGCCATAGTCGCGGGCCAGGGTCAGGAACTTGCCCAGGTTGTCCAGCTCCAGAGCCATATCGGTGTTGATGAGGGTATCGTAGCCCTCGCGGCCGCCCCAGAAGACGTAGCCGGGAGCGCCCAGCTTGATGGCGGCGTCGATACCAGCCTTGACCTTACCGGCGGCGATGGCGTAGACGTCAGCGGAGGGAGAGGTGGCGGCACCGGCCATGAACATCTTGTTGCCGAACATATTGGCGGTCACCCACAGGGGCTTGATGCCGGTGGCGTTCTGCTTCTCCAGCAGGTAATCGGTGATGATCTCCAGGTTCTTGATGGACTCGGCCAGGGTCTCGCCCTCGGGAGCCACGTCCACGTCGTGGAAGCAGTAGAACTCGATGCCCAGCTTCTGCATGAGGTCGAATGCGAAGTCTACCTTGGCCTTGGCCAGCTCCATGCCGTCCTTGCCGAAGGTCTTATCCATGGTGTTGCCGCCGAACATATCGGTGCCGGCCGCGCAGCAGGTGTGCCACCAGGACAGAGCGAAGCGGAGATGCTCGGCCATGGTCTTGCCATTGATGACGCGGTTCTTGTCGTAGTAGCGGAAGGAGAAGGGGTTCTTGGACTTGGGACCCTCAAAGGGGATAGCGGTGATCTGATCGTACATGAGTGGTTTTTCCTTTCTTTATTTGAATTTATTTTTTGTTTTGGCGGGCTTTTCAGATGGCCGACGGTGATACGGCACTTTCATGTGCCAGCACCTTCATGTGCCGGCACCTTCATGAGCCGACGTCTTCAAGACCCTCTCACTCCAGAATGTTGGAAGTGATGTAATCCACGCCCCACTCCACCAGCTTGGCGGCGCGGTTTGTGTGGTCGCAGGTCCAGACGTTGACCTTGATGCCTCGGCTGTGGATGCGCTCCACCAGCTCCTTGGTGGTGGTGAAGATGTGGATATCCAGGTCGAAGCCTGCGGCGGCTACCTTGTCCAGGAATTCGTCGGTGAAATCATGCTTTTCGCCTGTAAGGAGCTGAACGGTCTGCCCCGGGGCTTGGCGACGGACCTCCTCCAGGTCTTCCCAGCAGAAGTCGATGAAGACCACGCGGTCCAGGTAATCGTGGGCGCGGACGATATCCAGGATGTGGGTGATGTTTTCGGGGGTCATCTTGCTCTTCAGCTCTGCAACGGCGATCTTGCCGTAGTGCTTACAGATACGGATATACTCCTCAAAGGTGGGGATGCGGAGGTCGGAGCGGGTGACGGCGAACTCCTGCTTCAGCCCGTAATCCTCCATGCCGTAGAACATGGGGCTATCGTAGAGGCGGAGGCTTTGCAGCTCCTCCAGGGTGCTGTCGGCTACCTCCATATCCACGCCGCTGACGGCCAGGGTGCTGCTGTTGTGGATCAAGACCGCCTCGCCGTCCTTGGTGATGCGGACGTCGACCTCGATGCCCCAGTGGGAGCGATTTCCCGCGGCGATGACTCCTGCAAGGGTATTCTGGGTCTCCAGTCCCTGGAGGGCGGCGTGTGCCACCATTTGGGTGGTTCCCTTTTGAAGCTTGATGGTATCCATAAGTCTTTCTCCTTACCGAGCCGTGAGCTTGCAGAACAGAACGCTGTGTCCGCGGACGGTGGGAGCGGCGTTCTCCACCACCTCAAAGTCATTGCTCTCAAAGCTGTACGCCCCTGTGCGGATCTCGGTGCAGTCGGTGATCTCGTAGCCCTCCGCCTGTATATCCAGGGGGGTAGACTTACGGTTGACTGCCGAGAGGAAGAGGTGGTCGCCGTGGTCGGTACAGAGGAGATCCAGATCGGGATGGTCGCTGTCGCAGGGGATGACGGTGCCGCCGCGGTGGCTCTGCATGAGGGTGAAGAGGTAGGCGGTGCTCTCGGTTTTGACCGAGTTGCCCTCGACCGTGATCATGCCCTCGTTGATGGGCATGAAGAACTCGGCGCGGTCGATGTGGTAGGTCTCCTTGCCCTTGGCGATGAAGTGGAGCTGGAGAGCGTTGGAGAAGAAGAGGGCATTGGAAGAGTCCTTGCCCCAGGAGTAATTCCATTCGTCCACGCAGACGCGGATGGGGGCGAAGCTCTCCTTGAAGAGCATATCTCGATAGAAATTCAGGCCGAAGCAGTCTCCGCCGCCGAAATTATCCTCCAGGATCTCGGTGGTAGCCATGCCGTTGTCCCCCTGGGTGGCGTCGGGGAGGATGCCGATGTAGTCATGGTAGGAGACGTACTCGAAGGGGGTGTCGAGGTGCTTCATGAAGTCGAAGCACCAGTCGCGGTAGCCGTAGCCCCAGGTGAGGCCGATGGCGGTAGCGATGGTGGGATCGGCCGCCTTCATGGCGCGGGTCAGCTCACCGGTGCGCAGGGCGGCGGCTTGACTGTTTTGGAACTCACCGCCAAAGAAGTAGGCCTCGTTGCCCACGTACCAGAGATGGATGCCAAAGGGATCGAAGCCCAGGGCTTGCCGCTTAGCGCCGTACTCGGTGGCGGGGCTGCCGTTGCAGTACTCCACCAGACGGCGGGCGTCCTCGCCGTCTGACAGGATGAGGCTGACGGTGTATTCCGGCTCGGCGTCAAGCTCTCTGCAGAGCAGGATGAACTCGTTGAGGCCGATATCCAGGGTATCCTGGTCGTAGGAATCACGGAAAAGGAACCACTTGGAGGAGCCGTCGGTGGGCTTGCGATGCTCGGGGGCTTTCAGGCTCTCCTTCCAGTCGAAGTGGTCGGCGGCGCATCCTCCCGGGAAGCGGATGGAGGTGGGGCCGACGGCGCGGAGGGCCTCGATGACGTCCCGTCTCATGCCGTGGAAATGATCGGCGGGACGGAGGGAGACCTCATAGACCGCCGCCTCGCCCTCGACTGAGAGGGTGAAGGTGCCGCCGTCCAGGTCAGCGCCGTCGAAGATGAAGGACAGGGGAACGTATGCTTCCCCGCCCGCGGTGACAGTGAAGGTCTGCTCCAGGCCCGCGAGGCCGAAGGTGATCTCCGCGTTGCCGGTGAGGGCCCTGACCCATGCGCGGGCCTCGTAGGTCTTGCCCGCCTTGGTGGCGATGACCTCTGAGGTCTGCTTCATAGAGCCTCCGTCGCGGAGGATGATAAAGCTGCTCCGGCACAGGCTCTCGAAGGGGCGGTCGGTGACCAGCTCAAAGGCGGTACATTCCCAGCCCGCGGGGGCATCCCCTCCCGCGCAGAGCTTGCGGTTGTTGAGCATCTCGGCGGACAGGCCGCCGAAGAAGCCTTTGCGGGTAATTTCCAGATTGACACCGAGGGCGTGATCCTCAAAGGCATATCCTCCTCGGTCCCGTTGGATACGAAGGCTGATCACGACGAGATTCCTCCCATTCTGTACTGATTTTATTATAACATCTATCCGTGGTTTCGTCTATGCATATTTTGTGAACTATTTGACATTTTTTGCTTTTTTGGCGTGGAATTCCATCTTTTCCTGTTCAAAGTCTGTTATTTTCCTTCAACGTAAACAGCACCCGCACCATTTTGCGGGGGTACTTTCTCATGGGGCTCTATTACGGCTCCCTACTCTCGGGCATGGGCAGAATGATCTGCACCCCGAACATTCCGAACTCCTCGAAATAGTCGATCATGCCGTGATAGTCGGCCACGATGCGCTCCACGATGCGGTGCCCCAGCCCGTGGGCATCTCCCTTGGGCTTGGTGGAGCGTAGCTCAGGATTAGTGGCCAGCACCGACTGCCCCACCGTGTTCTTGCAGATGATGATGCGGTTGTCGTTCTGCCTGGTGAACAGAAGCTCGATGCGCTTCTCGGACAGTCCCTCCACCGCCTCCACGGCGTTGTCCAAGACGTTGCCGATCAGACAGGCCAGATCCGCGTCCCGAATGTCCGACAGATCCCCCACCGCCCCTGACACGATGACCTTGGTGTCCTTCAGGGCGCAGAGTTTGGAGTTGATGAGGTAATCCAGAGTAGGGTTGTCGGAGCGGATGAGCTTGCCCATCTGCCCCACCTGGGGGATGAGGTCCTCCACGTACTCGCGGCATTCCTCGGCCTTGCCTCGGTCCAGATAGCCCGCCATGACGGTGAGGTGCTGTTTCATGTCGTGCTGGACCTTGCGGACGTTCTCCCAGACCGCGGCGGCGTTTTTGTGCCGCTCCTCCTCGAAGGCCATCTTCTCCTCCAGCAGCTTCAGCTCGTAGCGGCTCCGTTGCAGCCGCTGGATCTGCACCAGCAGAACGTACAGAAAGACGTTGATGAGGATAAAAGCCCCCACGATGATGAGCAGGGGAGCCTGGTAGGCCGCCCCGGTGGAGGTGGCCACCGTCATGGCCGCCCCCAGACCCAGGATGGTGGTCAGGGACAGGGCGAAGGTCAGGATCCCGTTGCGGATATCCATCCCCTCCTCGGCGCGGAAGACGTGGAGGATGAGCATGAGGATGGCGAACAGGGAGGTCTTGTGGAGCAGGATGTAGATGTAACGGCTGATGCCCACCGACCCCTGCATGAGGGAATCCAGATCCGCCACGAACAGGGACAGGATCATGTAGATGAGGCTGGACAGCAGAATGAACACGATCTCATACACGCAGGGTGCCACCAGCGCAGGGAAGATTTTTTTGCGGCTTTTAAAGGCCCCCGATACCCACAGGGAAAAGACGATTGAGAGAAGCAGCACGATCACCGAGATCACGGTGTAGAACCCGGGGATCAGGAAGTCTCCCACTAAAACGATGCCGTAGTGGGCCAGCACCGTGGGGATGCTCAGCTTACTGCTCCTCCAGGTCAGGCCATGAAAGCGGAGGATGAAGTGGACGCACAGGATGCTGTCGTACAGGGAGATAGCCAGCTCCACAATAAAGCCGATCAGCTCGTGTATATTCATCTCGTCAGCCTCCTTCGGGTGAATTGCATATACGCCTCGCGGAAGGCGGTCAGCTTGCGGCGGCTGACGTACAGGGTGGCCCCATTGTCCATGCGGAGGGCCCCGTCGTCTCCCAGGGCGCGGATGTGCTCCAGGTTCACCAGATACCCCTGATGGATGCGGAAGAAATCATACCCCGCTACCAATTCCTCGGCGGCGGACAGGGTGCTCCGACAGCGGAAGGCCTCCCCGTCGGCGGTGCGGACGGTGTAGTAGTTGCCCTCACCCTCCCAGTACAGAATATCCCGCAGACGCAGGGTCAGCTCTCCCTCTACGGTGTGGACGGTAACCGTCTCGCTGTCCATCATGCACTTCTCCACCACCTTCCTAAGGGTCACGGGCAGCTCCTCCTCCAGATGGGACTTGCGCAAGAAGCGGAAGGGGGCGTACTCAAAGGAGCTGTACACGAAATCGTCGTAGGCCGAGACGAAGATGATGACGGTATCGGGGGCGCGGCTCCTCAGATCCGAGGCCAGCTCAAAGCCCCCCATCCCGGGCATATCAATGTCCAAAAAGAGGATATGGATGGAGGACTGACGCAGGTAGCGCAAAACCTCCTCCCCCGAGGAAAAGGCGGCGGTGATGCGGCACTCCACCCGCTCGGGCAGGATATGGGCGCACAGCTCCCGAAGCCGCGCGGTCAGCTGATGGGCGAACTGGGGATTGTCGTCGCAAACGGCGATGGTCAGCATGACGGACTCCTTTCATGAAAATGCAAAATGCAAAATGCAAAATGCAAAATGCAAAATTTCTGAATCGCACTCGAAAAAATGAGGGACGGTGTGAAAAACCTTACCAAAAAGCTCATGGGGCAATGAGCTTTCGGGTACTCGCTCGCAAACCTTACCATATAATAGGCTTTTGCGCCAGCAAAAGGCTTCATTCGTCCTTGATTTTGCATTTTGCATTTTGAATTTTGCATTTCAAAACACCTCGATAAACCGCAATAGGCAAAACCAAGCAACCGCCCCCTTATTCTGTCTTGCTCCTATTATACCACATCCCGCCCCCCTTGTCAATCATTCCACCCCCTCCCCCGCCTACCGATTATCCCAAAACGCGACCGATTATCCCACTTT
>JAZNJA010000143.1:0-24793 GCA_045577755.1 Eubacteriales bacterium
CGAATTATTGGTTCGTGCTGCCCCATGGGTGTTGCCCCCTCCCCCGCCTGCGGCGGAAGCTCCCCCAGAGGGGGAGCCTTTCGTGCAAGCCCCGCTAAATTTTGTTATCCGATAAGAGTTTTTCAGCCGTTCTAAGGCTCCCCCTTTGGGGGAGCTCCCGCCGCAGGCGGGTGAGAGGGCAAATAACGCGGGCAAGCCGCAAACAAACAGTTCGACAAACCCAAATTTGAATTTCGCCAACAGATTTCCTCAACCCCCGTTGACAAATCTCCGTTTTCATGGTAGAATGATGGTACACAATCCATCACCCGGAGGGACACGGCCATGCTGCTGTTCTACATCCGCCACGGCGACCCCATCTACGCCCCCGACTCCCTGACCCCCCTGGGACAGGAGCAGGCCAAGGCTTTGTCCAAGCGGCTGGTCACCTACGGCATCGACAAGATCTACTCCTCCCCCTCAGGCCGCGCTATGCAGACGGCACAACCCACCTGCGACCTCCTCCGCAAGGACATGACGGTCTGCCCCTGGGCGGACGAGGGCCTGGCCGCCAGAGATTTCATGGTCCCCAACGGGCGGCACGGCTCTACCTGGTGCTTCTACGACCCCGACCTGAAACAGCTCTTCAACTCCCCCGAGGTCCGCGCCCTGGATAAAAAGTGGTACGAGTACCCCGAATTCGCCCCCTACCGCTTCGCCGAGGGAGTCAAGCGGGTGGACGAGGCCGTGGACAGCTTTCTTCTGGAGCTGGGCTTCCGACACGACCGCGAGAACAACCGCTACGAAGCGGTGGACCCCAAATACGAGCGGGTGGCGCTCTTCGCCCACCAGGGCTTCGGGATGTGCTTCTTCAGCAGTCTGCTGGATATCCCCTACTGCCACTTCTGCACCCACTTCGACTTCGGCCACAGCTCCATGAGCGTCATTCAGTTCAACGAGCATCACCGATACGTCTACCCCCACGTGCTCCAGCTCTCAAGCGATGCCCACCTCTACCGCGAGGGGATCCTGACGGGCTACCATAACAGCATCAAATTCTGAACAAAATTAAGGAGATAGAACCTATGAACACCTTCTACCCCGAGATCAAAAAGAACTTCGGCTTCGGCATGATGCGCCTCCCCATGAACGGCGATGCCGTGGATATCCCCCAGACCTGCGACATGGTGGACGCCTTCCTGGCGTCGGGCTTCAACTACTTCGACACCGCCCACGGCTACATCGGCGGTAAGAGCGAGCTGGCGGTCAAGGCCTGCCTCACCTCCCGCTACCCCCGCGACAGTTACATCCTCACCGACAAGCTCTCCCCCAACTTCTTCCGGACCGAGGCGGATATCCGACCCTACTTCGAGTCCATGCTGGAGGCCTGCGGGGTGGATTACTTCGACTTCTTCCTCCTCCACTCCCTCAATAAGGGCAACTATAGCCACTACACCGGCAACCGCGCCTTTGAGATCGCCGCCGAGCTGAAGGCCGAGGGCAAGGTGCGCCACGTGGGCATCTCCTTCCACGACACCGCCGACGTGCTGGAGACCATCCTCTCCGAGCAGCCCGCCATTGAGGTGGTCCAGCTCCAGTTCAACTATCTGGACTACGAGGACAAGCACGTCCAGTCCCGCCTCTGCTACGAGGTCTGCGTCAAGTACGGCAAGCCCGTCATCGTCATGGAGCCCGTCCGCGGCGGCAGTCTGGTCAACCTCCCCGAGGCAGGCCTGGAGGTGCTGAAGGGCCTGGGCGAGTATTCTCCCGCAGGCTACGCCATCCGCTACGCTGCCTCTTTTGACAATGTCTTCATGGTCCTGTCGGGCATGAGCAACATGGAGCAGATGACCGATAATATCAAGTCCATGAAGGACTTCTCCCCCCTCACCGAGGCCGAATTCAAGGCCGTCTATTCGGTGGCCGACATCATCCGCGCCATCCCCACCATCCCCTGCACCTCCTGCAAGTACTGCGTGGACGGTGACCGCTGTCCCATGCACATCAATATCCCCGGTGTCTTTGGCTCCGAGAACAAGGCCCGCCGCTTCAATACCGAGGATGCCCGCGGCCACTACGGCTGGATGACCTCCAAGGGCGGTAAGCCCACCGACTGCATCGAGTGCGGTGCCTGCGAGGAGATCTGCCCCCAGCAGCTGCCCATCCGTCAGCTTCTCAAGGAGATCGGGGAGAGGTTTGAGGGGTAAATTTGGGTTTGTCGGTGAGTTCTTGCGCCAAAGGCGCATATCGAGCCGCGAAAGCGGAATATCGTGCCGAAGGCCTATGCCGGAGGCATATCGAACACCCGAAGGGTGTATATCGACAAAAACTCTGAGTCGATATGTCCCTTCGGGACTCGATATGTGCCTTGCGGCACTCGATATATCCCTTCGGGATTCGATATGCCCCCTGCGGGGGCGTGGCGGGCTTCGCCCGACAAACCCCAATTTGAAATTTTCAAAGAAAAATCCAAAACCCCCTTTACAAATCCTGAAAACTGTGTTAAAATAAGGACCGTAAAAGGGAGTAGCTTGCGGCATCCGCCGTGTCCTGCGCGTCAGTACGGTCTCCGACCCGCGCGGGAATGAAATAGCAAGACTTTTACCGAACAGTCTTTGGGCTTTCGGTAAAAGTCTTTTTATTTCGGTCACTTCCAAAAAGAAAGAGAGGTAAAACGACGTGAGTTTCCTGCAACAACTGGGCGACCTGTTCTCCAACGTGACCAACCTTACCTGGCAGCAGCTGGTCATGTGGATCATCGGCGGTCTGCTCATCTATCTCGCCATCAAGAAGGACATGGAGCCTACCCTGCTTCTGCCCATGGGCTTTGGCGCCATCCTTGTCAACCTGCCCAACTCGGGCGCGGTGAACCAGTGGGTGGAGGGTGTCCTGGAGGAAGGCCCCATCGACGTGCTCTTCGCCGCCGGTATCGCCAACGAGCTGTTCCCCCTGCTCCTGTTCATCGGCATCGGTGCCATGATCGACTTCGGTCCCCTGCTGACCAACCCCAAGCTCATGATCTTCGGAGCCGCCGCCCAGTTCGGTATCTTCTTCACCCTGTTTTTGGCCAACATGGTGGGCTTTGACCTGAAGGACGCCGCCTCCATCGCCATCATCGGCGCCGCTGACGGCCCCACCTCCATCTTCGTGGCCAACTATCTCGGCTCCAACTACACGGGCGCCATCATGGTGGCCGCCTACTCCTACATGGCTCTGGTGCCCATCGTCCAGCCCCCCGTCATCAAGCTCCTGACCACCAAGCGTGAGCGCATGATCCGTATGACCAACAAGGACGTCCGGGTCTCCAAGCGCACCAAGATCCTGTTCCCCATCGTCATCACCATCATTACGGGTATCGTCTCCCCCAAGAGCGCGCCCCTGATCGGCTTCCTCATGTTCGGTAACCTCATCCGCGAGTGCGGCGTGCTGGACAGCCTCTCCGAGACCGCCCAGAAGGTCCTGGCCAACCTGGTCACCCTGTTCCTGGGTCTCACCATCGCCACCAAGATGCAGGCCGAGTTCTTCCTGCGCTGGCAGACCCTCCTCATCATCGTCCTGGGTCTCTTCGCCTTCATCTTCGATACCGCGGGCGGCGTCCTCTTCGCCAAGCTCCTGAACCTCTTCCTGCCCAAGGACAAGAAGATCAACCCCATGATCGGCGCGGCGGGCATCTCGGCGTTCCCCATGTCTGCCCGCGTGGTGCATAAGATGGGCCTTGCGGAGGACAACTCCAACTTCCTGCTCATGCACGCCATCGGCGTCAACGTCTCGGGTCAGATCGCCTCGGTCATCGCCGGCGGCCTGATCCTGAACCTCATCGGTTAATGAAAGGAGGGAATCATCATGAAAAAGTTGTTTGCCGTTCTTATGACCCTCCTGCTGGTCCTCTCCCTGCCCGTGCTTGCCATGGCCGAGGAGGCTACCACCGCTCCCGAGACCTCTTCTGATACCACCGCCGAGGAGGTCACCGCTACCCCCGAGACTACCGAGGAGGTCACCGCCGCTCCCGAGACTACCGAGGACGTCACCGAGGAGGCCACCGAGCCCGAGACCGACTCCGAGACCGAGCCCGAGATCAAGTTCGGCTTCTACCCCGAGACCGCCTTGGTCACCCTCCCCATCATGGGCATGGGTATGCTGGGCATCTTCCTCGTCACCCTGGTCATCATCCTGGCCGTTCTGGTGCTGAGCAAGATCGGTAAGGAAAAGGAAGAAGACTGATATCCCAACGCAAAAAGCCCGCCGATCCGTCGGCGGGCTTTTTCAATTATCGTATGTGGCTCTGTAGCAAAGGGGAAGGCTATTCGGTCGTTCATCAAATTGGGGTTTATCGAACTGTTTGTTTGTGTTGACCCTGCGGTGTTGCCCTCTCACCCGCCTGCGGCGGGAGCTCCCCCAGAGGGGGAGCCTTTCGCGCCAATCCCAAAGAATCTTGTTTTCCGACAAATGTTTATCCATCGTTCTAAGGCTCCCCCTCTGGGGGAGCTCCGCAAAGCGGTGAGAGGGCAAATAACGCGGGCAAGCCGCAAACAAGTAGCCCGACAAACCCAGATTTGAAAACCTCATCCCTCCCAAAAACCAAAGAGACAGCCCGAAGACCGCCTCTTTGAAGTCGGGAAGGATCTTACTTTTCGCCCTCCGCCCAGACCAGCCGTCCGTCCTTCTCCTCAATGGCCAGGAACACGGGCCGCTCCTTGCGGTCGCCAACGGCCTCATTGGGGGAGTGGAAGGAGAGGTACATCTGTCCGTCCAAACCCGTGAAGATCATGGCGTGACCGCCGTCGTACTCACCCGTCATGGCCTTGGAGTAGAGCAGCTCCTTTTCGTGGATCCACTCCCCGTCCAAACGCCCGTTGGAGCTTCTCGCCACCGCAACGGTGTAGCCGAAGGCGTCGAAGTTGGACCACAGCATGAGGAGATCCCCCTCCTTGGTGGTATACAGCCAGCAGCCGTCGGTAACGCCCGCCGCGGCCCACTTGGGCTCGTTGGCCTTGAACAGCTCCATAGGCTCGGAGATAAAGTGGGTGAAGTCCTCCGAGAGCTTGGCGGCGGCGAAGGAGCCGATACCGCCCGGCATACAGGTCCACTCATGGACGAAGACCATCCAGGGCTGTCCCTCGGGATCCACGTACAGGGTGCCGTCGATGGCATCCCAGTCGGCGGGGGTGACGTGACCGTTCGTGATCTCCACGAAGGGCCCCTCGGGGGAATCCGACTTCAGGATGATACAGCCGCGATGCTCGGTCACGCTGTTGTAGTAGGTGGTGAACATATAGTAGGCGCCCTTGTACTTGTGTACCTCGGGGGCCCAGTGACTGCCGCCGTCGGTGTCGGGGTTTCCCACAGAGGCCACGGTGCCCACCTTTTGCCAGGAGCCCCCCAGATCCCCGGAGGTGTTCTTGTAGCAGGTCCAGCCCGTGCCGTAGGCGTAGTAGACTCCGTCCTCCACCAGGATGCAGGGGTCGCGGAGCTTGTTGATGGCCGAGGTGATCATGGTGTACTCCTTTTCCGAGCCCTTCACGTCCAGATTCATGGGGACCACCAAGGCTCCCTCGTCTGTGGTAAAGGTCTCCATCAGATATTCCGCGCAGGCGTAGGCTGAACGGTAGGTGGTGGTGGCGATCAGCAGATCGCCTCCCTCGCCGTCGGCGTGGGGCTTGACCTTCAGGGCGTACTCACCCTCGGAGAGCGTGGCCTTCAGCTCGGCGACGCCCTTGCGGCCCTCGGCGTTGAATACGATCTCCTTGGCGGGGTTCTTGGTGACGTCCTCGGGATAGATGTCACAGCCCGTATAGCTCTTGATCATGGCGCAGAGCATCTCCATTGCCGCTACCGTCTCGGCGTCCGCGTCCTTGTCGTAGATCACGCGGTAGGTAGCCCGCCGCTGTCCCGCCTTGATGATCTCCAGAAGGACAGGCTCGGTGTCCGCCTCCTCGGTGGCGGCCTCTGTGGGGGCCTCGGTGACGGTCCCGTCGGGAGTCTCGGGGGCGGCGTCACCGCTGTCGGTGACGGCATTGGTCGTATCGGTCATGGGAGGAGTAGGCTTTTTGTCGCAGGAGCCAAAGAGCAGGATGGCTCCCAAGAGGAGCGCGGCCAGGGAAAGCAGGGAACGGATGTGTTTCACGGTCATATCTCCTTGTCTGTGTTTCGGGACGGAATATGGCAGCTCATCGGGGGAGATGCCACGATCAGATCCCTTTCACTATTATAGCACGGTCAGGGACGTATGTCAATACGTGTCGCTCCATCCTCCCCTCTCCGCTAGAATATTTCATCCGAAGTCCCGTATGGACCAAAGGGGGTTCACGAAGCTCAGCGGGAAAAACGACACCGATCACGTAAAATATCCCGGCTTTCCTCGCGTATTCACATGGAGTTCATATCTTCGTGGTACAATATCACGATAAGATGTCCGACCTATGGCCGGACCCTGAAAGGAACTATCTATGAGTAAGCATACAAACAACGCCTGTCCTGTGAAAAAGACCTCCATTGGCGGTCAGGCGCTCATGGAGGGCATCATGATGCGCGGTCCTAAGACCACCGCCATGGCCGTCCGCAACCCTCAAGGGGAGATCGTCCTGGAGACCTTTCCCACGGTAGGCAAGGAGCGCCCCGCCATCTGCCGCTGGCCCATCATCCGCGGCGTTATCGGCTTTATCGACTCCATGACCTTCGGCTACAAGTGCCTCATGCGCTCCGCCGAGATCTCGGGGCTTGAGGAGCTGGAGGCCGAGATGGAGAAGGAAAAAGCCGAGAAGAAGGCCGCCAAGAAGGCCGAGAAAGCCGCCAAAAAGGCCGCCAAGAAGGGTGAACCCGCCCCCGTGGCCGTGGAGACCCCCGTCCCCGAGATGGTAGAAGCCGTCCCCGAGGTGGCCGAGCCTGCTCCCGAGCCCACCGAAATGACCGAAGCTTCCGATCCCGTCCCCGAGGGAACGGTGGATCCTCAAAACTCTGCCGCGGAGGCCCCCGCCGAAAAGAAGAAGGAATCCTCCTTCATGATGACCGCCATTATGGTGGTGTCGGTGCTTTTCGCCGTGGTCATCATGATCGGCCTGTTCTTCTTTCTACCCTCCTTCCTCTACAAGGACGTTATGGAGGCCCACATCCCGAACTTCCCCCAGAACAATCGCTTTTTGCAGTCCCTTTGCATGACCTCCATCCGCATGATCCTCCTCATCGGCTATATGTCCCTCATGCTCCTCATGAAGGATATCCGCCGTACCTTCCAGTTCCACGGAGCCGAGCATAAGACCATCTTCTGCTACGAGCACGGCAAGGAGCTGACCGTGGAGAACATCCGCGGGGAACGACGCTTCCACCCCAGATGCGGCACCTCCTTTTTGGTGCTCATGCTGCTGGTGAGCATTCTCATCGGCTTCTTCATTCCCGCTACTCTGAATAAGTGGTTGCTGACCGCCATCAAGCTGGCCATCATGCCTCTGGTCATGGGCATCGGCTACGAGCTCATCAAGTTCTGCGGCCGCCACGATAACTGGCTCACCCGCGTCATCGCCGCTCCCGGCCTCTGGTTCCAGCGCATCACGGTTCTGGAGCCCGACGACAGCATGATCGAGTGCGCCATCGCCGCCATGAAGGAAGCCATTCCCGACGACGGAAGCGATTCGATGTAACGGTTTTCCAAAGGCTCTCCCTTTGGAAGAGCCGGCACCGAAGGTGCCTGAGAGGGCGTTTTCTCATGGGAAAGACCTCTCCGTCACGCCTTCGGCGTGCCACCTCCCCATAGGAGGAGGCAATGTCCCGGTCATAATTTCTCCCGACAACGGATACAATACCATCATCCGCGAAAGAAAGGAATACCGCTATGAAGCTGATCATTTGCAAGAACTACGACGAAATGTCCGCCGCCGCCGCCGCCATCGTGGCCGAGGCCATGAAGTCCGATCCCGCCTGTGTGCTGGGTCTGGCCACCGGCTCCACCCCCGTGGGGATGTACAAGAAGCTCATCGAGATGAACAAGGCCGGCGAGATCGACTTCTCGGGGGTCACCACCGTCAACTTGGACGAGTACTACCCCATCTCCCCCGAAAACGACCAGTCCTACCGCTACTTCATGAACGAGAATCTCTTTGACCACGTCAACATCGACAAGACCCGCACCTTCGTCCCCGACGGTCAGGCCGGCGATCCCGCCGCCGCCTGCGAGGCCTACGAGGAGATCGTGGCCAAGGTAGGCCCCGCCGCCGTCCAGGTCCTGGGCATTGGCCAGAACGGCCACATCGGCTTCAACGAGCCCGACTCCGCCCTGGAGGTCAAGACCCACGTCACAGGCCTGACCGAGTCCACCATCAAGGCTAACGCCCGCTTCTTCGCTTCCGAGGCCGACGTTCCCACCAAGGCCCTGACCATGGGTATCGGCACCATTCTGGGTGCTCGGAAGATCATCATCCTGGCCAACGGTGCCGCCAAGCACGCCGCCGTCGCCAAGATGCTGGAAGGGAAGCTGGACACCTCCTGCCCCGCTTCCATGCTGAATCTTCACCCCGACGTCACGGTCATTTGTGACGAGATGGCTTATTACGGCTAAAGCCGCGGCAAGGCCCACCTATACCGATTCATTTGTCAGACACACCCGAAGGGGCGTGCCTCCGTGCGCCCGACGCCTTTTGGGGTCTCGGTGACCCGAGGCGCGCCTCTTTGCCGTCTCCCCAATTTCTCCCAACCTTTCCCGCCGCATAACCGCCCTCGATTTCGGCAAATACTTTTCCCATCTCAAAAAAATGGGAGTTTTGCCATGTATCACAGTAAAGTCGTACTCTGCGGAGTGAATACCTCGCGGCTCACGGTTCTGACGGAGGAGGAGAAGCGCGCCCTCATGAAACGGGTGCGGGCGGGGGACGAGACCGCCCGACAGGAAATGATCTGCGGAAATCTCCGCCTGGTCCTTTCCATCGTCCAGCGCTTCGCGGGGAGGAAGGAGAATCCCGACGACCTCTTCCAGGTAGGCTGTATCGGCCTCATCAAGGCGGTGGACAACTTCGACGTGGACAAGGAGGTCATGTTCTCCACCTACGCTGTCCCCATGATCATCGGGGAGATCCGCCGCTTCCTGCGGGACTCCTCCTCGGTGCGGGTCAGCCGCTCGGTCAGGGATCTGGCCTACAAGTCCCTCCAGGCCAGAGACGAGCTCTCGGCGGAGCTGAACCGCGATCCTTCCCCCGAGGAGATCGCTGACCGCGTAGGTGCCACCCGCGAGCAGGTGGTCTCGGCCATGGAGGCCATCGTTGAGCCTGTTTCTCTCTACGAGCCTGTTTTTTCGGAGAACGGAGACTCCCTCTACGTCATCGACCAGCTCTCGGATACCTCCCGTGACTCCACCGACGAGTCCTGGCTGGAAAACATCGCCCTCCGCGAGGCGGTGAGGACCCTCACTCCCCGCGAGCAGAAGATCATTGCCCTGCGCTACTACAAGGATAAGACCCAGATGGAGATCGCCGCCGAGATCGGCATCTCCCAGGCCCAGGTGTCCAGAGTGGAGAAGGCGGCGCTGGAGAAGCTGCGGAAGCAATTGTAAAAAATTTGGGTTTAGCGGTTTGTTAGGTAGTGCTGGCCTTCGCGTTTTGCCCTCTCACCCGCCTGCGGCGGGAGCTCCCCCAGAGGGGGAGCCTTTCGGACTCAACCCAGCGAAAACCCTTGTTTCGACAGGTGTTTTCCGCTGTTTTAAGGCTCCCCCTCTGGGGGAGCTCCGCGAAGCGGTGAGAGGGCAAATAACGCGGGCAAGGCACGAACAAACAGTTCGACAAGCCCAAATTCGAAAACCCGACCGCCGGAAATCCCCTCTCCCTCGCGGTCACATCTACATAAAGTAAGGAAATCTCCTCATGAAATCACTCCTCTCATGGCTCCGCCGTGAATACACGGACACCAAGATCCTTTTGCGCTCCATCCCCGCTACAGTGGTGACCCTATTCGTGGTCTCGGTGATCTGCATGAACCTCTTGGCCAATAAGACCCTCCTCCAGCTCCCCTGGATCGCACTGGACGGCGGAATCCTCATCTCCTGGCTGTCCTTCATGTGCATGGACATCATCACCAAGCACTTCGGCCCCGGGGCCTCCAACCGCGTCTCGGTCCTGGCCTGCGGCATCAACCTTCTGACCTGCGCCATCTTTTTCATCGCCGCCGCTATCCCCTCCAATGCGGGGGACTACACCGCCTTCGACGGCATCTTCGGCGGTACCTGGTTCATCCTCCTGGGCAGTACCGTGGCCTTCCTCGCCTCGGCCCTGCTGAACAACACCCTCAACTGGCTCATCGGCAAGGCCTTCCGAAAGAACCCCGACGGCAAGCTGGCCTACGCCATGCGGGCCTACGTCTCCACCTTCATCGGCCAGTTCTTCGACAATTTTCTCTTCTCCATCATCGTCTTTACCGTCTTCGCCCCCATCTTCTGGGACGGATTTCACTGGACGGTCCTCCAGTGCGCCATGTGCGCCCTCACGGGAGCCGTGGCGGAGCTGGTCATGGAGATCCTCTTCTCCCCCATCGGCTACCGCATGACCCAAAAGTGGAAGCAGCAGAACGTGGGCTGTGAATATCTGGAGCATAAAGAAAGGAGCCGCCAATGAGAGTTCTCATTACAGGCACGACTCAGGGCATCGGCCGCGCCATCGCGGTGAAGTTCCTGACCGAAGGTCACACCGTTATCGGCATCGACCGCAAGGAGGGAAGCATCGACCACCCTGCCTACACCCACTATATTTGCGATATCCGCGACTATGATAACCTCCCCGCCCTGGACGGCATCGAGATCCTCATCAACAATGCGGGCACCCAGAACGAGGAAGACATTGATACAAATCTGAAAGCCCTCATCCACATGACCGAGACCTACGGTATCCGGCCCGCCATCAAGTCCATCCTCCACATCGGCTCGGCAAGCGCCCACACAGGGGCGGAATTCCCCCTCTACTGCGCCTCCAAGGGCGGCGTCCTAGCCTACACCAAGAACGTGGCCATGCGGGTAGCGCCCTACGGTGCCACCTGCAACAGCCTGGACCCCGGCGGTGTGCTGACTCCCCTCAACGAATGTGTCATGAACGACCCGGACCTCTGGGCGCAGATCATGAACGAGACCCCCCTGAAAAAGTGGGCCACCCCCGAGGAAATGGCGGATTGGGCATATTTTCTCACCGTGGTCAACACCTTCTGCACGGGGCAGAGCATCCTCGTGGACGGAGGGGAATCCATTAATTACCACTTTGTCTGGAAGGACGAATGATAATTCGTAATTCGTAATTCGTAATGCGTAATTCGTAGTGCGTAATGAAGAGAACGGGTTCGGTGAAGCTTGCGGTGATCGGATGACCGAGATCGGCTTGGCCCTTACGTAGGCCGACGGTCTTCATAATTACGAATTGCGAATTACGCATTACGAATTCAGTTCATGACTCCAAAATTTGAAATTTATTCCGAAAGGAAGGTACATACCATGAAAAGCCACTTCAAGCTCCTCCTCCCCGACGCAGGCCGCGACATCTACATGCCCCGCAAGTCCCAGTCCTGGGGCTACCGCTACGGCCCCACCATCATGGTGGAGGACGGGGTCTGCCACGCCTGGTTCGCCTCCCCCGGTGACTGCTACGAGGCCGACTGGTTCACCTACCGCCGCTCCGAGGACGGCGGCAAGACCTGGACCGACGAGCGGGTGGTCATGTACCCCGTGGCCGACTCCATGGACTGGTTCTCGGTCTGCGATCCCGCCGTCATCAAGTACGGCGAGTGGTACTACATTGGCTACACCTCCACCGTCTTCGCCAACGGCGGCGGTGTCTGCAACAACGGCTTCATCGGCCGCTCCAAGTCCCCCACGGGCCCCTTCGAGCGGTGGTGCGGCGACGGCTGGGGCGAGCACCGCGAGACGGCCAACGGCACCCTCCATTGGCAGGGTAAGCCCGCTCCCGTTATCTACTACGACGAGGACTGGCACAATTGGGGCGCGGGGGAATTCTCCTTTGTCATCAAGGATGAGACCATCTATATCTACTACACCTGGACCTCCAAGGACCGGGATGGCCACCCCATCTACGAGACCCGCGTGGCCACCGCCGATGTGACCGATGAGAATTGGCCGGGGAAGGTGATCCGGCAGGGCGTGGCGGTCAAGCGTCCCCGCGGCGGCAACGATTCCTACGATGTGGTCTACTGCGAGGATCTGCAGAAGTTCATCGCCCTCTCCACCGACCGCCGCTTCTCGGAGAACAGCATCCTCGCCGTCTACGAGTCCGACGACGGCCTCCGCTATACCCGTGTCAATAACATCAAGGTCAATACCGGCTGGATGTGCCACAACTGCGGCATTTCCGGCGACGCACAGCACCACATCAAGTCGGGGGACACTCTGCTCCTGGCCTACGCCTACGGCAACAAGTGGGGCTGCTGGGGCACCCGCATCCACGATTACTCCTTCGAGGCTATGGATGAGGACTTCTACGATGAGAGCGACCTTCAGAACCTCCACCACGAGATCGAGAAGATCGACGATCCCACCGAGTTCAGCCCCTCCATGCTCTATTTGAGAAAGCCCCACTTCCGCCGCCTCGCCGTGGGGGAGACCCTGGCGATCCCCATGATGACGGGCAACGTCACCTATTCCATGCGCCCCGTAGAGGGAGAGGTCACCTACTTTGACTATGACCCCGCCATCCTCTCCATTGAGAACGGCAAGGCCACGGGTGTCTCCGAGGGCTACACCTACGTCCGCGCCGCCTACAAGGGTCTGCTCTGTGAGTTCCTTGCCTACGTGGACAATACCCGCCCCCACGTGGATCCCGACTGGAAGCCCCACCCCGAAAAGACCGTCACCTCCTTCACCCCCCTCATCACAAGGTACGCCGCCTCCCTCCAAAAGCGGGAGATGAAGCAGCTCCGCGGCCTGGCCACCTACGCCGACGGCACCTGGTTTGAGGTCTGCGGCGACGACGGCGTGACCTATGAAAACCTTGCCCCCGACCTCATCGAGATCCGCCCCGACGGCAACGTCCTGCCCACGGGCAAGCTCGGAGAAGGGAAGGTCACCTTAAAGCTGGGCGATCATGCCTTCGATATCACCTTCACAGTCACCGAGTGAGCCGTTATCCCGAAAAAAATCGGGAAAATACGGAATGTTCACAAAAAAACTGTATACATTTGTTAGGATTTATAGTATAATAGTATGAATCTACAAAATGAGGTGATGTCCCATGAATCAGCAACCGAAATATCGCAGAATTCTCCTCAAGCTTTCGGGTGAAGCCCTGGCCAACGGGCAGAAGGACTCCATCCTGGATTTTACATTTATCGATCAAGTCGCCGCCGTCCTGAAGAAGTGCCTGGCCGCCGGGGTTGAGATCGGCATCGTGGTAGGTGCCGGTAACATCTGGCGCGGCGCCCAGAGCGCGGCCTGTATGCAGAGAGCCCGCGCCGACCACATGGGTATGCTGGCCACCACCATGAATTCCATCGCCCTGTGCGATGCCTTCATCCGTAACGGCATGGATGCCGTGGTCATGTCCGCCGTGGAGATGGACACCTACGCCGACCACTACACCTCCCGCCACGCCGACCGACTCCTGAAGGAGGGCAAGATCTGCATCTTCGCGGGTGGTACGGGCTCTCCCTACTTCTCCACCGACACGGGAGCCGCTCTCCGCGCCGCCGAGATCGGTGCCGACGCCATCCTCATGGCCAAGAATATCGACTACCTCTACACCGCCGACCCCCGCAAGGACCCCACCGCCACCCCCATCTACGACGTGACCTACGACGAGATCCTGGACAAGAACCTCCGCGCCTTCGATATGTCCGCCGTGATCTTCTGCAAGGACAACAACATCGAGGCCTACGGCTTTGGTCTCGCCGATCCCGAGAACATCTACCGCGCCGTCATGGGCGAGCCCGTGGGCACGCGGATGCACAATTAAGCCTACCCATGTAGGGACCGGCGTCCCCGACGGTCCGCAAAGCAAGCATCTCTTGTAGGGACCGGCGTCCCCGACGGTCCGCAATAACAAAAACAACAAAACACAGGAACATAGAAAGGAAACACCGCCATGAAGTACAACACCAAGACCCTTGAGGGAAGAATGGACAAGGCCATTACCGCCTACGAGAACAACCTCGCCGACGTCCGCGCCAGCCAGGCCAACGCAGGCGTGCTCAACCGCGTGACCTTCGACTACTACGGCTCCGCCACCCCCATCAAGGATATGGCCGCCATCTCCCTGTCGGATGCCCGCACCCTGGTCATCACCCCCTACGACAAGTCCACCCTGAAGGCCATGGAGAAGGCCATCCAGATGTCCGACATCGGCATCAACCCCCAGAACGACGGTACCGTACTCCGTATGATCTTCCCCCAGCTCACCGAGGAACGCCGTAAGGCCCTGGCCAAGCAGGTCAAGGGCATGGGCGAGGAGGCCAAGGTGGCCCTCCGTAACATCCGCCGCGACGCCATGGACGAGACCAAGAAGGCCAAGAAGGACAGCACCATGACCGAGGACGAGGTCAAGGACGCCGAGAAGGCTATCCAGGACGTCACCGATAAGTACATCAAGAAGGTGGACGCGCTGACCGCCGCCAAGGAGAAGGAGCTCATGGCCATCTGAGGTCACGCCCGATTCAAAAAACAATACAACGCGAGGGGCGGGCGATATAGCCCGCCCTTTCTGTCAAGTAATCGGTGATGAGTAATCGTGAAGAAGTGAGGAGGGATCCCTTCGGTTTCCTCCGTTCAGAATACGTTTGATGGACGAATCCGAAGGATTTGCGCCTGACCGCATACCTCTTCACGCTTACCTCTTACCTCAAGAAAGGATCGCTCTATGCCCTTTTTCACCCCCAAGATCAAGCCCGAGACCCCCGAGACCCCCGTGCTGGATGAGCGTTTTCGCCATATCGCCTTCATCATGGACGGCAATGGCCGCTGGGCGAAGAAGCGAGGCCTCCCCCGCGAGTACGGACACAAGGTAGGCACCGCCACCTTCAAAAAGGTCTGTATCTACTGCTGTGACATTGGCTTTGAGGCGGTCACGGTCTACGCCTTCTCCACCGAGAACTGGAAGCGCCCCAAGCACGAGGTAGCCGCCATCATGGCCATTTTCGACAGCTATCTGGAGGAGATCAAGCGGGACTATCAGCTGTACCATAACCACTTCAAGTTCCTGGGCGACCTCTCGGTGCTGACCCCCGCCCTGCGGGAGAAGATCGTCGAGGTGGAGGCCCTCAACCCCGAGCATCCCCAGGTCATGAACATCGCCATCAATTACGGCGGCCGCGCCGAGCTGGTCAACGCCTGCAACCGGCTCATGGCCGAAGGAAAGCAGGAGGTCACCGAGGCGGATATCGCCCGCTCCCTCTATACCTCCCATTGTCCCGACCCCGACCTCATCGTCCGCACGGGGGGAGATTTGCGGATCTCCAATTTCTTGCTCTGGCAGGCGGCCTATTCCGAGTTCTACTTCACCGATAAGCTCTGGCCCGACATGACCCCCGCCGACGTGGATGAGATCATCCGCGATTTCTATTCTCGCAAGCGCCGCTACGGTGGGCTTTGAACCCAAACCACAGAAAGACAGGTATTCATCTATGTTGAAACGTATTCTGACAGGTGTGATCGCCTTCGTTTTCGTGTTGCTTCCCATTCTCTTCTTCGCGAATACGGTGGTGCTGCCCATTGCCGTCGCGGTCTTTGGTGTCATCTCTGCCTACGAGGTGCTGCACTGCGTGGGATTACATAAGAATCTGTGGGTGTCCGCTCCCCTGTATCTTGTGTCCGCTGCCATGCCCTTCGCTCTCCGCTACTTGCCAAAGCAGGGCGTCACGGCAGTGGTGCTCGCCGTCCTGGTGGCACTGCTGTACCTGCTGGCCGCCGCCGTGTTCTCCCATGGAAAGGCGGATATCCGCGACGTCAGCACGGTCATGATGCTTTGGATCTATACGCTGGTGGGCTTTGGCGGTCTGGTCTATATCCACGATACCATCGACGGAGGCGGGTACTTCTACCTCCTGGCCTTCGTAGGCGCTTGGGTCACCGATACCTTCGCTTACTTCACAGGAATGCTTTTGGGCCGTCACAAGCTCATCCCCGACGTCTCCCCCAAGAAGACGGTGGAGGGGGCTGTGGGCGGTATGGTCTTCTGCACCCTGTCCTTCGTGGGCTTCGCTCTGCTCTACAACCGCTTCTGGGTGGCAGACGGCGGCAACACCATTCCCGTGGTGGCTATGGCCATCGTGGGCTTCTTAGTCTCCATCGTTTCCCAGATCGGCGACCTGTCCCTGTCCCTGCTCAAGCGTAAGTACGGCATCAAGGACTTCGGCAAGATCTTCCCCGGTCACGGCGGCGTTCTGGACCGCTTCGATTCGGTCCTGGCCGTGTCCATCATTCTGACCGTGTCCTTCATGGTCTTCACCATGCTGGGCATCTGACGGAGTACTTTCATGAACAACAATCCCAACTATCCCGATCTCATCGTCCTGGGCTCCACAGGCTCTGTGGGCGAGCAGGCGATCGACGTAGCCCGCGCCCATAGCATCCCCGTCCGCGCCGTTACCGCTCACAGGAGTGTCGCGACCGTGGAGACCCAGATCAGAGAATTCCGCCCCGACTTCGCGGTCATGACCGACGAGACCGCTGCCTCCGACCTCCGCGCCCGGGTGGCGGATACCTCTACCCGCGTGCTGTCGGGCTTTGCGGGCATCACCGAAGCCCTCCACGCCGTCAAGACCGACAACCCTCTGGGCATCACCGCCGAGAACTCCATCTTAGGCGAGGCGGGACTTCTGCCTACCCTGGAGACCCTGAAGGCGGGACACAAGCTGGCCCTGGCCAACAAGGAATCCCTGGTGGTGGGCGGCGAGCTGGTCATGTCCCTGGCCCGCGAGAAGGGAACCACCATCCTTCCCGTGGACTCCGAGCATTGCGCCATCTTCCAGTGTCTGCGCGCGGGGCGTCACGATGAGATCAGCCGCATCCTGCTGACCGCCTCGGGCGGCCCCTTCTACGGCTATACCAAAGAACAGCTTCAGACCGTCACCAAGGCCATGACCTTAGCCCACCCCACCTGGAAGATGGGGGCCAAGATCACGGTGGACTCGGCAACCCTCATGAACAAGGGCTTCGAGGTCATTGAGGCGGTGCATCTGTTCGGCGTCGCGCCCGAAAAGGTGGAGGTCATCGTCCACCGCGAGAGCATGATCCATTCCATGGTGGAATATATTGACCATAGCATCATCGCCCAGATGTCGGTGCCGGATATGCGCCATTGTGTCCAGTACGCCCTGACCCATCCCCGCCGCCTTCCCGCCGAGGGGACCCTCAAGCAGGCCGATCTCTTCGCCCTGGGCAAGCTCACCTTCGGTCGTCCCGATACCGAGGTCTTCCCCCTTCTGGCCCTCGCCCGCGATTGCATCGCAAAGGGGGGCGCCCTCCCCTGTGTCCTCAACGCCGCCAACGAGATCATCGTGGCCGCCTTCCTGCACGATGCCCTCCGCTTCTGTCAGATCCCCGAGCTGGTCACCCGCGTGGTGGAGGATCTGTCCCATACCGCCGCCTGGCACACCTACGACCGTCTCATGGAGGCCGACGCACTGGCCCGCGAGACCGCCAAGCGGCTCCTGAATCCCTGAAAACCCACCATCTCTACCCTTTGGAGGTAATTCCAACCGATTATGGCTATCCTACGCACCCTACTCTATCTCGCCCTGACCCTCTTCCTCATGGGCATCCTCATCTTCGTCCACGAGCTGGGCCACTACCTGACCGCCCGCGCCTGCAAGGTCACCATCTACGAGTTTTCTTTGGGCATGGGCAAGAAGCTCGTGGGCTTCAAGTCCCAAAAGACGGGCATCCAGTATTCCCTCCGCCTGTTCCCCATCGGCGGCTACGTCTCCATGGCGGGCGAGGACGAGGACAAGGAGGGGGAGGAGAACGACCCCAACGCCTTCAATAAGAAAAACCCCTGGCAGCGCCTCATCATCCTGGTGGCGGGCGCGGCTATGAACGTCCTCACAGGCGCTTTGGCTATGCTGATCCTGGTGAGCGGCATGACCATAGCGGGTTATAAGCTCCCCTCCACCACCATCGCCGAGTTCACCCCTGGCGCCTCCAGCTACGTCACGGGCCTGGAGGAAGGGGACCGCATTATCCGCGTGGACGGTGTCAAGGTCCACACAGGCTACGACCTCTCCTACGAGATCATGTTCAACGGCTACAAGCCCGTGGACGTGGTGGTGGAGCGGGACGGGAAGGAGCTGCTCATTCCGCGGGTCATGTTCCCCTCGGGCATGGAGGACGGCATTGAGCTTGGCAGCATGGACTTCTACGTCCTGGCGGGAGAGTCTACCCTCGGCAACGTCCTGAAGACCACCTGGTACCGCTCCCTGTCCTCCATCAAAATGGTCTTCGACTCCATCGGAGGTATCATCTCGGGGCGCTTCACCCTGGCCTCCATGTCGGGCCCCATCGGGGTGTCCTCGGCGGTGGCCGACGTGGCCTCCCAGCCCATGGCCTTCTGGAATATCCTCTACCTCTTCGCCCTCATCGCCATGAACCTGGGCGTCATGAATATGCTCCCGCTCCCCGCCCTGGACGGCGGCCGCGTCTTCTTCCGCATCATCGAGATCCTGCGCTTCGGTAAGCCCGTCAACCAAAAATTCGAGGCCACGGTACACGGCCTGGGCATGACCCTTCTGCTCATGGCCACGGCGGTGATCGCCTTCAAGGATCTCTTCCAGCTCTTCTGACAGAGGTACACTATGAACTATAACTCTATCCGTCGACCCACCCCCGAGGTGAGGATCGGCAAGGTCACCATCGGTGGCGGAAACCCCATCGCCATCCAGTCCATGACCAATACCGACACCCACGACGCCGAGGCTACCATCGCCCAGATCAAGGCCCTGGCCTCGGCAGGGTGCGATATCGTCCGCATCACCGTCCCCGACGTCGAGGCGGCGGGGACCATCCTCGCCATCAAGGAGGAGGGAATCACTACCCCCATCGTGGCGGATATCCACTTTGACTACAAGGTCGCCCTGAAATGCGCCGAGTACGGCGTGGACAAGATCCGCACCAACCCCGGTAACATCGGGGACGACGGCAAGGTCAAGGCCGTGGTGGATGCCTGTAAGGCGAAAAATATTCCCATCCGCATCGGGGTCAACAGCGGTTCTCTGGAAAAGCATATTTTGCAGAAGTACGGCTCCCCCACCCCCGAGGCCCTCTGCGAGAGCGGCCTGTACCACGCCGCCCTGCTGGAGAAGTACGACTACAGAAACATCGTCATCTCCATCAAGGCCTCCACGGTGCCGAATATGATCGCCGCCAACCGCCTGTTGGCCAAGTCCTGTCCCTACCCCCTCCACTTGGGCGTCACCGAGGCGGGAGGCGCCGAGATGGGCCTGGTGAAATCCGCCGCGGGCATCGGTGCCCTCCTCTGTGACGGCATCGGCGATACCTTCCGTGTCTCCCTCACCGCCGACCCCGTGGCCGAGATCGCCGCCGCTCGCAAGATCCTCAACGCCCTTGAGGTGGAAGGCCAATGCGGCCTCCAGATCGTCTCCTGCCCCACCTGCGGCCGTACCAAGATCGACCTCATCGACCTCCATGCTCGCTTTGAGCAGGCCGTCCGCGCAGAGGGGCTGGATACCCTCCCCGTGAAGGTTGCTCTCATGGGCTGTATCGTCAACGGCCCCGGAGAGGCTCGCGAGGCCGATATCGGTATCGCGGGAGGCAAGGGGGAAGCGCTGCTCTTTGCCAAGGGGGAGATCATCTGTAAGATCCCCGAGGATGCGATCATTCCCACCCTGATCGGAAAGCTGAAGGAAATGAAACGGTAAATTGCAGTTTAGCGGTGTGCGACCGAATTCGTAATTCGTAATGCGTAATTCGTAATTGAGGAAAGCTTTCGCTGAAACGAAAGCATAGTTAATTGTTTCCAGAACGGAACGTACACTCAAAATTCGTTGTCCATCAATTGGAATTTCGCCATATTGAGCGAGATGAACTTTCCCTTACCATAAGATCACATTTTGCCAACGGCAAAATGTTTCATTCATTACGAATTACGAATTATGAATTACGAATTAGACCGATAAACCCAAATTTGAAATTATCCAAACTAACATTTAAAACAGACACGCGGGACGCCACCCCCCGCAAAAAAAGAAAGAGAATTACGACTATGAAGACCGTACTGGAAATACTCAACCGCTATACCCCCGATTCCACCGCCCGCGCCATCCTGGAGCAGGCAAAGAACCCCGTGACCCGCGCCGATAAGGAAAACCGCGCCCTCCAGATGGAGCTGGACTTCCCCCGCCTGGTGGAGAAGGAGGAGCTCTACCGCATCGAGGAGCAGGTCGCCGAGGCCTACGAGCTGAACTACGTCAAATTTTTACCTCATTACCCCGCAGAGCTGTTTTCTGCCGACTACGTCCCCGAGCTCCTGAAGGAGACCGAGCGTGTCGGCGTTGTGGCGCGGGGTTTTTTCCGTACGTACCGCTATGAGCTGAAGGAAAATACCCTCATCATCCGCATCCCCTTTTCCGAGGCGGGCATAAGCCTCATCCGCAACGCCCATACCCCCGACATCATGGGGCGTATCCTGCACAGCGAGTTCGGGCTGGATATTACGGTCAGCATTGAGATCGCCGAGGACTTCAGCGACGAGATGATGGAGCAGAGCCAGGCCGAGCGGCTGGCCGCCATGGACAAGCAGATCATGGAGGCTGACCGCCAGTATTCCATGACTCTGGCCGAGCGCAGAGCCGCCGAGCAGCAGGGTCAGCAGTCTGCTAAGCCCGCTGAGCCGGTCGAGATCCTCCCCCGTGTCCAGACCCTCTACGGCGAGGGAAGCGGCGCGGTGCAGACCCCCGTCGTGGAGAACGGTCGGGTCAAGATCGGCTTCATGGACTTCGATATCTCCCAGCCCGAGTACGCCGTGGGCGGTGAGTTCGATATCATCCCCACCCCCCTGTCCGCCATCGACAAGCCCATGCGCAACATTGTGGTGCTGGGCGAGGTCTTCGGCTTCACCAAGGAGCCTACCAGACAGGGCGATAAATTCAATATTACCTTTGACATCACCGATAATTCCGCTTCTCTGGAGGTCCGCTGTACCGGCGTGCTCCCCGAGGACGCCGACGCCATCTGCAAGGTGGTGTCCAACGGCGCGGTGGTGGCCATGCGGGGCTACACCAAGCGGGAAATGCGAAGAGATAAGACCGAGGGCCCCGACCTCCTCTTCCACCACAACGCCATCGCCAAGATCTCCCGCTCTGCCCGCAAGGACAAGGCCGAGCAGAAGCGTGTGGAGCTCCACGTCCATACCCAGATGTCCTCCATGGACGCCGTCATCCCCCCCTCGGACCTGGTCAAGCAGGCCAATAAGTGGGGGCATAAGGCCATCGCCATCACCGACCACGGTAACGTCCAGGCCTACCAGGACGCCATGCTCACCGCCGAGAAGATCGGCCAAAAGGTTATCTGGGGTATGGAGGCCTACTTCGTCAACAACACCGCCTCCGCCCTCTACGGCGAATGTCCCGGCCACATGAGCGGGGAAGCGGTGGTCTTCGATATCGAGACCACGGGCCTCTCGGTCCAGAACTGCCGCATGACCGAGATCGGCGCGGTGAAGATCCGAGAGGGACAAGTCCTGGATACCTTCAACACCTTCGTCAACCCCGAAATGCCCATCCCCGAGGAGATCGTGAAGCTCACGGGCATCACCGACGACATGGTCAAGGATGCCCCCTCCGAGGCCGAGGCCCTGAAGGCCTTCTTCGACTTCGTGGGCAAACGCTCCGACACGGGCGGGGAGATGCTTCTCATCGCCCACAACGCCGACTTTGATACGGGCTTCATCCGCGCCGCCGCCGTCCGACAGGGGATGGAATTCAAAAACCCCTACCTGGACACCCTGGCCCTGGCCCGCTTCCTTCTGCCCGACCTGAAGAACCACAAGCTGGATACCGTGGCAGGACACTACAACCTGGGCGACTTCAACCACCACCGCGCCTGCGACGACGCCGCCATGCTGGCCGCCATCTACTTCTGTATGCTCCGCGATCTGGACGAGCAGGACGTCCGCACCTTTGAGAAGCTGGTCAGCGAGATGGCCGAGAAGACCGACCCCTTGAAGCTCCGTCCCTACCACCAGGTGATCCTGGTCAAGAACCCCACGGGACTGAAGAACCTCTATAAGCTGGTTTCCTACAGTTACTTAAAATACTACCGCCGTAACCCCCGTATCCCCAAGACCGAGCTGGAAAAGCACCGCGAGGGCCTCATCATCGGCTCTGCCTGCGAGGCGGGTGAGCTGATGCGGGCCATCATCGACAACCGCCCCGACGCGGATATCGCCGAGATCGTCAAGTTCTACGACTACCTGGAGATCCAGCCCATCGTCAATAACCGCTTCATGATCGCCGAGGGCAAGTTCAAGGACGACGAGGAGCTGCGGGACCTCAACCGCAAGGTGGTGGCCCTGGGCGAGAAGTACGGCAAGCCCGTGGTGGCCACCTGCGACGCCCACTTCCTCAACCCCGAGGACGACGTCTACCGCAAGATCCTCCAGGCGGGCATGAAGTTCAAGGACTTCGACCGCGACAGCGGCCTCTACCTCCGCACCACCGAGGAAATGCTGGAGGAATTCTCCTACCTCGGGGAGGAAAAGGCCTTTGAGGTGGTGGTCACCAACACCAATATGATCGCCGACATGATCGAGGACGGCATCCGCCCCTTCCCCAAGGGCACCTTCAACCCCGAAATGGAGGGCGCCAACGAGGATCTGGAGCGCATCTGCTACGAGACCGCCAAGTCCCGCTACGGCGACCCCCTCCCCCACATCGTGCAGGACAGATTGGAGCGCGAGCTTCCTTCCATCATTAAAAACGGCTTCGCGGTGCTGTACATGATTGCCCAGAAGCTGGTGGCATATTCGGAATCCCAGGGCTACCTCGTCGGCTCCCGCGGCTCCGTCGGCTCATCCGTCGTGGCCAACCTGGCGGGCATATCCGAGGTCAACCCCCTCCCGCCCCACTACTGGTGCCCCGACTGTAAGTATTCCGACTTCGATACCGCCAAGGAGCGGAAGGTCTTCTCGGGCTTTGACCTCCCCGACAAGACCTGCCCAAACTGCGGCCGCAAGCTCAACTACGACGGCCACGACATCCCCTTCGAGACCTTCTTAGGCTTCTACGGCGACAAATCTCCCGATATCGACCTGAACTTCTCGGGCGAGGTCCAGGGCAAGGTCCACAAGTACACCGAGGAGCTGTTCGGCGCCGAGAACGTCTTCCGCGCGGGAACCATCGGCGGTGTCGCCGAGAAGACCGCCTTTGGCTTCGTTATGAAGTACCTGGAGGACAAGAAGATCAGCGTCAACCGTGCCGAGGTCAACCGCCTTTCCGCCCACTGCGTCGGCGTCAAGCGCACCACGGGCCAGCACCCCGGCGGTATCGTGGTGGTCCCCAAGCACCTGGAGATCTACGATTTCTGCCCCGTCCAGCACCCCGCCGACGATCCCAACTCGGATATCGTCACCACCCACTTCACCTTCGAGTACCTCCACGATACCCTTTTGAAGCTGGACGAGCTGGGCCACGATATGCCGACGAAATACAAGTACCTGGAGAAGTACTCCGACACCTCGGTCCTGGACGTCCCCATGAACGACCGCTCCATCTACGAGCTGTTCTTAGGAACCAAGCCCCTGGGCGCCTCCCCCGAGGACATCGGCTGTCCCCTGGGAACTCTGGGCCTCCCCGAGCTGGGTACCCGCTTCGTCATCAAGATGCTGGAGGAATGTAAGCCCCAGACCTTCTCGGACCTGCTCCAGATCTCGGGTCTCTCCCACGGCACCGACGTCTGGACCAATAACGCCCAGGAGCTGATTGCCAACAAGACCTGTACCATCTCGGAGGTCATCGGTACCCGAGACGACATCATGCTGGCCCTCATCCGCTACGGCGTGGAGAAATCCCACGCCTTCAAGATCATGGAGATGGTCCGTAAGGGCAAGGGACTGACCCCCGAGTTCGAGCAGGAGATGCGGGACGCAAACGTCCCCGATTGGTACATCGCCTCCTGTAAGAAGATCAAGTACATGTTCCCCAAGGCCCATGCCGCCGCCTACGATATGTCGGCCATCCGCCTGGGCTGGTACAAGGTCCATATCCCCCTGGCCTTCTACTGCGCCATGTTCACGGTCCAGCCCCTGGGCTTTGACGGTGCCCTGGTCATGAAGGGCAAAAAGGCGGTGGCTGATTACATCGCCGACATCGACAAGCGCTCCCAGAAGAACGAGGCCTCCCCCAAGGAGACCCAGAGCCTCCCCGTCCTCCAGCTGGTCAACGAGGCCTACGCGAGAGGCATCGGCTTCCTCCCCGTGGACCTGGAAAAGTCCACCGCCGACGAGTACGTCCCCGAAAACGGCAAGATCCGCCTCCCCTTCTCGGCCCTGGCAGGCTTGGGCGAGAACGCCGCCGCCAACATCGTGGCCGCAAGAGAGCAGGAGCCCTTCTTCTCCATCGAGGATCTCAAGACCCGCGCCAAGCTCACGTCCGCCGTGGTGGATATTCTGCGGCAGAATCACGTCTTGGACGGAGTCAATGAGACGGATCAGATGACTATGCAGTTTTAAGATACAAAGATACAAGATACACGCCGAGCAAGCTCGGCCGATACAAGATATACGTAGACTTCCGCGTTTCCTCCCGTTTTGTATCTTGTATCTTGTATCTTGTATCTCACCACGAAAGGAGTGCCCCATGCACATCCCCACCTCCCCCACCACCTACATCGACGTCCTCC
>JAZNJA010000144.1:0-2642 GCA_045577755.1 Eubacteriales bacterium
TTTTCAGGGATAACGATAAACACGAGCCGAATACCTTCCCCTCGGGGGAAGGGGGACCGCGATAGCGGTGGATGAGGGTCACCCTACCCAATTCCACTCTGCTCCGTCAGACCGATAAACCCAAATTTGAAGCTTACGAAACCGTTACAATTGGATCATTCTTCGCCGTACCTCTGCGCCATCTCCTCGGCGTCGTATGCCAGAAAATAGGGTTTCAGGAAAGGATACAGTTCACGGAGCTTTTCTTGGGTAGCAAAAACAACGTCGCACCCGCGGTCGTCATAGATGGAGAGGATGCACTCGTTTTCAAAGGAGACGAAGCCCACGGGGGCGAGGTGTTGTTCCCAAATGTTACGGCGGATCAGGCGGTGGACGGGGAAATCCTCGGCGTCTCGGTAGCTGACCACGCGGTCGCGGGTGTAGGTCTTTTCTTCTTCACCATCTTCATCCTCATAGGTGCGGAGGTCGGGGACTATGACGTGGCGGCGGGCGGTCATGCGTTCAAGGAAGGCCCGCTCCTTGTGGGCGTAGCGATCGTGACAGGACTGCTTGTAGGTAAAGCGGTCGAAGATCACCGCGTCGGGCTGGACGTCGGGGAACAGGATGGCGAAGATCTCCTTGGCGCGGCGGTATGCGTTGTGCATATAGGTCTCGGTGTCATCGCCTTGCCCCAGCTCACAGCGAAGGGCGTGGGGCTCTTGGTAGAACCACGGCCTCAGGTAGGCGAAGTCGGGGGAGAGGATCAGGGCTTCAATGTGAGATCCCACGCTCATACCCCCGCCACGCTCATGGAAAACGCCATAGCAGGCAGGTTATTCCCGCCCCTCAGATCGGCGTTCTCGGGGGTGATCCGCAGGGAGAAGCCGTAATTGACCTGACCCATGATGGCCCCAACATTGTCGGGATCAGCCTCGGCGGCGGCCAGCACCTCGGCGGGGATGTCCACGGTGACGGCGTGGCGGGAGGTAACGGTGGCGTGGGCGGGGGTACGGTGGTCGTAGTCGCCCACCGTGAAGCCCTGCACCTCCATGCCGTAGCTGTCGGCGGGATTATGGCCGCTGACGATGAGGCCCGCGGCGATGTCGGTGAACTCCACCACGATCTTGGTACGGTCGCCCGACAGAGATGCCATGACGGGGCGAGGGGAGGAGCACTCGGTCTCGCGGCCGATGCCGTACTCCTTGGCCAGGGCCAGGAGGGCCAGTCGTTCACCCAGCTCCAGCTTGCGGGGGGAGTGTGCCCAATCGGGCCAGTCCTCGGGAGCGCCCAGATCCATGTCCACGGTGAGAGTGGAGTTGGGGATGATGGACAGAGCCTTATGCTGCTGGATGCGGATGATATCGTGCCAGGGGAAGAACCGGGTGCCCTCGTCTCGGTAGTCGGACAGCTGGACGTTGTAGAAGGGGAAATCCTGACCGAAGCGGGCCCGCTCGTCGGCCACCAGCAGAGCCAGCTCGTAGGCGTACTTCTCGGCTAAGGTACGATCGCCGCCCTCGCTCTCGCCCTGGAAGAAGAGCATGGCCTTGCAGGGCAGACCCAGCCAGGGGTGGATAAGGGTGTTGTAGTAGCCGCCCTCCTGGACGTTGGCACCGAAGAAGTAGCCCTCGCCATGGGCCAGCTCCATGGGGAGCAGCTCGCGGACGCAGGCACCGCCCGCCGCCATCATGACCATGCCCAGGGGGATGCCGATGTGCTTGATGACCTCATGGGCAAAGTACCAGCCCATGGCCGAGAAATTCAGGGATGCTTCCCTGTCGGGTCTCTTCCAGCACCAGTCGGGGTTGATGACGTCGGGCTGGGGGGTGGCGCAGAGGTCCTGGTGGGTGTAGGGGTAGCTCTGGTACTGGGCAAAGAGGCGGAAGTTATCCCCCTCGTAGAAGTCCATGCTGGGGGTGAGGGCCATGCAGGGGCCCAGGGTCAGCTCGGCGTTGGACTGACCGCCGATGAGCCAGACGTCACCGACGAGGATGTCCTCAAAGGTCACGGTGTGGCCGCGATCGTCGGAGATGACCATGATCTGGGGGTCACACTCGGTGAGGTGGGAGGAGAAGGTCAGGGTAAAACGGTTGTCCTCGCCCACGGTGGCGGTGACGGTCTCCCCCATGAAGCACCCCGCCACGCGGGAGCCGGGGGTATCCGAAAAGCCCCAGACCTTGATGGGCTTCTCGCGCTGGAGGACCATGTGGGAGGAGAACACCCCCGAGACCTTGAAGTCGGGGCATACCCATGCGGCGGCGGTCTCTGTAGCGGTGGTTTTTTCCTCGGTGGGAAGGGCGGGGGCGGTATCAAGGGCTTCGTTGATGGTATCGGTCATGATGAAATTTCCTTTCAGAAAGACTTGACAAATTGAGAAAATATGGTATACTATAGTGTTCGGGGCCCGGTCGTGCATAAGGCCTCGGGCCTCGGGCGGATACTGTCATTATTATAAACCATATTGGGGAATTTTGCAAGGGGTATTCTTGTTTTTGTGAAATTGGGGTTTATGGGGCTGTTGGTTCGTGCTAACCCATGGGTGTTGCCCTCTCACCCGCCTACGGCGGGAGCTCCCCCAGAGGGGGAGCCTTTCGTACTAAACCCAGCGAAATCCCGTTTCCAAGTCGGATCGTAGCCATGTCGTTCTGTGTGCCAAGGAGTTGCCT
>JAZNJA010000145.1:0-12428 GCA_045577755.1 Eubacteriales bacterium
CAGGCTTTTTCGTCATGCCTTTTTCTATTCTTTTCTTGTTGCTTTTCTTCTGCTTTGCGTTTTTCTCATACTGAATGCTACTGATTTCTCATTGTAAATGCAAGCCCTTTGCTACTGTTGCATTTACTTTGAGAATTTACGCCGAAATCCTGTGCGATCATCTGCGCTGAAAAATGGCGCGTCCAGCAAATTATTTCTCTCATTTTCAAAGATTTCTTTCCAAACCTCTTGAAAAATCCGAGGAATGTTGCTATAATATAGAGTGGTATTTTGTATCCCGTCCGATTATACTCCGCTTATGACGGCATTCAGAATTCGCCTGTTGGTTGAGAAAAAATGTACAATGAATATCTTGTGTTTTTCGCCGTTTGTGGTATAATACTATTTGTGGGAGATCGAGGAGGTGAAGTCATTGCTGATCGGTGACAAGATCCGTTCCCTTCGCAAGAACAAGAATATCACCCAGACCCAGCTGGCCGAGGTGCTTTCGGTCTCGGCGCAATCCGTGAGCAAATGGGAGAATCACATATCGGTCCCCGATATTTCGGTGCTTCCCGTCATTGCCCGCTATTTCGGCATCACCATGGACGATCTCTTCAGCTACCGCCTGAATGCCTTGACCTACAAGGAGCGGTTTATTCGCTTTATGGTTGATAACGGTATGCTCCGCTTTGAGGACCGTCCGCTGAGCAACGGTAGAGTCTCTCCCTACTACATCCACAGCGGCTACCACCGCATGGGCAGTCAGATCTCCCGACTGGGGGAGTTCTACGCCGAGTGCATCCGTGAGCACGGCATTGAGTCCAACTGCCTGGTAGGTGTCAATGAGCGGGAGATACCCCTGTTGATCGCCACAAGCATGACCCTGTTCGGTCGATACGGTGTGGATTCCCACTACTGTATGAACTATATCACCGAGAAGGATATGCTTGCCTCCCGTGACATGACCCTCATCACCGACACCCTGTCCTCGGGTGCCACCATGCGGCGGGTGCTGGATCGCATGAAGGCCGAGATCGGGCGGTATCCCTCCCACATCGTCATCTACGTGGACAGAATGGAGAAGACCGATCATTCTTCCCTCTCTGCCAAGCATGAGATCGAGAAGGATTACGGTGTCCGCATCCACAACATCATAACCTTGGAGGACATCCTGGGGGCTGTGGCCCACGGCGTGATCCACGCGGGTGAGAACCTCGACAAGCTGCTCAGGTACGCCGATCTGTACCGAGGCGAATGACTGCACAGGAGTCGCGCTTTTCCGCCGTAAGGCTCCGCTTCCCTTCCCAACCGGTCGCAACCCGTCTTATCCCAACCCTGTAAATTTTTTTGAGGAGATAAACATTATGGAACAGACAAGAAGAGTCGGTACCGTATCCCGGGGTATTCGCTGCCCCATCATCCGCGAGGGCGACGATCTGGCCGCCATCGTCACCGAGAGCGTCCTGGAGGCCGCCAAGTCCGAGGGCTTTGAGCTTCGTGACCGTGACGTCATCTCCATGACCGAGTCCATCGTGGCCCGCGCGCAGGGCAACTACTGCTCGGTGCAGAACATCGCCGACGACGTCCGTGCCAAGCTGGGCGGCGGTACGGTGGGTGTCATCTTCCCCATCCTCTCCCGCAACCGCTTCGCCATCTGCCTGCGCGGTATCGCCATGGGCTGTAAGAAGGTGGTGCTGATGCTGTCCTACCCCTCCGACGAGGTGGGCAACGAGCTGGTGTCTCTGGACAAGATCGACGAGGCAGGGGTGAATCCCTACTCCGACGTGCTGTCTCTGGAGAAGTACCGCGAGCTGTTCGGTGAGAACAAGCACGAGTTCACCGGCGTGGACTACGTGGAGTACTACGGCAACCTCGTCCGTGAGTGCGGTGCCGAGTGCGAGATTATCTTCGCCAACCAGGCCAAGACCATTCTGAACTACACCGACTGTGTCCTCAACTGCGACATCCACACCCGCGCCCGCACCAAGCGCATCCTGCTGGCAAACGGTGCCAAGATCGTCTGCGGTCTGGACGAGATCATGAACGCTCCCATCGACGGTAGCGGCTGCAACGAGAAGTACGGTCTGCTGGGCTCCAACAAGTCCACCGAGGACAAGGTCAAGCTCTTCCCCCGCGAGTGCAAGCCTCTGGTGCTGGACATCCAGGCCCGCATCCTGGCCGCCACCGGCAAGCACGTGGAGGTCATGGTCTACGGCGACGGCGCCTTCAAGGATCCCAAGGGCAAGATCTGGGAGCTGGCCGACCCCGTGGTCTCTCCCGCCTTCACCGACGGTCTGATCGGTACCCCCAACGAGCTGAAGCTGAAGTACCTGGCTGACAACGCCTACAAGGATCTGTCGGGTGAGGCTCTCCGCGAGGCGATCTCCAAGTCCATCCGCGAGAAGGAGGCTCAGGGCTCTCTGGTGGGCAACATGGCCGCCCAGGGCACCACTCCCCGCCAGCTCACCGACCTCATCGGCTCCCTCTGCGACCTGACCTCCGGCTCGGGCGACAAGGGTACCCCCGTGGTGCTTGTGCAGGGCTACTTCGACAATTACACCAACTGATTTTGCATAAAGGAGGACTCTCAAATGATCGACTTTACTTCCAACGTGCGCCCCGAGTCCATGGAGCGCATCGTAAATTTTGATCTGGCCAACGCATTCATTGAGGAGGCTGTTGCCGCTGTGCGCGCGCAGGTAGGCGACAAGAAGGTCCTGCTGGCTCTGTCGGGCGGTGTGGATTCCTCGGTCGTGGCCGCTCTGCTCATCAAGGCCATTGGCCGTCAGCTCACCTGCGTTCACGTCAACCACGGTCTGATGCGCAAGGGTGAGTCCGAGCAGGTTATTGAGATCTTCGGCAAGGAGCTGGACTGCAATCTGGTCTACGTGGATGCCACCGACCGCTTCTTGGATCTGCTGGCGGGTGTCAGCGATCCCGAGTCCAAGAGAAAGATCATCGGTGCTGAGTTCATCAATGTTTTCGCTGACGAGGCTCGCAAGCTGGAGGGTGTGGAGTTCCTCGCGCAGGGCACCATTTATCCCGACATTCTGGAGAGCGTCAAGCAGGCCGAGGGCAAGAAGGCCGTCAAGTCCCACCACAACGTGGGCGGTCTTCCCGAGGATCTGAAGTTCGCTCTGGTGGAGCCCATCAAGCTCCTGTTCAAGGACGAGGTTCGTGTCGTGGGTGAGGCTCTGGGTCTGCCCCACGCCATGGTCTACCGTCAACCCTTCCCCGGCCCGGGTCTGGGTGTCCGCTGTCTGGGTGCCATCACCCGCGACCGTCTCCACGCGCTGCGTGAGGCCGATGCCATCCTGCGTGATGAGTTCGACAAGAACGGTCTGGCCGAGAAGGTGTGGCAGTACTTCATCGCCGTGCCCGATATCAAGAGCGTGGGCGTGAAGGACGACAGCCGCTACGAGGGCTGGCCCGCCATCATCCGCGCCGTGAATACCAAGGATGCTATGACGGCGACCATTGAGGAGATTCCTTATCCCGTGCTGCACAAGATCACCGCGAGAATTACTGCGGAAGTCGAAGGCATTAACCGCGTACTGTTTGACTTGACTCCCAAGCCTACCGGTACGATTGAGTGGGAGTAATCCCAACATAAACGCATCAGCATGACCGTTTCTCCGGGACGGTCATGTTGCTCTTTATACAAGACTCAAAGGAGAAACCTGTATGAACATCGACCGTTCCTACCTACTATCCACCATGCGCCGCCTCATCGACACCCCCAGCCCCGTGGGCTACTACGACGCCATCAAGCCCGTCATCGAGTCCTTTGCCGCCGAGCTGGGCTACACCGTCACCTATGACAACCGCGACACGGCTTACATCACGGTGGAGGGGCGGGACACCTCCAAGACCGTCTGCGTCAGCGCCCACGCCGACACCCTGGGCTTCATGGTGCGGGGGATCAACCCCGACGGCACTCTGCGGCTTCGCGCGGTGGGGGGCATCAACTTCGCCAACGTGGAGGGGGAGAACGTCACCGTCCACACCCGCGGGGGGAAGACCTTCACGGGGATGCTGGTCTGCGCCCACCATTCGGTTCACGCCTTTGACGACGCCAGGACCATGGAGCGCAATGAAAATACGGTATTCATGCTGCTGGATCAGCCCGTCAAGACCGCCGAGGCCGTCCGCGCGCTGGGGATCCGCAACGGGGACTACGTGGCCATCGTGCCCCGCTTTACGGTGACCGACAACGGCTACATCAAGTGCCGTTTCATCGACGACAAGGCCGCCATGGCCTGCTCCTTCGCCGCTCTGAAGTACATGGCCGAGAATAGACTCAAGCCCAAGTACAATACCGTTTTCGCCTTCTCCTTCTACGAGGAGATCGGGCTGGGCGGGATCTACGTCCCTGCCGAGATCTCGGAGTACGTGGCGGTGGATATCGCCATCCTGGGCCCCGATTCCGACGGCTCGGAGCAGACCGTCACCATCTGCGCCAAGGACGCCTCCATGCCCTACGATTACAGTCTGACCAACCGCCTCATCGCCGCCGCCGAGCGGGCGGGGTGCGGCTACGCGGTGGATCTCTTCTACCGCTACGGGTCGGACGCCAGCCAGGCGATCAAGGGGGGCAACAACCTCCGTGCCGCCGCCTTTGGCATGGGGGTCTACTCCAGCCACGGGGTGGAGAGGGCCCACATGGACGGCATCGAGAATACGGTGAAGCTCATGCTCTCCTATGTGCTGGAGGGGTGACCGTTCCCACATACCTCAAAAACGGCGGGGCTGATCCTCGCCGTTTTTCTGTACGATCCTGTTTCTCGCCTGCGCTGATCTGGATAATTTGAAAAAATTTTCTGTAATGTGTAATGCGGGAGACCGTTTTCCCGTTATTTAGGATGAAGGACCAACAAAACCCCGAAAGGAGACACCATCATGGAAGATCAGCAGATCGTGGATCTGTATTTCGCGCGCTCGGAGTCTGCTATCGCCGAGACCGATAAAAAGTACGGGCGGTACTGCCATTCCATCGCATATCGCATCCTCGAGGACCACGAGGACGCAAAGGAGATCGTCAACGACACCTACCTCAAGACCTGGAACACCATTCCCCCCAACCGTCCCGACCCCCTAAAGCCCTACGTCGGTATGATCTGCCGTCACCTTTCCCTTGACCGCTATGAGGAATACCACACTCAAAAGCGGGGCGGACAGGTCCCTCTTGTTCTGGAGGAGCTGGCCGAGTGCATCCCCGACAGCGACAGCGGGGCGGATATCGGCGAGAGCATTGCTTTGCGGGACGCTTTGGGGCGGTTTGTTCGTTCCCTGCCCGAAAAAACGCAGGAAATCTTCCTGCAACGGTACTGGTATTCCTGCTCCGTGGCTGAGATCGCGGAGAGGTATGGGATGCGGGAGAACAGCGTCACCGTCCTTCTGCACCGCACCCGAAAAAAGCTGAAGGCGCATTTGGAGAAGGAGGGCTTTGATCTATGACAAGCATGAATATCTACCGAAACCTCGGAGGCATCGATCCCGAGCTGATCCTGCGAGCCGCCCCCGACGGGATGCCGCGAAGAAAGAGAAAGAGGGCTTGGATCAAATGGGCCTCTCTCGCGGCGGCTTGCCTGGTTTTAGCCGTCTGTATCGTGCCACTTTGGGACGCCCTGTTCGGCGGTTCCCACGGTGACGCGCCCGTGTCCAATTCCTTTGAATCTCTGGAGGACGTTCACGAGGTATTGGGATATGATACCCTGTACGCGGGTCTGGATCTTGAAAAGGCGGGCAAAAGCAGTATCGCGGTCTCCTTTGCCTCCTGCGACGCACCCGACGGCAACCAAGCTGATCTGGAAAAGCCGTTGCAGATGCTCATCCGCGCCACCTATCAAAACGGAGATACCACCGACACCGTCCATTACTACGTGATCTTCAACAAGGACAGCGTGGAGGACAGCTATATCGGCGGGTACGAGGAGCAGGGGCTGACTCGGGAGATCGGGGGCATCACGGTCCACTATTCCATGATTTTTGACGGGGCGACTCACGGGCAGGCCAAATTCCTGTACGGCGGGGATCTGTACGTCATCGACGTGATCTCTGGAGGGGACGATCATACCCTGGACACCTACATCGGGATGGTGCTGGACGGGCTTGGGAGATAAGCTATGGGCAAGCGGAAACGATCATTCTTTTTATTGGCGATTACAATTCTGACCCTGATACTGGAGCTTTTACCCTACGGGGCCGTTCTGGAATTCGCCCATATGTCCCCCGAGCTTACCCTTGGGTACTATGAGGAGCATTTCTCCTATTTCGATCCCATGGTGTACGGGCACGGGCATTTCGGGCCGTTGATCACGGCAGTACTGACCTGTATGCTTGCGGTTATCACCGTCATTGCGGTATTCTTTGAAAACCGCTCTGCCCGAATTGCCCTTCGCGTAGTGTCTGTCCTGACACTTCTGTTCTCGTTGACGCCTATGCTCACAGGATGCTATTCGCCTGTAGGCATGGCCATTTCCGCGCTTTTGTTAGTCACTTGCATCATTTCACTCAAAAAGGAGGAAACCGTATGAAACAGCATCTGCTCATTCTGATAGCCCTTTCGATCTGTCTGGCCGTCTTTTCGGGGTGTGCCGTGCCCGACGCAAGCCCAAGTGAAGTCCCCGCGGCCCAAGGAGGGAGCGTGACCGACCAAGCATTGAATTTTCCCGCAGAGCCGCCCCATCTGGGGGTCAGCGACGGAAACGCCACCGTCACCGCGTGGCGAGGGACCTACTCCTGGCTGGTGGAGAATGATGACGGCACGGGCTCGGGGATCAACACCGACACTATGCACCCGCTGGACTGTAAGGAGGGGATCCCTTCCCTCAAAATGACGAAAAAAGGTACCCTCATCCTTAGACTTGAAGAGGCTCCCACAAGCATTACCGTGAGAAGGTACCGGCTGAACAGCTCTGACTATGACGCATACGAGGAGATCCCCGTGGAGGACGGCACCATCGAGGTCAAGCCCGGGAAATTCCTCTACGAAGTGATCGTTACGTGGAACCATCCGAACAAGCCCTACAGCGGAACCGTCTATTATGCGTTTTCTACGATCAACTAACCATACGTTCAAATTATATGCCGCCCCGAGGGGCGGCTTTCCCTTTTACATGGAGGTTTTTTCACAAAAACGAACCATTTTCCCTTGTAAGCTGCCCTTTTTTATGCTATAATGAGGGCAGAATCCCCCACGTCATTCCGCGGGACTGAATGCCCCCGCGCGGCGGCATCGTCTTGCTTCCCTTTTTCTGACGGTTTCGTTGCCGCATATACTATTTTTCCATGGAGGTACGCTTATGAAAACCACACGACACGTCACAAGATCTCTGTCTCTTCTGCTGGCGGCCCTTTTGATGCTCCTGTCTCTGTTCGGGTGCGGGAGCAACGGAGAAACGCCCGATTCCACTACCGAGTCCTCCGACTCCCTTGAGAGTGAGAGTGAGGTGGACGAGGCCGCCGAGGCTCTGGACGAGCTGGGTGAGATCGATTGGGGCGGCGGTGACTTCACCGTCATCTACGCCAACGATCTGGGCGGCTTCGCGGCCGAGCTGGTGGGCTTCCCCGACGAGTCTCAATCCCTCTCCAGCGGAATCATCAACAACGCCGTATACGAGCGCAACGTCCTCTTTGGGGAGCGCTGCAACCTGACCTACGTGCAGGTCGACAAGTCGGTATGGGCCATTCCCGGCGCCCTGCAGGCCGATGTCCAGGCGGGCAGTGACAGCTACCAGTTCGTCAGCAACGCCAGCGACCAGACCGCCTCCTTCGCGGTAACGGGTCTTCTGGGCAACTATCTGGCTTACGACATTGATTTCAAGCGTCCGTGGTGGGATCAAGGTACCCTGGCCTTCAACCTGGCGGGCAACGTCTTCTTCATGAGCGGTGCCCACAACATCGTGGACAATGACGTGACCTACATCATGGCCTTCAACAAGGCTCTGGCCGAGGAGAAACAACTTTCGGATCCCTACGCCACCGTGCGCAGCGGTGATTGGACACTGGAGTATTTCCTCAATCTGGTCAAGCCCCTTTCCGCGGATAACGGCGACGGAAAGTGGGATCACGAGGACACCTACGGTCTCGCCGCTCTGGGCACCCTCCCCTCCATTCTGTTCTACGGCTCGGATCTGCAGTACGTGAGAATGGACACCGAGCTGGACCGTCCCGTTCTGTCCCTGGACGAGGGCCGCATGGAGCGCGCCACCAACGTGCTGACCATTGCCCGCCACCTGTACCATGAGGAGAACATCACCTACAAGGGCGTTTCCCAGAACGGTCAGCGATCCACCGACGTTTTCATGGAGGACCGCGCCGTATTCTTCTGCGAGGCGGCCTCTGCCCTGTCCAAATTCAGCGGTGTCATGGAGAGCGACTACGGTATCCTGCCCATTCCCAAGTATGACAAGTCCCAGGAGAAATACTACACCTGGTCGAACGCCGTCGGCTCTACCCTGAGCTTCCTCACCACCAACGAGAAAAACGAGGAGTTCGGAAGGATCCTGGAGGCCTACGTGATCATCTCCCACAACACGGTGTCTCCTGCCTACTACGAAACCCTGCTCAAGAGTCGGAACGTCCGCGATCCCGAGTCTGTGGAAATGCTGGAGATCCTGTTCACCAACCGTATTTACGATATGCCCAACTACTTTACCCAGCTGGGTCTGTCCAATATCTTTACCGATGCCGTCAAGGCCAACACCGACAGCTTTGCCTCCAAATACAAGGCTGCCGCCTCCCGCTTTGATAGGGCACTGGAGCAGATCATGAGAAAGCTGGACAAGAAGGACAGCTGAATCCATCATACCGTTCCCGCGGGGTGGGTTGCGTCTCACCCATAGTGCTTGTACGAAGAGCCGTCCTCGGTTGAGGGCGGCTTTTTCTCATGGAATCATCACTTCCCTCTTGTAATCCCGCCGTTTTTGTGATATAATGAAAGAAAGCCCCACCGCGATACCGCGAGAAAGGACCTATCATGCAATTCAGCTTTCAAAAATCCGCCTGGGATGAGTCCGCCCTCACCCATGCCTACACCCACCGCTTTCCCTATACCAACCGCTTCACCCAGCTCCCCGACTGCATCGAGAACCCCGAAAACCCCGCCATGCCCGACGGATACGATTACCTGTCCCTCATGACGCGGCAGTCCTTCCCCCTCGGCACCAAGGTCACCACCCGCTGCTCCTTTTCGGGTATGGCCGCGCCTCTGCTCATCTTCTCCGAGGATCTGGAGCTGTGCGAGGACGAATGCTACCGCTACGGGAACTATTTTGAGGTGGTGCTGTACAAGAACGGCATTAACGTCTGGCGGCTGTGGCGGCAGGAGGACGGCACCGTGACCTGGCACAGACGGCTGGGGGCGGAGTTCCCCGTCACCGAGGGGGAGATCCACACGCTTTCGGTGACGCTTTCCAAAGAGTATATGGATATCGATCTGGACGGCGTGAAGCTGTCCTTGCGGGTCGAGGACCTGTTCTCCTCCTTCTACCTCGGCATCACCGGGTGCGAGGGTCCCTGCCGTTTTTACGGTATGTCGATCGAGTGAACCCCCAAGCCGTCCTCTGCGGGCGGCTTTTTTGGAGGGTAGGGTCATTTTCCTCTTGTAATCCCGCCGTGTTTGTGCTATAATAGAGCAAACTAAGCCCATCGGGAACCCCCGAGAAAGGACGAGCCATGAGCAGTACCTTAGCATTCTTCTCCCTTCGCTTTGAGGTCGAAAACGACCGCATCCATTTGAAGTCCATCGCCGATTACCCCGTGAACGGGGGATTTGCCGAGGTCACGGTGGGCGGCGAGAACAAGGACTCCCATCTGGGGGCCAAGATGATCCCCTCCTCCGAGGGGGGACGGCTGGCTTATATCTCCCACCGTGTGGAGGGGGATGCTCTGGAGATTATCCAGCGGTCTCCCGTGGTGGAGGTCAAGACGGTGTTCCGAGGCTATCCCGACACGAATGCCATTTCGGTTTTTACCGAGGTGACCAATATCACCGAGGGGGAGATCACCCTGGAGGAGGTCTCCTCCCTGGTACTGAAGGAGGTCTGCGGTGCGGTCAATCAGCCCGAGGACGCTTACCTCACCGTATTCAACCAGAGCCACCACGGGGAGTGCCAGACGGTGCGCCGTAGCCTGTTTGACATGGGGATGCTGTCGGGGGTGCCTACCGCTCAGCGGCGGATCAGCGGGTGCAACGTGGGTTCGTGGTCGACAAAGGAGGCTCTGCCCCAGGGCATCCTGGAGAACGGCGGCCGCTTCCTCATGTTCCAGATTGAGAGCAACAACAGCTGGTACTATGAGCTGGCCAACCGCTTCGGTCAGCTGTACCTGTGGCTGGGGAGCGCCTGCCTGCCCTTCGGCGGGTGGTGTAAGACCTTGGGCGCGGGGGAGAGCTACCGCACCGTCCCCGCGGCGGTCTGCGTCAGCGATTCTCTGGGCGGCGTGTTGGGTGAGATGACCCGCTACCGCCGCCACATCGCGGGACATTGCGTGGCCGACGAGGGCTTGCCCACCATTTTCAACGAGTATATGCACCTCTCCTGGGACAGCCCCACCGCCGAGCAGACGGCGAAGATCGCACCCGTGGTGGCCTCCCTCGGCGCGGAGTATTACGTCATCGACTGCGGTTGGCACAACGAGGAGCCTGGGGATCGGGTCTATCCCTACGTGGGCCAATGGAAGGAGAGCCGCGCCCGCTTCCCCGAGGGGGTGCGTAAGACCACCGACTACATCCGCTCTCTGGGCATGAAGGCGGGGCTTTGGATCGAGCCTGAGATCATTGGCATCAAGTGTCAGGAGATGTTGGACTACTACGATGACGATTGCTTCATCACCCGCTTCGGGAAAAAGGTCTGCGTCATGGGGCGGTATTTCCTGGACTACCGCAACCAAAAGGTCATCGACTACATGAGCGAGACCATCCGCCGCATGGTGGAGGACTACGGCGCGGACTACATCAAGCTGGACTACAACGAGGATCTGGGCATCGGCACCGACAAGGACAGCGACTCCTTCGGGGAGGGCCTGGAGCAGTGCGCCCGCGCCTACCTCGCCTGGATCGATTCCATGCGGGCGAGGTTCCCCCAAGTCCTCTTTGAGACCTGCTCCTCGGGCGGGATGCGGATGGACTACGAGACCCTGAAGCATTTCTCCATCATCTCCACCTCGGATCAGGTCCACTACCGCAACTACCCCTACATCGCCGCCAACATTCTCTCGGCGGTGCTCCCCGAGCAGGCGGCGGTGTGGAGCTACCCCGTGGACAGCTTCGGGCGGCCCGGCGAGCCTTTTGAGGCGACCTATGAGTGGGTCAACGCTCACATCTCCTCCGAGCAGGTGGTCATGAACATGATCAATTCCTTCCTGGGGCGGATGCACCTGGCCAGTCACGTGGAGCTTTTGTCCGCTGACAAGCAGGAGCTGATCCGTGAGGGCATCGGGTATTTCAACAAGCTGAGTAAAGTCAAGGGCAAGGCCCTTCCCTATCTGCCCTTCGGGTTCACTGACTTTACAAAGCGTGCGGTGGCTTGCGGTCTTCTCCATGAGAATACCCTGTATCTGGCCGTCTGGAATCTGGGCGGCGGGGACGTGACCGTGCCCCTGGAGAGGCCTGTCAAAGAAGCCGTGGTGGCCTATCCCGCGGGAGCGGACACACGGATCACCGTGGAGGGAGATCGTGTCACCGTACACGTCACCGAAGAGTATCAGGCCCGCTTCCTGGAGATCCGCTTTTAAGGAGGGCTTGAACGTGAACACACAGGATCATTCCCTTCTCCGTCCTTATCTGATCGAGCAGATGAGACTCCACCCCTCCATGACCCCGCAGGACCTGGCCAAGCTCTGCTACCAGGCCGCCCGCGGCGCTGAGCATATGATCCCCGACCCCGACCGCGCGAGAGCATATCTGGAGCGGGAGTTGGAAATGACCGAGGCCGATGACGACCTCCCTCTCTACGAGGTCATCTCTCCCCGTATGGCCAGGGTCAACCTGGCATCCTGGAAGGCGCGGGGGCTGTCCTCCCATAGGCTTCTGTCCCTGTTCCTCGCTACCGCGGGGGGCTTCGGCGAAGGAGAGGATCCGCTTCCCGCTTACCTGGAGGAGGTCACCGATCTTCTTGCTGCCGGGGACTGCCCTGTAACGGCAAACGAATGGGCGGTCTTTCTCCCTGCTTATAAGGAGATGGGTATGCCCGCCATTCATCACAGCGAGGCCTACCGACTCTCTGAGAAGCCCGCTTACCGCATCGTGCGGTTGGAGCTTTTGCGTGAGTCCGAGCCGACCTGACCTTCCTTCTCCGCATGACAAAAAGGGGCTGAGTCAAAAGCTTTTCAGAAAGCGAATGGCTCAGCCCTTTTCTATGTAAGCCAACACTTATAAGCCCCAACAAAAGAAAAAGCCTCCAAAAGAGGCCAAAATGAGTACGACAAAAAGAGGATCCCAAGAT
>JAZNJA010000146.1:0-9296 GCA_045577755.1 Eubacteriales bacterium
GCTACGGTGGTCTGGCGGTCGGGGGTGGCGGCGGGATCGTAGACCAGCATGGAGTCGGTGGCCTGATCGTAGCCGCAGAGAGCGATGAAGTGGCCCTTGACGTGGGCGACGGCGGTACCGCCCGATGCCAGGTGGTCAATGAGGCTCTGGTGCTTGGCGCCCGCGTCCTTGCCCGTCATGGTAACCTCGAAGCCGTACTTCTTCTCATAGTCCTCCAGCTGGTGGTACAGCACCCAGCGGGCGGTGCCACCCCCCACCGAGCCGTAGTAGGCGTCGATGCTGCGGGCATAGGCGGCCAGTCCTACGGGGTCGATGAAGTTGCCCGTAAGATAGTGGACGGCATTGACCAACGAGAGAATGCCGCACCCGCCGGGGGCCAGCTGCTCCAGATTACCCCAGCGGGGATCGTTCTGCTGGTAGCAAACGGGTAAGGGGGCCCCGTCACCTTCGGCGGCGGCCGCGGGGATCCCCATGGGAAGCAGGCAAAGGATCAGTAGCAGAGCGGCTCCGAGGCGGATATACGTATGGAAGGATCTTTTCATGGCAATGACGACCGTCCTTTCTCATAATGAAGCTACCCATATCATACCACAAACGCTGAATTTTGTCAATTCCCTCCCAAAGCTTTCCGAATCGCACGCTCTGAAGCCCGATTTCTGATCGAAAATTAATTTTTTTAATTTTTAAATTAATTTTTTTAATTAAACTATTGACAAAATCAATTTTGTCTGCTATAATGCAAACACCAAAAGATTCCATTACCCAAAAACGGAGGTATTTCTATGTACCGCGCGCCACACAAATGCTGCATCTGCAAAGAGAAGCTGACGGTCTCCCGCCTGTCCTGCGAGAGCTGCGGGACGACGCTGGAGGGGAGCTTCACGGGCTGCTGCTTCTGCTCTCTCTCCCCTGAGGAAGAGATGTTTCTCCTCACCTTCATCAAGAATCGGGGCAGTATCAAGGACGTGGAGCGGGAGATGGGGATCTCTTATCCCACCGTCCGCGCCGCCCTGGATAATCTGATCTCCTCACTGGGGCTTGCCAATACCCCCGCGCCGGTGGAGGAGGCCCCCACCGCCGAAGCCCCTCGCGCCGAGGAGGCCGGTTCCCGCCGCAAGGCAGATCCCGACAACACCCGCGCCCGTAAAGACGTCCTGAAAATGCTTTCGGAGCACCGCATCACGGCCGACGAGGCGGCCAGACGGCTCAGGGAGCTATCATAAAAGAATAAGGAGACATCATCATGGCAAACAACAACCTGTTCCGCGGCGATTCCGTCCGCAAGTATCTCGCGAACCTTTTCCTGGGCCTTTGCGTCATTGGAGCCGGCATCGGCTACCTGGGCAACTACCTGGAGTTCCTGCCCTGGACGGGATTTACCCTGTTCTTCCCCGGGTGGGGCGCCCTGTTTTTGATCATTCCCGCCCTCTATAACCTCATCCGCTTCCCCTTCTCCTGGTTCTGGCCCATCTGCCTTTTGGGCGGTCTTCTCATTGTGGTTTCCAAGTCCGACCTGTACCCCATGGAGACCGCTGTGGCCATTTGTCTGGCGGTCATGATCATCCTCGTGGGTATCCGCATCGTGCTGGCTCCCCTGTTCCGCAAGGCGAGACGCCGCCGCGTACAACGCAAGGTGCGGGAGCAGCTGGGATCGACCGGCATCGTGTTTCACGATACTCTGGACGAGTCGGGTGCCGACGGCAGCAACTATTCCGTCAGCTTCGGGGAGCGCTCGGTCCATTTGGAGGGGCAGGACTTCACCTCGGCGACCCTGTCGGTGTCCTTCGGTGAAATGCAATTCGACCTGTCCGACGCCCGCATTACCGACTGCGCCGTCATCGACGCCAACTGCGCCTTTGGTGAGCTGTCCATCAAGGCCCCCGATTACGTACGGGTCGAGGTCACCAAGGGCGGAGCCTTCTCCGGGATCTCCTGCAAGCACGACGGCCCCCGCGGTGAGGGCGCCCCCGTCCTGTACGTCAACGCGAACTGCTCCTTCGGTGAGATCACGATTCGTTAAGGAGAGCCTATGAGCAAACTGGATATACTGAAAATGCTGGAAGCGGGGGACATCACCCTCGAGGAGGCTGAGGCGCTGCTGAGCTCCCGGGGGGAATTGGGCGAATCGGAGACCCCGTACAGCCCCGAAGACCTTGATGACATGGACGATATGGGCGATATGGACGATATGGGCGATATGGGCGATATGGGCGATACCGCGCACGGTGACGTGCTCGGCCATATCTACGGCGACCTGGACGGCGACGTCGCAGGTAATATCGGACCTCTGGCAGTGATCGAGGGAGACCTGAACGGCTCTGTGAGCGGTCACGTACTGGGGCATATCCTGGGTGACGTCAACGGTGACGTGGCGGGTGATATGCGAGGCCGCGTCGACGGCGATCTGAACGGCTCAGTGGGCGCCACCGTCTCGGGGACGGTGGCGGGGGATCTCAACGGCGATATCGGCGGCTCTATGAGCGGTCGGATCGGGGGGGATCTCAACGGCTCGGTGGGCGGTGGCATTCCCGGCACTGTGGCGGGGGACGTCAACGGTGACGTGTGCGGCAATCTGACGGGTAAGATCGATGGAGACCTCAACGGCTGTCTGGGCGGCAGTCTGAACGGTGTGGTCGCGGGGGACGTCAACGGTGATGTGGCCCGAAGCGTGAACGGCGTGATCTGCGGAGACCTCAACGGCTCGGTCGGCGGGGACCTCAACGGCAAGATCATGGGGGATCTCAACGGAGACGTGGCGGGAAAGCTGTGCGGCAAGGTCTACGGCGAGATCTACGGCGCCGTGAACCGCGGCTGAGTGGACCGCGGCTGAATGGGGCGCGGACCGGAAAGGATAGAATATGGATCATAGATTGAACATTTTGAAAATGCTGGAAGCGGGCACCATCACCGCCGCCGAGGCGGAAGCCCTGCTGGAGGCGCTGGACGTCGAGAGAGAAGCCTCCGATACCGAAACTCTGCGTAACGAGTGCGCTGCCTTGCGGGAGGAATGCGTGATCCTGAAGGAGCGATGCGAGCAGCTTTTGGGAGATTGTCAGGGGCTGCGGGACCAGTGCATGGATCTGGAACGGCAATGCGAGGACTGGCGCACGGAGGCGGAGGAGTCCGCCTGCACCGCTGAGGAGTATGCCAATCAAGTCGAGGACTATGCCGACGAGGCAGAGGAGCGCGCGGGTACCCATTGGGATCCCCGCGGCGTGGATGGCTCCGTCAATCTGGACGCGCTGACCGAGGAGCTGCGCAAGATTCAGGTGCTCCTGGAATCCTTGGGCATCCAATGCGTGGATCTTGAGCGGGTCTGCCGCCCCACTGGGGGAGAGAGCAAGCGGGATGGCAGCCAAGCCCCCCGCAACAGCTACACCCGCCGGGGTGACCCCACCCCTCACGGCTTCACCCTGGCCACCGCCGCCGAGCGGGAGGCCTGGTTCGAGAAAAGAGCCGCCGACCGCAAGCGCCGGGAGGGGGACCGCAAGCGCCGCGAGCAGGACCGTGTCCGCCGTGACGGGGACCGTGTCCGCCGTAACGAGGGGCGCCGTTCTGACAGCAGCTTCACCAAAGCCGTCCGCACCCTGGGCGAGGGCAGCATTCTGCGGGACATCCGCGGCACTGTGGTGGATCTTGTGGAGGGAGACATCATCGTTCCCTCCTTCATCGGAAATCTGCAGGGGCACGTAACGGGAGACGTTATCATCGGCTCCTGCACCGGGGGACGGTACCGCTCAGATCAATGGCACGGCAGCCTCTGCGGCCTGGTGGACGGAGACGTCTCAGCCACCCTGTGTGGGGACATGGAGGGGCTGGTGCGGGGAGATTGGAACGGAGACCTGGACTGCGACCTCCGCGGACAGATCGGAGGGGACCTTCACGGAACCATCCTGGGGGATCTCTTCGGTGAGGTCCTCGGAGACGTGAACGGGAACATCGACGGCGACCTGGCGGGCCACGTGGCGGGAGATTACAACGGTCTTGTTGGCGGCAACCTCTGCGGCCACGTCAGCGGAGATTTCGGCGGTATGCTGGACGGCCACCTGGCGGGCGCCCTGGACGGTGACTTCAACGCCACCATGCTGGGGGATCTCTGCGGCTACGTCAAGGGAGACGCCAACGGCACCATAGACGGCCAGCTCCTCGGCCGCGTGGACGGAGACGTGAATGGAGACGTGTTGGGGGATTTGGGTACAGACGCCGCCGTGGGGGGTGATCTCAACGGCAATCTGGACGGTCACCTGGACGGCACTCTGCGGGGAGACCTGAACGGCAGCGTGTCGGGCCACCTTCGCGGCCTCGTGGAGGGAGATCTCAACGGAGACATACGCGGGGATCTGCAGGGTCACGTCATGGGAGACCTCAACGGCTACCTGAACGGTGACCTCAACGGCCGGGTGGACGGAGACGTCAACGGCACCGTCCTGGGGGACATCAACGGCACCGTCCGTGGGAACATCAACGGAACAGTTCTGGGAAGGATCAACGGCACCGTAGAGGGCGAGATCCTCGGGACCGTCCGCGGCAACTGAAAAAGCGAGAGGGAGCGACCGTCGGTCGTTCCCTCTTTTCTGTCGGTCACCTGTCGGACAATTCCTTTGGGAATGAAAGGAAAGGGCTGCCTCACGGGAGACAGCCCTTTCGGTTATTCTTGGGGGATCAGTTAGAACCGTCCAGTTTGATGGCGTGACCGCCGGTCAGGGTGATCATCTTGATCGCCTGGACAGAGAAGGCGCTTGCCTTGATGGTCAGAGGCTTATCCAGTACGCCGGAGGCCAGGACCTTCAGGCGGCCAACGTTGCCGTCGATCATACCCTTAGCCTGGAGGGCCTTAAGGTCAACCACCTCGCCTGCCTGGAAGGCGGCACTGATCAGGCCGACGTTGATGATGCCCATCTTACCTGCGCCGCTGGCCTCGCTGCTGGACTCCAGCAGGTTCTGCGCGACCTTATCGGACATGAGCTTATCCACGTCCTCTGCCGAGACAGCGGCCATGGTCTTGATCTCGGAGGAGACCGTCTCCTCCTCTTCGCTCTCCTGACCCAGGGGAATGAACAGAGGTTTAGCGGGAGCGGGCTTCTTCTCGGGAGCGGCGGGGGCGTCCTCCGCGGCGGGAGCGGCATCGTCAGCCTTCTCCTCGGCAGGGGCGGTCTCCACAGTGGGAGCGATCACGGTGTCCTCGGTCTCGGAAGAGGTGATCTCCTCCTCCTCCTTCTTAGGAGCGGCCACGGGGGTCTTGTCCTGAGGCTCGCCGTTCTTGCGGCGGAGAATGATCACGGCCACAACCACCACAGCGACAACGGCCAGAATCACCAGAATCCAGATCCAGCCGCCGTTGCAGCCGCCGGAAGGCTGACCGCCCTGGGGCTTGGACTCGGACTCAGATCCGTCCTCGGTCTCAGAGGTGGACTCCTTGTCGGTATCAGTATCGGGATCAGACTCAGTCTCGGGAGGTGCCACGGTGGTAGTACCGGGGTCGGTATCGGGAGTGGTCTCGGTATCGGGAGTGGTCTCGGTCACGATGGGCTTAGCTTCGTAGCGGGCGGTTACCGTGATGTCCTCGGTGATGTTGGAGAAGTCCTTGTCCCAACCGATGAAGGTATAGGTGAACTCAGCGTCGGGGTTCTTACCCACCTGCTCGGGGGAGACGGCGTTCTTGCCGTACTCAACCGTCACGGTATCCGTCTTACCGTCGCCGTAGACGAAGGTAACGGTGAAGGTGCGGACCGACTCGGTGTAGGAGGCGGTAACGGTCATGTCACCGGTGACCTTGGAGAAATCCTTGTCCCACTTCTCGAAGGTAAAGCTGGTAGAGGCGGTGGGAGCCTTGGCGGTATCGGTGGGAGCGGTAGCGCCCTTGCCGTACTCGACCTCCACCGTGGAGGTCTTGCCGTCACCGTAGTTGAAGGTGACCTGATACTTGCGGGTGGTCTCCTTGTACTTGGCGGTCACGGTGGTGTCTCCGGTGATCTTGGAGAAGTCCTTGTCCCACTTTTCAAAGGTGTATACGGTAGACGCGGTGGTTGCCTTGGCAGTATCGGTGGGAGCGGTAGCGCCCTTACCGTACTCAACGGTCACGGTATGGGTCTTGCCGTCGCCGTACTTGAAGGTGACCTGATACTTGCGGGTCTCCTCCTTGTACTGGGCGGTGACGGTCATATCAGCGGTGACCTTGGAGAAATCCTTGTCCCACTTATCAAAGGTGAAGCTGGTAGAGGCGGTGGGAGTCTTGTCGGTCTGAGTGGGAGCGGTAGCGCCCTTGCCGTACTCGACCTTCACAGTCTCGGTCTTGCCATCGCCATACACGAAGGTGACGTTGAAGGTCTCCAGACGGAAGCTGGCGGTAACGGTAGCGCCGCCCGAGGGGACCAGGAAGCTGTACACGCCCGAGGAGGGGGTCACGGTAACGGTGCGGCCATCCGCGGTGGTATAGGTGACCTTGTCCACAACGTAGTGCTCGTCGGGAGTCACGGTCAGGGTGACCTTGGTACCGACGGCACCCTCGGTCACAGAGGCGGTGAGCTTACCGCCGGACACGGGAGGCGTCACGGTCACGTCATAGATAACGGACTCCTCAGCAATCTTGAAGGTGGAGAAATGGGGCGCCTTGAAGGTCAAGGTACCGGCAGTCTCGTCCAGATCCAGGATCTCCAACTCCACGGGGGTACCGTCCTCGATCACGTAAAGGTGAGCGGTGGTGTCGGGGCTGTTGTCGAACTTGTAGGAGACGGTGACACGGTTGTCCCCCAGGCCGTTGACGGTCACGGGGGTGCCGTCAGCCAGGACGGTGATCTCCAGGGTATCACCCTTGACCGAGGTGGAAAGGGTCACGTCGTCGGCGCCGTCAGCGGCGGCGATGATGGCCTTGACGTCATCGGCGGTCAGGGAGATGGCCAGCTTACCGCCGGCGGTGGTGCTCGTGTAGCTGACAGCGTACTGCTGACCGGCAGCGTAAGCCTCCACCAGGGGCTTCAGGGAAACCGCGGTCGAGGTGGTGGTCAGGCTCAGGGTGCCGTCCTTCAGGGTAGCGTCGGTGCCGTCGCCAAAGCGGGAGACGGGGGTAAAGACAGCCTCGTAGGTCGCGTCGGCAAAGGCCTCGGTGACAGGGGTCTTCCAGCCGGCGAACACATAGGTATTGAGCACGTCAGCGGCCTTGGTGGGTGTCTCACCGGGGAAAACGGGCAGGTAGCCGTAGGCTGCCTTGCCGATCACGGTCTCCTCGCCGATGACCCACTTGACGGTAAAGGGAGTGGTGACGTAGGTAGCGCGAACCGTGAGATTCGCAGCGGGCATAACGCCGTCCTCGGGCAGGCCTTCATAGCCCATTCCGTCGTAGACGTGGCCCTTCAGGGCGGACGAAGCGATCGGGCTCTGCTTCAGCAGGGCGTCGATATCGATCACGTCTCCGGCATGCAGTGCTACCTTGACACCGACGCCGCCCTCCTCGCCCAGGTCATCGCGGGTGGTGATCTGGATATTCAGGGTGTACAACTCACCCTCGTCAGCCAGAACGCCGAGCGCCATGAAGCAGGACATGAGAAGAACGGACGCCATCAGCACAGCCAGGGTCAAAAGCGCATGCTTGCCGAATTTGTTCCGAAACATATTCATGGAAACCTCCTAATATAACTCTTCGGTATTGTCCCACACGCGAAATCCTGTTCGTCGCATAGGAATAGAGCATAATCGTCTCATAATATAATACCACGAAATCATTTCTTTGTCAAGTGTTTCAGCGAAAATACCTTCCCCACTTCACAACAATTCAGCATACGTTCACAAAGCAAACCGACATTTCCTTTTTTTCATTCCCCCCTCCGAGACGCCCGCTTGCCAAAAAAGCCCCCTCGCTTCCGTCGTGATGACGGAGGGAGAGGGGGCCTCGGGCAGAGGGCTGCACCGACGGGACGGCGTCAGAAAAGAAAGGGTCAGGCGTTGGTTCCCAGGGTACGGATGCAGGCGGCGCAGATTTTCTTGCCCATATGCTCAGTCAACTCCTCGCCGCTACCGCAGAACAGGCAGACCCCCGTATGCTTACGGAGAATGATGCGGTCTCCCTCGACGAAGATCTCCACCTCGTCTCGGTCGGCGATGTTCAGATTCTGGCGCATGCTCTTGGGGATAACGATACGTCCAAGCTCGTCAACGGTGCGGGTAATGCCGGTATTTTTCATGCTGTTTTCCTCCTTTTATATATAGGTTCCCGTGTCGACCGCTCTACAGGGGAGCGGTGATTTCGACGTGTTTGTTCCTGTATCCGTATTATACACCATTTTTTGCCATTTGTCAAGATAATTTACCATTTTTTGTCATATTATTTGCCGACAGACATCGACAGAATTCTACGTACGGGATCGTGATTAGAACGCCCCGCGGCGGTGCATACTGACAGAAAGCTCCACAGGAGGTATACCATGCTCAAGGGTGCGGAAAAGCGTATGATCGTGATACGGACGCGGGAGAGCCGCGTGTTTGAGGAGGCCTACTTCGTCCTGCGCAGGGATGCGCCCAGGGTCGAGGGAGAAGCGGATATGCTGCGGGAGGCCAACCGCATATTGGAGAACAGTCACCCGGGGGGCTTTCCGCGCCCCGTGCCCACATCTCCCCCGCCCTCCTTCGGGCTGGTCCGCGGTTTGTTCTGGTTCGGACTGGGCCTTCTTTTCGGGGGCGGGACGGTCGGTCTCTTGTGGTTTCTGTTATGAGAAGGGGGACTTTGCGCCCTCTTCCTCTGCGGTTTTCACAAACCTTTCAAAAACCGCAAAATTCGGTTGACAGAATCCCTATCTTAGTGTATAATAGTAAGGATGTTTGTGTTCGGAAGCCGTCTGTCGGACGGCGACAGCACGCGGATCTGTTTCGTGGGCTTTGGCATCGGGCGGGTCGGTAAAGGCTCGGTGCGCGGACAGACGGGCTCCACACCCCGTACTCCTCCCCACGTTCCCCTCTGATAGAGTGCGATCCCGTGTTGCTAACTTAACATTACATTTGGTCTGATACCCATCAGGCTGTTTTTCTGTGCGTCCCGAAGCCTCCCAAGCGGCGGGATCTCACAGCACTTGTGTCGCGCTTGCCGTCTGCCCGTTCTCCCCGCAGGCACGCGCATCTTTGCGGGGAGAACAGAAAGGAAATAACGGTACCCCATTCTATGAGTGAAAAGAAGAAAAACGCGGCGAGCAGCCGCGGCGGAAAGGACTCCCGCTCCCTGAAGTACAAGGGCGGCGACCGCACGGGCGATTTCCGTATCGGCTCCCGAGACATTCTGGCCACCCCCGAGATCCTCTCCCCCTTTGACC
>JAZNJA010000147.1:0-5650 GCA_045577755.1 Eubacteriales bacterium
CAGAGGGGGAGCCTTGCGTGCCAATCCCCCAAAATTCCGTTTCACAACAAGTTTTCCCCGTTCTGAGGCTCCCCCTCTGGGGGAGCTCCGCGCAGCGGTGAGAGGGCAGATAACGCGGGCAAGGCACAAACAAACAGTTCGCCAAACCCAAATTTGAAGCATTTTGCAATCGCCTATAGAGATCCACAAACCGAAAGGAGATCCCCCATGCCCCACACCGATTCCGCCTTTTTCACCGATCCCTTCTCCCCCGCCCCCGCGGACACCCCCGACTATACCCCTCTGATCCGCCGCATCAAGCGCAAAAGGGGACTGGTCACCGCCTTTCTGATTCTGATTACCTTGATCCCCCTCCTCTTCATCGGTCCCATAGAGATCACTCTGCCCGACCGTGAGCTGACCGCCAAGGGGCTGACCATTGGCGGTGCTATCGCCATCATCGCGGGCGGCTGGCTCATGGGGATGATCCTGGGCGTGGCGGTCCTGCTCCCTGTGGGGAACGCCCTCGTGCGGGACGCCGACCCCGCCAAGTACCTGGCTCTGCAAGAGGGCCTGTATATGTTCACCACTACCGAGACCCAGAAGGCGTCGGTGCGGTCCGTCTCCTACCTGCTCATGGGGAACTACCCCGAGGCCGTCCGCAACGCCGATCTCCTGACCCATACCCAAAAGCCTGTCCCCTCGGCGGCGGGACTCTTCTGCAAGGGGCGCGCCGCCTTCTTCACGGGTGACGCCGAGACCCTGGCAGCGGTGACCGTAGCCTTTGGCAAGATCACAGCGGGCCTGAAGGGGGCAAGCTACCCCAAGCAAAAAGCCATGCTGGAGCTGATGGACGCCGTCACCCGCAAGGATACCGAGGCCGCCGCCCGTCTGGCCCCCTCGGTGACCGCGTGGGAGCTGTCTCCCCTGGTGGAGGCCCAGGTGGATCTCTGCCACGCCCGCGCCGCCCTTCTGCTCATGGAGGTGAGCGAGGGGGAGGAGCGCAAGGCCCACCGCCACGAGGCCATCCACCGTCTCCTGTCCTGCAAGGAAAAGGGAGGCAGGTCGGTGCTGGTGTCCTTGGCCGAAGAGTCGCTGGCGGCTCTCCCCGCCGAGGCTGAGGAACGGGAGGAGGACTGACCATGAAACTGACCTTCCATCTCGACGCTACATTTTTCGACTGCATCCTCCGCATCCGCTGTGAGAACGGCTTCAACGTCGCCTACCGCATGACCGCCACCGCCCCTCTGGGCAGTAACCTCATCGACACCGTCACGGTGGAGGTTCCCGCCCCCGCTTGCGAGGTCATCGTCTACCCCCAATTCTGTGAGCAGCTGCGGGAGGAGGTCAAGTCCTTCCGCGGGGACGGCTTCTGGGATACCCTGGCGGTCAAAGCCCTGGGCAAGGCCGCCGATTCCGCCCTCCGCAACGGCACCCTGCATACCTCCCTGACCTACAGGCTCGACCTGCGGGAGCGGCTGGGCAACGATCTCATGGGTGACGGCACCCTCCACCTGACCCTGACCGAGCGCAACTTCGCCATCACCTCCGAGTGGGTCATGGAGCTCTTGGAGCTTTACCCCGTCTGCTACACCTACTTCGAGCTGTCCGAGGGAGAAAACGCGATCATCCCCGCCCATTCCCTGGGGGTCAACCGCAAGGATTTTCTGCGCTTCACCCGCAAGTTCACCCTGCTCCAATGCGCGGGCTGGGGGATGCTCCTCTACCCCATCCCCATGCTCCGTCTCCGTCATCTCATCCGCCCCCGCTACGTCCTGCGGCGCCTGAAAAAGCTCTACCGCCTGCCCCCCGAGAAGCGGGCGGAGAAGCTGACCGAGCTGTCGGAGGTGAGCGGGGAGGATGTGTTCGGGGAGCTGTGAGGGAAGATCTCCGAATTGGGAGTTAGCGATGTGCCTGCAAGCCCGATAGGTGCAATGAGACTTTTATGTCAACGGGCGACCACATAGGGTCGCCCCTACGAGCATATTTCTTTGTTTGACAAGACCTTTTGGATATCAGTTTACTAAAAGGTGACCTGTAGGGGCGGCCCTATGTGGCCGCCCGCCATCCCAAAATAGCCTTTTCGATACTCTCGAACAGTTTGACAAACCCGAATTTGAGATCCCCGCACCCTCCGTAGATTACCCTTGAAAGGACCTCCCATGCTCATCAAATACCACCTCTTCCTCGACCGCCGCCAGCTCATAAGCCTCTTTTTCGCCATCTTCTCGGGCTGGATGACCGCCGAATTGATCCACAAAGAGGGCAACACCTGGTGGATCCTCTGGGGCATCATCACCCTGCTCATGACCGCCATGGCGCTGGCCCTCCCCTGCCTCTACCTCATGACCCCCAAGGGGCTTCACATCATCCATACCTTCGGTCTGATCCGCCGCTTTATCCTCTGGGACAGCGTGGCGGATATGGAGGTCAAGTACGACACGGGGGCGAGACGCCTGCCCTACCTGTTCGATACCTTCCGCATTTACGGTGACGTACAGGGCCCCACCTTCTTCTTCACCGAGGATGAGATGGTCCGCACCCTCCGCGCCCGCCTTCTTCTGGAGAAGTACACGGGGCTGAAGGTGGAGGGCTTCCTCTGGCAGGATATCCGCGACGCTCGCAAGGACCGCAAGGAGAAAAAGGAGCGGGAACGCCGCAGACGTCAGCGGCAGGAGAGGGTGGATCGGAACCGAAAAGCACGGGAGACCGCCGGAAGGCGAAGAAAACAGGGAGGCTCCCGAGGCGGACGGATCCGGGGTTGACCGCAACCCCGGATCCCGGGAAATACCGAAGCACGCGATCGGGCGGGCGCTTGTGAAAAAGCCCGCCTTTTTTGACGGTTTTTTGAAAATTTTTGAATTTTCTTTACAGCCTATTGCCAAATGGATCATTATGTGCTATAATGTGTAGCGGAATGTAAACTGAATCTAAACTGAAAGGAGGAATCGGCATGAAGGAGACCGCTCTCATACCGTCTTCGATGGCATCCCAGGACAAGACCCGCAAGGTCTACATCGTGCTGAGCCAGACGGGTACTATCCTGTCCCGCATCCTCAAGCTCTATACCCGAGCCCCCTACAATCATTCCTCCATCGCCCTGAGCGAGGACCTGGAGGTCATGTACTCCTTCGGGCGGCTGGACCCCTATAACCCCTTCCGAGGGGGCTTCGTCCAGGAATCCGCTTCCTTCGGCACCTTCAAGCGCTTCAAGAATACCCGCGTCATGGTGGTGGAGGCCGAGGTCACCGACAAGGCCTACGGCGAGCTGTGCGAGCATATCCGCGCCATGCTGAGGACCCGCACCGAGTACCACTACAACTATATCGGCCTGCTCCTGGCCGCCATCCGCATCCACCGCGCCAAGCGTAACTGCTACTACTGCTCCGAGTTCGTCAAGGCCATGGCGGTGCAGGCGGGGGTGGAGGGGGCCGAGACCATCCCCGCCATCGTCAAGCCCATGCATCTGCTGCGCGTCCCCCACAAGACGGTCTACGTAGGCCGCCTGCGGGACTACCCCCTCCTCCGCCGCAAGCGGGTGCTGACCGCCACGGTCTGACCCTCCTTACCCGCATATTCGTATAATCCCGCTCGGTACTGTTCCGGCGGGATTTTCTTTTCACATATCCGTCACAAACTCGTCACCCCGAATTTTAAATAATTATTTACAAAATGGTCTCTATCCTCGTAACAATTATACGATACCATTATAATAGCGCAGTTTAGCGCGTTACAATCCGAAATTTACAGGAAGGTAATCACATGGGAATTTTTGACGTATTGACTCTGGTATGCGGTCTGGCGTTGTTCCTCTACGGTATGGACGTTATGGGCGACGCCCTGAAGAAGAGCGCGGGCCGTAAGCTCAAGACCATTCTGGGGAACCTCACCTCCAACCGCTTCAAGGCGCTGGGTCTGGGACTGATCGTGACCGCGATCATCCAGTCCTCCTCCGCCACCACCGTTATGGTCGTGGGCTTCGTCAACTCGGGCACAATGCTTCTCTCCCAAGCCGTCGGCGTCATCATGGGTGCCAACATCGGTACCGCTGTCACCGCCTGGCTCACCGCTCTGAACGGCATCGAGGGCGGCGCGGATGCCCTGGCCTGGACCGAATGGCTCAAGCCCGACGCCTGGATGCCCATCCTGGCTCTGATCGGTATCTGCCTCATCATGTTCTCCAAGAAGAGCAAGCACAAGGACGCGGGCGCCATCCTTATGGGCTTTGCCGTCCTGATGGTGGGTATGGATCTCATGTCGGGGGCTGTCAGCGGCCTCAAGGGCGACCCCAACTTCACCAAGATCCTGACCATGTTCAATAACCCCATTCTGGGCGTGCTGGCGGGTACTATCCTCACCGCCATCGTCCAGTCCTCCTCCGCCTCCATCGGTATCCTCCAGGCTCTGTCCTCCACGGGTGCCATCAACTTCGGTATGGCGATCCCCATCATTCTGGGTCAGAACATCGGTACCTGTGTCACCGCCATGATCTCCGCCGCAGGTGCGGGCAAGAACGGTAAGCGCACCGCTCTGGTCCACCTCTACTTCAACATCATCGGCGTGGTCTTCTGGCTGGGTATGTACTACCTGGTGGGTTGGATCCTGAACATGACCAACGTCTTCGACGTGTTCACCCTGGCCGAGAATTCCACCATCAACATGTGGGGCATCGCCGCCGTCCACACCGTCTTCAAGTTCCTCGCCGTGGGTCTTCTGTTCCCCTTCTCCAACGCTTTGGTCAAGCTGGCCGAGAAGACCATCAAGGGCGACGACAAGAAGGGCGACGAGTACACCGATATGCTGGACGAGCGCCTGCTGGCCACCCCCTCGGTGGCTCTGGAGCGCAGCCGCGCCGTGTCGGCTCAGATGGCAGGTGTGGCTTGTCAGTATCTGCGTAATTCCATCACGCTGTTCCGTGGCTACGACAGCAAGAAGGCCGATGATATCCGAGAGGCCGAGAGCCGCGTGGACGTCTATGAGGACGCCCTGGGCTCCTATCTGGTCAAGCTCTCCTCCCAGCACATGGACGAGCGAGACAGCCACGAGGTCACCAAGCTCCTCCACATCATCGGCGACCTGGAGCGCATCTCCGACCACTCGGTGAATCTGGTGGACTCTGCCGAGGAGATCAAGGATAAGTCTCTGGTCTTCAGCGAGGAGGCCAAGGCCGAGCTGGACGTGCTGTACGCCGCCGTCACCGAGATCGTTACCATCACCGAGGAGGCTCTGACCACCTCGAATCTGGAGCTGGCCGCCCGCATTGAGCCTCTGGAGCAGGTCATCGACGATCTCCGCGACGATATCAAGATCCACCACATCCACCGACTCAAGAAGAGCGAATGCACCGTGGAGCACGGCTTTGTCCTGTCCGACATCCTGACCAACCTGGAGCGTGTGTCCGACCACTGCTCCAACATCGGCGGCTGTCTCATCGAAATGGCCAAGAACGACACCCTGGACCTCCACGATTACCTCCACCGCGTCCACGTGGGCGGCATGGAGTACAAGGAGCTGTTCGGCGAGTACAAGGCCAAGTACGCTCTGCCCGAGAGCGACGAGCAGTAATTGAAAGAAAACGCAAAGCACTGTCGGAATGGCGGTGCTTTGTTTGTAAATTGGGGTTTAGCGGGCTGTTGGTTCATGCCGACCCTTGCGTGTTGCCCTCTCACCC
>JAZNJA010000148.1:0-18885 GCA_045577755.1 Eubacteriales bacterium
AATTCGTTACCCGACAAGTGATTTTGCCCCGCGCTCCTAAGGCTCCCTCCGGGAGGGAGCTCCCGCCCGCAGGCGGGTGAAGGAGTACGCGTGCATAGCGGTTTTATCCTTGTTTCGGTCAACAAACCCACCGACAAACCCGAATTTGAAGCACACCCCTAAAACAATAACCGCCTGTTACGGCTCTCCCCGTAGCAGGCGGTATTTCTATTCACTTTGATCCCGCTCTCACGCCATAGTCTCCAGCATCTTCTCGCTCACGGCGTAGCGGAGCGCCTTGCCGTCCAGGTAGCGCCGTGCCTCCTCCAGCATATAGGCCCCCATGCGGTAGCACTCGGCCCCCGCCGAGCCCGCGATGTGGGGGGTGAGGATGACGTTCTCCAGCTCGTAGAAGGGGTGGCCCTCCACGGGAGGCTCGGGGTCGGTGACGTCCAGCACGGCGGTGCGGGCGGGCTCCTCAGTGAGGGCGCGGATCAGATCCGCCTCCACCACCTGGGCGCCGCGGCCCGTGTTGATGAAGACGCCGTTTTTGGGCATACGGGAGAAGTGGCTGTAGTTCAGCATCCCGCGGGTGGCGGGGATGTTGGGGGTGTGGTTGGAGACCGTCAGGCAGGTCTCAAAGATGAAGTCCGGGTCGGCCAGGGTCACGCCCAGGTCGGCGGCCTTCTCGGGGGTGCAGTAGGGGTCGTAGGCGTAGACCTGCAGGCGGTAGTCCTTCAGTCTCCGCGCCACCCCCGCGCCGATGGCGCCCAGGCCGATGAGGCCCACGGGGGTGTCGTAGTTGCCGCAGAAGGAATGGAAGTGAGCGGCGGCCTCCCCTCTGTCGGCGGCGGAGCGGGAGCAGAGGCGGGCGGCGCCGAAGTAACCCTTATTGGCCAGGATGATCTGGGCCACGGTGTACTCGATGACGGGAACGCTGTTGGCCATCCAGGCCGAGACCACGGTAACCCCGTTGCGGATCAGGGGACGGGCGAAGGCCTGGACGCTTCCCGCGCCGTAGAAGACGATCTTCAGGCCGGGGAGGTGGGCGGCGATCTCATCGTCGCTCATGACAGGGAAGCCCCAAGTGGAGAACAGGACCTCCACGTCGGTGAGGCGGTCGGCCAGGACGTCCTCCTTGGTGTAGACGGCGGGGGCCAGGTCGAACAGGGACGCGATGGCGGTCTTGGTGGGGGCGTCGTAGACCCGGGCAATCCCCGCCTCGCGGCCCTGGTTGAGGTATGCGGCTTTCATCATGACGGTTCTCCTTTTCGCGGTGGGTTACAAGCCGCTGACGATGCGGCGCAGGGATGAGGCCTCTCTCGCCAGCAGGGCGGGATCGTCTCCGGGGACGAACTCCAGGAGCAGAGGCTTGTCCGCCCAATCAGGGATACGGGACAGGTACTCCCGCCAGGCCTCCTCGCCCTCCAGCAGGGGGCGGCGGCTATGGTCGGGGTTCCAGGTGAAGACGTGGCAGAGGTCTACGAAGGGCGCCACCAGCTCCAGGTCCGACAAAAGCAGGTCCCGGGGCTTGGCGAACTCGGGCTGCCAGTAGAGGCGGCAGTTGGGCTCGTCCACCTGTTTCACAAGGAGCCGGGCCGTGGTTCCCTCGTCGGTGAGGGTACCGTGGTGGTACTCGAAGGCTACGGTGATTCCCTTCTCGGCGGCCATACGGCAGACCGTCTTGGCCTCGGCGACCCGGGCGCGGAGGGTGGCGATCGTCGTGTTCGCGGTACCCGAGGTGCCCGCCCAGATGCGGATGACGGGGGCGCCCAGGGCCACGGCGGCGGCCAGGTAGGGGGCGAAGTCCTGCCCCGCGCCCAGGCGGTAGTAGGAGCCGTAGGAGGACACGGTCAGCCCCGCCTCACGGGTCATCTCCCCCACGCGGCGGGCGTTCTCGATATCGGTCTGGGGGACGTGGATATCGCTGCCCCACTCGATGCAGGAGAGCCCCGCCTCACGGACGAGGGGGATGATCTCTGCGGGGGTGAGCTTGCGGTAGGTGACGGAAACGAGGCCGAGGGTAGGCATAGGCACCTCCATAGGTTGATTTCTTGTATTATAGCGCGTTTTGGGAGATTTGTCAAGGTCACGGCGACTTTTTTCGCGGAGACGCTGTCGGGACCGTCCGCGGCGACAACCGCTCCGCGGCCTGAAAAAAAACATGAAGTTCTCGACAAATCTTCACAAAATTCTCTCGGAATACCCTTGCTATTCCGGAGGCGATATGGTATAATATTATATTATAGTATTTATTATGGGGAAGTATCCCATTTGAAAGGAACCGATTCCGTATGCGTATCATTCTGGCATCCGCCTCCCCCCGCAGGCGGGAGATCCTGGCTTCTCTTGGCGTGGATTTTGAGATCCTCACCGCCGACGCCGACGAAAGCTGTGACGTCACCGACCCCTGTGGACGGGTGGAGGCTATTTCGGCCGTCAAGTGCCGCGCCGTCCTCGAGCGGCTGACCGCCGAGAGGGATTCCTCTCTTGACGATACCCTCATCATCGCCTCGGACACCCTCGTAACCCTGGACGGGATCTTTCTGGGCAAGCCCCGCGACAGGGAGGATGCCCGCCGCATGATCCGCCTGCTGTCGGGGCGCGCCCACGCCGTTGTCAGCGGCATCGCCCTCTGGTACCGCGGCCGCGTCGTCACCGCCAGCGAGCTGACCGAGGTGGTCTTCGCCCCCATGACCGAGGCGGAGATCGAGACCTACCTGGATACGGACGAGTCCTTCGGTAAGGCCGGAGGCTACGCCATCCAGGGACACGCCGCCCGTTACGTCACCGGTATCCGCGGCGATTACTTCAACGTGGTCGGGTTGCCCGTCCGCCTCCTGTACAGCACGCTGGACGCTGCCTTCGGTATCTGCCTCTGATCCCCTCATTGCCGTCTCTTCGCGGACGGCTCGCGCCCCTATTCCATTATGAAAGGAGGGTTGTCTATGGCTCGCTTCGTCGGGCTGGATCTCGGAAGCACCTATACCCGCATCTGGACCCCTGAAAACGGGATCATTCTCCGTTGCCCCACGGCGGCGGCCATTGACAAGGACACCAAGAAGCTGGTGGCTCTCGGTGCCAAGGCTCGGGAAATGCTGGGGAAGACCCCTCCGGATATCCTGGCCTCCCGCCCCATTCGCGAGGGTCTGCTCTCAGACTATGAGATGGGTTCCCTCATGCTGCGGGAAATGTTCCTCAATAAGCAGCTCTGCTCCACCTTCCGCCGCCCCACGGTGCTGATGGGGATCCCCTACCGCATCAACCAATCCCTGCAGCTCGCCGCGGAGAACGCCGTCTTCGACAGCGGTGCCCGCGCGGTGGCGCAGATCCCCTCCATCTATGCCGCCGCGGCGGGAGCGGGACTGCGGGTGGCCTCCCCCCGAGGCTGTATGGTGCTGAATATCGGCGGCGGCATTTCCGAAACCGCCGTCATCAGCTCGGGTGGTATCATATCGGCCCACTCCATCCGCGTGGCGGGAGAGCGCTTCGATAACGCCATCATCAACTACTTAAAGAACAAGCGCAACCTGGAGGTGGGCCTCTCCACCGCCGAGGAGCTGCGGGTACGCATCGGCGCGTGCGACAGCGGCCGCGACGGAGGCAGCATGACGGTCTACGGGCGGAATGCCCGCACGGGTCTGCCCATGAAGCAGGAGGTCTTTTCCGGCGAGATCTGCGAGTCCATTACCCCTTCCCTTTCGGCCATTGCCAGAGGCGTTACCGCCGCTCTGGAGGGGGTCCCCCCTGAGATCGCCGCTGACGTCTACAGCTTCGGTCTCATGCTGACCGGCGGCTGTGCCGTCATGCCCGGGCTCCCCGCCTTCATCACCCGTCACACCGGTCTGCGGGTCACCGTCGCCGAACATCCCATGGACTGCGTCATCAACGGTCTCGGCCGCATTCTCCGTAAGCCCGAGCTGTGGGGCGTGCCCATCGATTACCGTCTCAAGTAGGCCCATCCCTCCGCGGCTCACAGAAACCCGCCCCGGAGCCGCCGTTCCCCTCAACCTACTACCGTATGCAAAGGAGTTTTCTCATGGATCAAACCTTTTACACCGCTCCCGAAGAGCCCCATGAGGCTGTAAGCCTCCCTGAAGAGCCCGCGCCGGCCCCCGACAACGCCGAGGTCCGCCGTCATTTCTCCCGCCTGGGCATGAGCTACGTCGTGATGACCGTAGCCTATATGGCCGTGGCATACGCCGCTCAGTTCCTTCTGATGTTCCTCTTCCCCTCCATCCTGAGTGCCTGGTGGTTCAACTGGGTCATGTCCCTGATCCCCCTGTACGGTATCGGTCTGCCCGTGCTGCTGCTCATGCTCCGCCGAGTTCCCGCCACCCCTCACAACACCGATTGCTTCGTCGCGGGCGCGACCCTGGAAAAGCCCCGCTTCGGTATCGGACATTGGCTCATTCTTCTGGTCATCGCCTTTGGCTGCATGACCGCGGGGAATATCATCGGCAGCATTACCATGCAGATCATGTCCGCCGTCATGGATTACGACTACGCCTTCGCTCTGGAGAGCATGGTGTCCTCCTCCCCCCTCTGGATGACCTTTTTCGCCACCTGCGTCTGCGCTCCGCTGGGCGAGGAGCTTCTGTTCCGCAAGCTGCTCATCGACCGCACCCGCCGTTTCGGTGATCTCACCGCCATCCTCCTCTCGGGTGTCCTCTTCGGTCTTTTCCACGGCAATCTGTTCCAGCTCTTCTACGCTACCCTCGTGGGTATGCTTCTGGCCTACGTCTACACCCGCAGCGGCAGCTACTGGTGGTGCGTGGGGATCCATGCAGCGATCAACTTCATGGGCGGTGTACTGATCCCACAGCTGGCCGAGCTTCTCCCTGAGGATCTGATGAGCATCACCAATTCCATCCAGCCGCTGATCTACCTTTTCATCGTCGTCTGGCAGTACGGCATGCTCATCGCGGCCATCGTGCTGTTCTGCGTGCTGCTGTCCCGACGCAAGCTCTCCCGCGGAAGCGCTCGCCTCTCGGGGGGCAAGACCCTGGGCCTGCTCCTGTCCAACCCCGGCATGATCCTCTTCATTCTGCTCATGCTGGCCCTTCTCGCCGTCAATCTCATTCCCATCCGCGGCTGATCCCGCCCGCTCATCCGTACCGAAAGGAGGCCCTATGGCACCGCCCCGTTCCAATCTACGCGTCGCCCGCCTGTGGGGCCTCGGAATCGTTTTTTTGCTGGTCTGCGCCGTCTACGTCGTCCGTCTCGCCGCTCTGGAGCTGAGCCCCGGAAATATCGGCGGACACAAGCAGGACGGCACGACCGACCGTACCGTGGTGGTCCAGGCCGTCCGCGGCCAGATCTACGACCGCAACGGCGTCCCCCTCGTGGTCAACGAATATACCTACAATCTCACCATGGATTATTCGGTCCTTCCCGCCGAACACGGCGCCCGAAACGCCGCGATCCTCCAGGCCATCCATATGCTGGAGGCCTGCGGTGAGGTGGATCGCTTCCTGACCTACGATTTCCCCTTCGAGGGCTTCTATCCCTCCCTGACCTACAAAGCCTCGGTGTCGGATCCCGTGTCAGATACCTTCGAGACCTTTGTGAACGTGGTAGAGTCCAACGGTCTGCGCCGCGAGGCGATCCTGCGCATCAAGAGCGAAAAGCGCATGAACACCGCTCAGGCCACCGACCTCTACGAGACCGATCCCGCCGCCTGCATTTCCGCCGAGCGGTTGATCGAATACTTCACCGAGGAGTATGAGCTGGATGCCCGGGACGGAAACGGCTCCTTCCTCTACTCCAACGCTGACGTGGACCGTTTGATCCGTGTACTGTGGGGCATGGAGGCCTCGGGCTTCTCCCGCGCCAACGACTACGTCATGGCCGCGGACGTGTCCATGGAGACCCTGACCCATGAAAAGGAGCTGGGCATAGCGGGCATCGGCTTCTCCACCGACGTATCCCGCGTCTATTGCTACCCCGGCTACGCCTCCCATATTCTGGGGCAGACCGGCCCCATTTACGCCGAGGAATGGGGGTACTACAAGGAGCTTGGCTACCCCATGAACGCCACCGTGGGGAAATCCGGCTGCGAGGCAGCCTTTGAATCCTACCTGCACGGACAGGACGGCATCAAGGTCATCGTGGAGGACGAGGACGGCAACGTGGTCAACGAGTACATGAAGACCGAGCCCATCGCGGGCAAGGACGTTTACCTGACCATCGACATTGAGCTGCAGATCGCCGCCGAGGAGGCGCTGATGGAGAACGTGGAGTTCATCCGCTCCACCTACAATCGCAAGGACTGCAAGGCGGGCGCCATCGTGGCTCTTGCCCCCGACAGCGGCGCCATCCTGGCCATCGCCTCCTACCCCTCCTACGATTTGACCACCTACAACCGCGACTTCAACGAGCTGCTGGCCAACGACGCTCAGCCGCTGCTCAACCGCGCCCTCAGCGGCCTCTACGCCCCCGGCTCCACCTTCAAGCCCGGCATGGTCGCCGCCGCCCTTTCGGAGGGGATCATTACCTCCGAGACCCTGCTGGAGTGCGCGGGGACCTACACCCATTTCCAAAGCTACCAACCCGACTGCTGGATCCACAACAGCTCGGGTCCCGTCAAGCAGCACGGCTGGATCAACGCCGCCGAGGCCCTTCGGGTCTCCTGTAACTGCTACTTCTACGAAACGGGGCGGCTTTTGGGCATTCACAACATGAACCTGTACTGCCGGCTCTTCGGTCTCGGAGAGTCCACCGGCATCGAGCTGGGCGAGCAGAAGGGCTACCTGGCAGGCCCCGATTTCCGCGCCGACATCCATGGTCTGGACTGGCAGGCCACCGATACCATCGCCGCCGCCATCGGCCAGTCCGACAACGCCTTCACCCCCCTGCAGCTGGGGGTCTACATTTCCACCATCGCCAACGGAGGCAACCGATACGCCGCTCACCTGCTGCTCAAGGTGCGGGATTTCTCCTCCCGCGCCGACGTGCTGGTGACTCAGCCCAAGCAGCTCAATTCCGCGTTTCTCTCGGAGGCTAACCGGCTGACCGTGGTGAGCGGTATGGAGCAGATGGTCGCCACCTCGGCGGAGGTCAGCCGCTATATGCGCAACGTCCCCGTGACCGTGGCGGGCAAGACCGGTACCGCTCAGACCGGTGCCTCCTCCGCCGAAAACGGCCTTTTCGTCTGCTTTGCCCCCTCCCGCGCCCCCGAGATCACGGTGGTCTCGGTCATTGAACGGGCAGGCGGCGGCTCCTACTCCGCCATGGCGGCGGGAGCGGTCCTGGAAGCCTACTACAGAGGCAAGTGAGATCCCCCTCCCTCGCTTCGAGTTTATTCTCATTTCACGGAACTCATGTATTCTATGAAAGGAACCCCCATGGAACAGAAACGCTTTTCCAAGCTGGACGACGGCTTTGTCTGCGTCCATTGCGGCCGTGAGGTCAAGCCCCTGGGCTACTCCTCCCGCAATCACTGTCCCTTCTGCCTCTGGTCGCGGCACGTGGACATCAATCCCGGCGACCGCGCCAACCCCTGCGGGGGAGACCTGGAGCCCATCTCGGCCGAGCCGGATCCCAAGAAGGGGTACGTCATCATCTCCAAGTGTACCAAATGCGGAGAGATCCGCCGTTGCCGCGCCGCTCACGAGGCCAAGGTACAGCCCGACGACCTGATGCTCATCATTCGGATGACGGCGAGGGGGAAGGCGGAGAGGCCGAAAAGGTAAATTGGGGTTTAGCGGTTCGTTAGGTAGTGCTGGCCTTCGCGTTTTGCCCTCTCACCCGCCTACGGCGGGAGCTCCCCCAGAGGGGGAGCCTTTCGTACCAAACTCCAAAAAGCCCGTTTCCCGACAAGTGTTTCCCGCCGTCCCAAGGCTCCCCCTTTGGGGGAGCTCCGCGCAGCGGTGAGAGGGCAAATAACGCGGGCAAGGCACAAACGAACAGCTCAACAAACCCAAATATGAAAACAAACAAAAATTAAGGATATAATCTCATGAACCAACTACTCGTAACCAAAGGCAAGCTACTGGGCGTCGATTTCGGCGACAAGCGGACGGGGCTGGCCATTTCCAACGATATGCGCACCCTCGCCTCGGGGATCACCCAGATCTCGGTGGGGGGGATGCAGAAGACCGCCGCCGCCGTGGCGCAGGTAGCCAAGGATCGGGCCGTTGTGGGCGTGATCGTGGGGCTTCCCGTCAACATGGATGGCTCCCACGGCCCCCGCGCCCAGCACGCCGAGAAATTCGCGGGACTGCTCCGCGAGGCCCTGACCGCCCTTGGGGTAGAGATCCCCGTGGTGATGCAGGACGAGCGCATGACCACCATGGCCGCCTCCCGCTTCCTCAACGAGACCGACACCCGCGGCTCCAAGCGCAAGGGGGTCATCGATACCCTCTCGGCCGAGATCATCCTCCAGAACGCTCTGGACAAGCTCCGCTTCATGAAGGAGCAGGCGGCCGCTACGGCTGACGGAGCCGACACGACAGAAAGCGAGGACACCCCATGAGCGAGAAGATCCACGAAGCTCTCCCCGTCAAGATCGCGCGGCTGACGGTGAAGGCCATCGGCATGATCCTGGTCTTCGGCACCATCCTGTTCTTCATCTGGCGGGCCTTCATCTCCACCGTCGTCCCCGCCGAGGTCAAGTACCTGTCGGCCAATACCCCCCTCAAGGAGGCCTACGAGGCCGCCCTGGCCAAGGGGGAAGAGGTGACCGTCTTCTACCAGGAGAGCCAGTACGACACCACCACGGTGCGGGACAAGAACTACAGCTACTTTACCGCCAAGGACGCCCGCTTCATCCGGGAGGCCAACCAGGTCCAGATCCTATTCCGCTACAACAACGCCACCATCCGCCATCTGGTGGAGGACTACAAGCTCACCGAGACCCCCGACCGAAAGGCCGATCTCTACGACGTCACCCTCTACGTGGCCTACGATCTCACCCCCGACAACCTCACCGACAACGCGGGCAACGACCCCGCCGCGGTGAAATTCGTCCGCTACCACGCCACCTCCTCCGAGCCCGCCCGGAGTCTCATCTACAACTACCGCCGTATGACCTTCGACGGCCTGGACATGACGGTCACCGACAACCCCGTCCTGGCGGTCTACGTGGACGTCTACTACCTGGGCGATCTGGATTACGAGGCCGAGCCCTACGGCACCATCTGCATCTATGACTACATGGCCGAGAACACATACGGCACATTAGATAAAAAGGAGATCGCCGCCCTCACCGAGTTACCTTGATCCTGTCCTACCCTCGGCCCGCCGAGAACACACGGCACGTTAGATAAAAAGGAGATCGCCGCCCTCACCGAGTTACCTTGATCCTGTCCTGCCCTCGGCCCGCCGAGAACACATACGGCACCCCGGACAAGAAGGAGATCAGCGCCCTCGAGGAAGGCTCGTGATCTCTGCCTGAGCACATTCTTCCCCCGCAAGCGCAAAACTCGGTTTGCGGGGCATTTTTGGGGATTCTTCACCGAATTCTCCCGCGCATATCCCTGATTCTCCCGTGGCGACGCCGTCAGCCGCCATTTAGCCCCGATTCTCCTCCGAGTTTCCTCGCTTTTTCCCGATTCTACTCGCAGTTCCCCCCTTTTCTCCCGCCGGTTTCCCCTTTTTCTCTCTCAGGTTGCCGATTGCGGAGACACAGTTTACAGCCAAATTTCGGCAAGCTTGTTGACATTTCAACAACGATGTGGTATAATGAGCCGAACTTGACGAACCCCCATGGAGGTAACAAGAGCATGACAAACGACATTCGTAACATGATCGGCAAGGAAATCCCCATATTCTTTACCACCGACGATCAGTACGTACCCTTCCTCGACATAGCCATTGCTTCCCTGATCCGTAATGCCTCCAAGGCATACACCTACCGCCTCATTATTCTGAACACCGGCATCAAGCAGGAAAATATTGACATGGTCAAGCGCAACGAGCGCGAGGGCTTTGCCATCGACTTCGTAGACATCACCGAGCAGGTCAAAGACATCCAATCCCGCTTCAAGAACGTCTACCACTTCTCGGTGGTGACCTACTACCGCCTTTTCATCGCCTCCATGTTCCCGCAGTACAAGAAGATCATCTACCTGGATTGCGACCTGGTGGTGCTGGGCGATATCTCCAAGCTCTACCACACCGACCTGAACGGCAACATCTTCGCCGCGGGCCCCGAGATGTTCGTGCAGTCCACCCCCGAGTTCCGCCGCTACGCCGAGGTGGCTCTGGGCGTGGATCCCGACGGCTACATCAACGCGGGTGTGCTGGTGGTGGATCTGGAGCAGTTCCGCAAACATAAGATCGAGGAGAAGTTCATCAATCTCATCACCCGCTACGATTTCGACCTGCTGGATCCCGACCAGGCCTACCTCAACTACCTCTGCGACGGCAAGATCCTGACCCTCCCGAACGGTTGGAACAAGGAGCCCATGCCCATTCCCTGCCAGGGGGATCTGAACATCGTTCACTACGCCCTCTACAAGAAGCCCTGGCAGTACGATGACGTCATGTACGGCGAGCACTTCTGGAAGTATGCCGAAACCTCCCCCTACTATGAGGAGATCATGGCGCGCAAGGCCGCCTTCGGAGACAGGGAGAGGGCCGAGAAGGCCGCTATGGCTCGGGAGATCTTGGAGCATGGCGTGAAGATCGCCGAGTCCGACTACACCTTCGTGACCAAGCTGGGACGAAAGTAACCCCAAGGAGACCGACACATGGAAAAATCAGCCCATAAGCTCCTGCTTCTGGAGCGCATCGCCGATCTGGAAAGTCGGCAGCTCTGGCATCTGGACGTGGAGGACGACCCCGAGACCTACCCGCTGATGCCCGACAAGGTGGACTACCTCAACAAGAAGCTGAAGAATAAGATCATGAGCCGCATCGCCAACCGCGCGGGGGAGAAATTCTTCGAGACCCTCATCAAAAACGGCCAGCTGGTCATCAAGGAGGTGCGGGGACTGGAGAACTTCACCGCCGTGGAGGGGGGCAAGCTCATCACCTGCAACCACTTCAGCGTGGGGGACAACTACGCCGTCTGGCGCTCCATCCGCGACCACGTGGACGGAAAGATGCTCTACAAGGTCATCCGCGAGGGCAACTACACCAATCCCCCCAAGCCCTTCGGCCTCATGATGAAGCATTGCAATACCCTCCCCCTGTCCAGCCAGACTGCCACCATGAAGAAGTTTAACCACGCGGTGAGAACCCTTCTTTCCCGCGGAGAGTCCATTCTCATCTACCCCGAGCAGGGTATGTGGTGGAACTACCGCAAGCCCCGCCCCATGCAGGAGGGGGCCTTTGCCCTGGCGGTGCTGAACAAGACCCCCATCATTCCCTTCTTCATCACCATGGAGGACACCGATACCATGGACGGCGACGGCTTCCCCGTTCAGGCCTTCACGGTCCACATCCTCCCCGCCATCTACCCCGACACAACCCTGCCCCTCCCCGCCCGCAAGGAAAAGATGCGGCGGGAGAACTACGAGGCCTGGGTACGTGTCTACGAGGAGTTCTACGGGATCCCTCTGGTCTACAGCGAGGACAGCAAGGCATGAAGCTCTACTTATTCATCATTGGCGTGGCCATGGCCGTCATCGCGGGGATCAATATCGCCTGCGGGGTGGCGTCTCCCCTGTACGTTACCGTAGCCGTGATCTTTTGCGTGGTTCTCCAGGTCGCGCTGGATGCCCTGGCCGCCCTATCGGTCTGCTTCACGCCCGACCGTCTCTACCCCGTCGATTCCCCCCGTTTCCGTGTCAGCGAGCGGGAGAAGAGACTCTACATCAAGCTGGGTGTTCGTGTCTGGAAGGAGAAAATCCCCGACCTGGGCGGCATCGCGGGCTTCAGCAAGAGGAAGCTGAAGGAGCCTGATAATCCTGCCTACATTGAGAAGTACATCATTGAATGCCACAAAGGCGTGCTGACCCATAGGCTCTGCTACCCGCTGGGGCTTCTCGTCATGCTGACCCTCCCGAATCTCTGCGCCCTGACCATCGCCCTTCCCGTAGCGGTCATCAACATGCTGCTCCACATCCTACCCACCATGGCTCTGCGGTACAACACCCCTATGCTCCTGGGGATGCTGAAGCGGATGAGGCGGAAGGCTGCCCAAGCCCCCAAGGCCGAGTCGGTCACGGTGAGTATCTGATCCCCCGCAAATGCTACCTTTTTAACCGCAGTTCTGCCCCCCAACGGCATGATTGCGGTTTTTCGGTTTCCGCGAAAATTTTCGCGGAAATATTTGGAAAATCGGACATGAACCGACAAAAAAGAGTGTCAATATAAGTACAGAGACATTTCACAATCCCCAAGGAGGTAACCATGAACGACCAAGAGATCATTGCTCTGTATTTTGACCGCAACGAGCAGGCCATTGCCGAGACCGACAAGCACTACGGCAAGGCCTGTATGCAGGTGTCCATGAACATACTGGACAGCCGCCCCGACGCCGAGGAGTGCGTCAACGACACCTATTTGAAGACCTGGAATTCCATTCCCCCCACAAAGCCAAACTCACTGTGCGCCTTCGTCTGCCGCATCGCGCGGAATCTCTCCCTCAACCGCCTCCGCGATCTGCGCCGAGACCGCCGCAACCGCGAGCTGACGGTGTCATTTGAGGAGCTGGAGGACTGCATCCCCGTGGACGAGTCCGACGCTGAGATCCTCCCCGAGCTTCTCGAGGAATTCCTGCGAAGGCTGGACGAGGCCGAGCGCAAGCTATTTGTAGGCCGCTACTGGCACAGTATGTCGGTGAAGGATCTGGCCGCGTATTGGGAGCTGACCCCCAACGCCGTGGCCCTGCGCCTCCAAAAGACCCGCAACAAGCTCCGGGACTTCCTGGCCGAAGGGGGGTACACGGTATGAGCAGACTGACGGGCGAACAGCTGTATGAAATTCTGGGGAACCTCCCCGACGAGATGGTGACCGAGGCTCTGCCCCTGACCCTGCTGGGCGGCGCGGCGGCGGTAACTGCGGCTACACCTCCTCTCCATTCCCTCTCTTCCGCGGGGAGTGGCACCGCCGCCAAGGCAGGCTTTGGGGCGTGGCTGGCCAAGGGCGGTTGGATCGCTTTGGCGGCGGGCGTGCTGGTGGCGGTGGGAGTCGCTGTGGGCGCGTTCCTACTTGGATGGTGGGAGGTCCCGCCTGTGGGATCAGAGGACGTGACCGCCGAACAGGGTACCTCCGAGGAGACGGACGGGGAGACCGCTGTCGGCACTGAGGAAGATACGCAGGACGAGTCCCAAGATGAAACGGCGGCTACGACCGAGACCGAGGCCGAGACCCTTGCCCCCTCCGAGTTCCTGAAATACGTCTCCAACGGCGACGGGACCTGCTATGTCGCAGAAAGTAACGACCCCTGGCCGAACATGGATATTGTGATCCCCTCCGTATCGCCCGACGGGGATATCGTGACCGCCATCGGCAGGGAGGCATTCAGCGGTCGGGCCATCACCTCGGTGGTGATCCCCGACACCGTCACACACATTGAAGAATACGCATTCTTCTTCTGCTGCGATCTGACCTCCATCGTAGTTCCCGACAGCGTGGTCAGCGTTGGCCATAAGGCGTTTGACGAATCCCCCAAGATCCGAAGAAGGAAAAAGGGCCTGTATTACGTCGGGAATTGGGTCGTGGATTGCGACGCGGATAAGGCCGAGATCGTGTGGAAGGAAGGCACCAAAGGGATCTTGGAGAATGCTTTTGACGGCTGTTACAAATTGACCTCCATCGTGATCCCCGACGGCGTGGTCTCGATTGGAGATCATGCGTTCTCCGATTGCCCGTCCTTGAAGTCCGTGGTCATGCCCGACAGCGTGACCGAAATGGGAGCTTTTGCGTTCGAGGATTGCTTTTCTCTGACCTCGATCACCCTTTCCAATAGCTTGTCCGCCATTCAGGAAAGAACGTTTTCGAACTGCTATGACCTGACCTCCATTGTCATTCCCGACGGTGTCACGTCCATTGGGGAGTCCGCATTCAACAATTGCTCCTCTCTGACCTCCGTCACCGTCACCGGCGGTCTGAAGGATATCGGCTACGGTGTGTTTAAGGACTGCTCTGCCCTAACCTCCATTACCATCCCCGACAGTGTCACCAGCATTGGGACTCATGCATTTCAGGGCTGTACCAATTTACCCCGGGAGGATGGAGTCGCCTACGTAGGGAATTGGATCGTGGCGTGTGATGAATCGGTCTCCGAGGTGGTTTGCCGCGAAGGGACCATCGGGATCGCGAACGGTGTATTTGAGGATTGCTTCTACATGAAGACCATCACGATCCCCACCAGCTTGGAGATCATTGGTGACAAGGCATTTTACGTGTATAGGATAAAGGATATCTACTACGCCGGCTCCGAGAAACGGTGGAGAAGGGTCCGCATCGGTCAGTTCAATAACGGTTTATCCGACGTCACCATTCATTACGATTACGTCCCCTGATCCTTGGGAGCGGCCTCGGCCGCTCCCTTTTCTTCGCAAAATCTCCCTCCCCCCTTGACACGCCCCCGTTTCCCCTGTATGATATAGGTATCCATCAAAAAAACGATTTTTTTGAAATATTTTCTGAAAACAAGAAAAAAATCCGAAAAAACGGAGTCATAATAGGTACCATATCCCAAGCAAGGAGGAAACTATGAACGACCAAGACATCATCGACCTGTACTTCGCCCGCAACGAGCAGGCCATTGCCGAGACCGACAAGAGCTATGGCAAGGTCTGTATGCAGGTGTCCATGAACATACTGGACAGCCGCCCCGACGCGGAGGAGTGCGTGAGCGACACCTACCTCAAGACCTGGAACGCCATCCCCCCCACGAGGCCCAATTCCCTGTGCGCCTTCGTCTGCCGCATCGCGCGGAACCTTTCTCTCAGCCGACTCCGCGACCTGCGCTGCCAGAAGAGAAACCAGGAGCTGACCCTGTCCTTTGACGAGCTGGAGGCCTGCATCCCCGCCGACATGGAGGACGCGGAGGAGCTTTCCACCCTGCTCAATGACTTCCTGGAGGGGCTGGACGAGACCAACCGCGTGCTCTTCATGGGGCGGTACTGGTATTCCTACGCCATCGACGATCTGGCCGCGCAGATGGGGCTGACCGACAAGGCGGTCTATATGCGGCTCCACAAGACCCGTGAGAAGCTACGGGCATACCTTGCGGAAAGGGGGTATCGGGTATGAGCAGAGAGATCATTCAGGAGGCCTTGAACGGCATCCGTGACGAATACATCACCGAGGCAGGCGCACGGCTGGGGCTTCTGGCTGTGGGCGCGGCGGGTGCTGTGGGCGCGGCATCCGGTGCGGCCGTCGACCCGTCCACCCTATACTCCCTGTCCGGCACCGAAGCCGCTGTCAAGACGGGCTTTGGCGCGTGGCTGGCTAAGGGCGGTTGGATCGCTCTGGCCGCGGGTGTGCTGGTGGCGGCGGGGGTCGCCGCGGGGGCGTTCTTCTTCGGAAAGGGCGGGGATGTGCCGCCTGTGGGGTCAGATACATCCGTAGAGGAAACCACCCCGAGCGATTCTTTGCAGGAAACCAAGGATGAAACCCAAGATGACACGGCCGGTGAGACCGAAGCCGTAACCGAAGACGAGTCCGAGTCCGAGACAAGCAGTGAAACCCAAGATGAGAGCCAAGACGATACCGACCATGACACGGAGCCTACCGAGGAGGGCGCTGTCCGCGTCAAGTCCTTCCTGCCCTCCGAGGACTTTTCGCCTCTGTTCACTGCCGGACAGTGTCGGATCACCATCAACGAGGATGGTTCGCTCACGGCAAGAGGCAGCTACGGCGTGCAGGAGTGGGCGGCATCTACCATTGGCTTCCATGTAGGGGAGCTTATGAAGCTGTCTCCCGACTATGACGAGGCAAAAGCCTTCACGCCCCATAGCATTCTGATCAAATACACCCGCGAAAACTGCAGTGCCAACGCGCCCACCGCATCTGTCAACGTCGCGGGGCAAGAAGGCGGCTCCGGCGTCCCCACCCAGCACTTCTATTCCGAGGACTCGGAATACGAATACTTTCTCATCTCCGTGGGGAACCATGAGGACTACCTGAGCGGGAAGCTGACAGGGGTGGTATTCGAATGGGTACATGAATCCATGAACTCACCCATCACCCGCGCGGTCGCCATCCATGAGATCGCCTTCTATTCCGACCACACCGCCGCCATGAAGGGCCTGGGAGCCCTGCTACAGGAGGACGGAGTGGAAGGGAACGACTACGATTTCTCGGTCAGAAACTCTGCCGGCGTTGTGTTGCACGGGCTCACTTACGCTCTGGGGCCTGGGGCCGTGATCACCCTCCCCGCTGCAGCCCCCGACGGCACCCCCGTGGTGGCCATCGGCCAGTATTGCTTCCAGCAGAATCAGGTCATCCACAGCGTCACAATCCCCGAGGGCATTCTGAAGATCGAGGAGGAAGCCTTCTATCATTGCCATAATCTGGCCACCGTGTACCTGCCCGACAGCCTGCGTATCATCAACGAGTCAGCCTTCAACTACTGCACCATCCTGACCGAGGTGCATCTGGGCTCGGGCATCCAGTACATCGGTGAGAATGCCTTCCATTATTCCCTGCGGGATATCTACTATAACGGGACCATGGAGGACTGGAGCCGTGTGGTCATCGCCCCCTCCCAGACGGGCTGGCTGGGCCCATCGACCGTCCATTGTACCGACGGCGATATCCCCGCCAAGCAGGAGGCGAGCGTGCAGAAGCCCGTGGATACCACTGATTTGTCTGCCCTTCTGGCCATGGCTGAGCCCATCCCCCTGCAGGAGGGTCAGACCGTGAGCCGTGTCGAGGCGACCCCCCTGACCATCTACGATGAGGAAAGGTATTCCCCCATGGAGGTGGTCCTCCGCTGGGCCATCATTGAGGACGCGAGCCACCTGAAGGGCTTGTATTACTATTTCGACATCCTGTCCCCCGAGGACGGGCGTATTCTCCGTGCCATGCCCCTGTCCGCCGCCTCTGCCTACCCCCGCCTGCAAAACTCCGCCATGATTCTGATCGATACCGACATCATGGGCTTTGATCCCACGATTCTGTTCATCAGCTACAGCTACTACGAAGGAAATTCCACGCTTAACCTCATCTCCCGCGGCTATTCCATCACCGCGACCGAGGACGGCGGAGTCAGCTTCTGGAACTGGAACAACAATGAAGGCAGCATCGGCATCACCGACGTCGAAGCACCGCTGGAGCCCAGAAAGCTGAAAATCCTGTCCACCCTTGCTACAAAGCTGTCCGAGCGAGACTATCCCGCACGTGTGCTCCTCTCCACGAATCCCGTCAATGACCGCGCCTTCTATTCCATAGCGGACGCCCCCGTCATCACAAGGGAGTACGCAGAAGCGCTGGCCGCCATCACCCATAAGCAATTCTCTGAATCGGGCTTGGACGGTATCTACGAGGAGTACGGTCTCTGCAACAAACCATAAGTCTTTTTGGGGGCTATTCGGAAAGGATAGCCCCCTTTTCATAAAAACTCATGCCCGATTCTTAAAAAATCCCCCATCCCCCTTGACAAATTTCCCATTATCGGTTATAATAAATTATCTATTGATATTTCGCCAAGAAAGGACATTACAACAATGGCAAAGGATAAATTCGTAGAACAGATCACCTCCATGGACGTGGATTTCGCCCAGTGGTATACCGACGTGGTCAAGAAGGCCGAGCTGGTGGACTACTCCGGCGTCAAGGGCTGTATGGTCATCCGCCCCTACGGCTACGCCATTTGGGAGAACATCCAGAAGGATCTGGACGCCCGCTTCAAGGCTCTGGGTCATGAGAACGTCTATATGCCCATGTTCATCCCCGAGAGCCTGCTCCAGAAGGAGAAGGACCACGTGGAGGGCTTCGCTCCCGAGTGCGCCGTGGTCACCATCGGCGGCCAGAACACCCTCTCCGAGCGGCTCATCGTCCGCCCCACCTCCGAGACCCTGTTCTGTGAGCATTACAAGGACATCATCCACTCCTACCGCGACCTGCCCAAGCTGTACAACCAGTGGTGCAACGTGGTCCGCTGGGAGAAGACCACCCGTCCCTTCCTCCGCACCTCCGAGTTCCTGTGGCAGGAGGGCCACACCATGCACGCCACCGAGGACGAGGCCCGCGCCGAGACCATTCAGATGCTGAAGGTCTACGAGGACTTCTACCGCGACTCCCTGGCCATCCCCGCCATCACGGGTCAGAAGACCGAGAAGGAGAAGTTTGCGGGTGCCGTGGAGACCTACACCATCGAGCCCATGATGCACAACGGCGTGGCGCTCCAGGGCGGTACCTCCCACTATTTCGGCACCGGCTTTGCCGAGGCCTTCGACATCACCTTCACCGACCGCGACAACACCGTCAAGCACCCCCACCAGACCTCCTGGGGCGTGTCCACCCGTATGATCGGCGCCATCATCATGGCCCACGGTGACGACAACGGTCTGATCCTGCCTCCCCGCATCGCCCCCATCCAGGTGGTCATCATCCCCGCCGCCCAGCACAAGGAGGGCGTCCTGGAGAACGCAAATGCGCTCAAGGATCGCCTCACTGCCGCCGGCATCCGGGTCAAGCTGGATGACAGCGACAACTCCGCCGGCTGGAAGTTCAGCCAGTACGAGATGAAGGGCGTGCCCGTGCGCCTGGAGATCGGTCCCCGGGATATCGCCAACAACTCCTGCGTGCTGGTCAGCCGCGTGACCCGCGAGAAGAGCTTCGTGTCTCTGGACAACGTAGAGGCCGAGGTTGCGGCTATGCTGGATCAGGTGCACAGCGAGCTGGTTTCCCGCTGCGAGAAGAACCTGGCCGAGAAGACCCACATCGCTCACAACCACGAGGAGTTCCTGGAGATCGCCGCCAACAAGCCCGGCTACATCAAGGCCATGTGGTGCGGTGAGACCGCCTGCGAGGAGCAGATCAAGGACGAGACCGGCGGCG
>JAZNJA010000149.1:0-11553 GCA_045577755.1 Eubacteriales bacterium
GTGTATATCGACAAAAACTCTGAGTCGATATGTCCCTTCGGGACTCGATATGTGCCTTGCGGCACTCGATATATCCCTTCGGGATTCGATATGCCCCCTGCGGGGGCGTGTCGGGCTTCGCCCGCTAAACCCCAATTTACACGACAGCCATCATGCTCTTCCCAGCGCGAAGGCCTTCTTGTTGATCTCCACGAACTTGGGCTTGACGCACTCCTCGATGGCGCGCATCCACTTGTCCTCGGAGATCTCGGGGAAGTAGCGGGAGAGGCGGCCCATCAGCACCAGGTTGACGGCCTTGGCGGTGCCTGCCTCATTGGCCAGGGTCAGCGCGTCCATATCGTCGATCTGCACGCCCTTCTGCTTCAGGGACTCCAGCACCTCATGGGGGTAGGTGGCGGCACCCGTAATGACGGGCATGGGGTCGGTCTCGCGGTCGTTGACAATGATGCGCCCGCCCTCGCGGAGGCAGGACGCCCAGCGAGCGGCTTCCAGCTTCTCAAAGGAAACAATGTAGTCGGCCTCGCCCTTGTCAATGATGGGGGAGTCCACACGGTCGCCGTAGCGGACGTAGGTGACCACGCTGCCGCCGCGCTGGCTCATGCCGTGGACCTCGGACACCTTCACGTCATAGCCCTCAGCGCAGAGGAGGTGGCCCAGCAGCTTGGAGGCGAGGAGGGAGCCCTGTCCGCCCACGCCGACAATCATAATGTTCTTGGTATCCATATCAGTTACCTCCCTTGATGGCGCCAAAGGCGCAGAGCTGCTCGCAGACACCGCAACCGACACAGAGGGTGGGATCCACCATAGCCTTGGCGTTACGGCCTTCGCCCTCCATGTGGATGGCGGGACAGCCCAGCTTCATGCACTTCTTACAGGAGCGGCAGGACTCGGGATCCACCTTGACGGCGGGCTTGGCCTTGACGGTCTTCAGCAGCACGCAGGGACGGCGGGAAATGATCACGCCGGGGCCTTCAGCGGCCAGCTCCTCGGTGATGGCCTTGTCGCAGGCGGCCAGATCATAGGGATCCACCACGGTGACGCGGTCGATGCCCACGGCGCGGCAGAAGGCCTCCAGATCCACCTTGGCGGCGGGGTCGCCGTGGATGTTGTAGCCGGTGGTGGGGTTCTGCTGGTGACCCGTCATGCCCGTGATGGAGTTGTCCAGGATGATGACGGTAGAATTGGAAGCGTTGTAGGAGATGTTGACCAGACCCGTCATGCCCGAATGCATGAAGGTGGAGTCGCCGATGACGGCTACGGTGCGCTTCTCGGTCTCGGCGCCGCCGATCTTGTTGAAGCCGTGGACACCCGACACAGACGCGCCCATGCAGAGCACCGAGTCAACGGCGTTCAGAGGCTGGGCCATGCCGAGCGTATAACAGCCGATATCACCGATGACGGTGGTCTTGTGCTTGGCCAGAGTGTAGAACAGGCCTCTGTGAGGACAGCCCGCGCACATGACGGGAGGACGGACGGGGATGGCCTCCTCGGCGGTGACACCCTCCTTTACCTCCATGCCGAACACGCGGCGGATGAGGTTCTGGGAGAACTCACCCTCCATGGGGAAGAGGTTCTTGCCGTCAACCGTCAGACCGAGGGCCTTGCAGTGATTCTCAATGACGGGATCCAGCTCCTCGATGACTACCACGCGGTCCACCTTGGCGGCGAAGTCGGTGATCAGCTTCTCGGGTAGGGGATTGACCATACCCAGCTTGAGGACGGACGCCTTGTCCCCGAAGACCTCCTTGACGTAGCGGTAGCAGGTGCCCGAGCAGATGATACCGATCTCGGTACCGCCCATTTCCACGCGGTTGACAGGGGCGGTCTCGGCGTACTCAACGAGAGCGCGGGTGCGGGCCTCCACCACGGGATGGCGGCGGATGGCGTTGGCGGGAGCCATGATGTACTTCTGAGGAGTCTTGACGTAGGGCTTGACGGGAACGTCCTGTCTGTCCTCTACGGTCAAAAGGCTCTGGGAGTGGGCGATGCGGGTGCACATACGGAGCAGGAAGGGGGTATCGAACTGCTCCGACAGCTCAAAGGCCAGCATGGCGTACTCTCTCGCCTCGGCGGAATCCGAGGGCTCCAGCATGGGCACCTTGGCGGCGATGGCGTGGTGGCGGGAGTCCTGCTCGTTCTGGGAGGAGTGCATACCGGGGTCGTCGGCCACGCAGAGGACGAGGCCTCCGTTGACGCCGGTGTAGGACATGGTGTACAGGGGGTCGGCGGCCACGTTGAGGCCTACGTGCTTCATGGCGCAGGCGGAACGGGCGCCCGCGAGGGAAGCGCCGAAGGCCACCTCCAGGGCCACCTTCTCGTTGGGGGCCCACTCGCAGTACATCTCGGGGCATACGTCGCGGTACTCGGCGGCGTACTCGGTGATCTCGGTGGAGGGGGTGCCGGGGTAGCTGGACACGAGACGGCAGCCCGCCTCGTACAGGCCTCGGGCCACGGCCTCGTTGCCGAGCATGAGGGTCTTCTTCATGATGGAATTCCTTTCGTATATGTGAGTCTTGTTTTACCGTAAACAGAAAAAATCCCTTTGAGAGAACGTTTCTCTGCAAAGGGCGAAAAATATTTCGCGGTACCACCTTTTTTCACTTCTTCCGCCGGGGAGGAAGCCTTACGGGACACAGTCATATCCCTCACGCTGTAACGGGCGTTCCCGTCACCCCTACTCCGTTTGCGGACGGTGTTCAGGGTGCGGCTCTCGGAAGGAATTCAATCGGGATTCGTGGCTGTCATCGCACCGCCGACAGCTCTCTTGACACGAAGGGTCCGACCTACTGGTTTCCGGTCATCGTCGATTTTATCCTATTATAATAGATTGCGGGGATTTTGTCAAGGGCTTTTTTGAAAGTTTTTCGTCAAAATTTCGGTTAAATCCGCAAAAATGAGGAAAAAAACCCAATATTTTGACGGATTGGTGACTTGGGCTTGCATTTTTCCCCGAACTCTGCTATAATGAAGGCAACGAATTCCCCACAGCGACAAAAGGAGGAAGTCATGCCGAGCTTTGATACCATAACCTTCCACGGCAAGTTCCGCGACTACCAGCAGAGAGTGCTGGACAACGCCCCCAAATACCTGCGGGACGGCAAGATCCACGTGGTGGCCGCCCCCGGCAGCGGCAAGACGGTGCTGGGTCTGGAGCTCATCCGCCGCCAGGGAAAGCCCTGCCTCATCCTCTCCCCCACCACCGCCATCCGCGAGCAATGGGGCAAGCGCTTCAAGGATCTGTTCCTCACCGAGGCGGACGATTTCAACGCCCTCTATTCGGGGGATCTCCATCGGGTGGCTCTGGTGAACTCCATCACGTATCAGGCCCTCTATACCGCCGTGGAGAAGGTGGCCTCCGCCGACACCGAGGACACCGACCTGTCGGATCTGGACATCTTCGCTGAGATGCGGGCTCACGGCATCGGTACGGTCTGCCTGGACGAGGCGCACCACCTCAAAAACGAGTGGCAGAAAGCGTTGGAGGCGTTTGTCGGGAAGCTGGACAAGGGCATCACGGTCATTTCCCTGACCGCCACCCCGCCCTACGATGCCGAAGGAGGAGAATGGGAGCGGTATATCTCGGTGTGCGGGGAGATCGACGAGGAGATCTTCGTCCCCGAGCTGGTGGGTCAGCGCACCCTCTGCCCCCATCAGGATTACGTTTACTTCAACTACCCCACCGAAGCCGAGACCGCGGTCTTCGACACCTTCCGGGACAACGCCGCCGAGGGCGTGGAGCTTCTGCGGGATCAGCCCTGTATGGCCATTCTGGCCGACATGATGAACGAGGAGCAGGACTTCGAGAAGCTGTTCGCGGCTACCGGGGAGCATATCGCTCTCTGCGTCCTGCTGACCCACTACGGCTATGAGCTGAACCCCCGCCTCATCCGCGAGCTGACGGCAGGGAGAGGGCTGCCCCGCTTCCGCATGGAGTACGCCGAGCGGGCCATCCGTTTCCTGGCGGAGGGGAATATCCTTACCGACGAGGACAAGACCGCTCTGCTCTCCATCCTCCGCCGCAAGGGTCTGACCGACAAGCGGCGGGTAACCCTGACCCTCAACGAAAGGCTTCGCCGTACCCTGCTGTCCTCGGTGGGTAAGCTCCAAAGCATCGCCGCCATCACGAAGAGCGAGTACGCTTCTCTGGGCAAGTCCCTCCGTATGCTGGTGCTGACCGACTACATCAAGAGGGAGTACCTCTCCCGCGTAGGCACCGACGAGGCCCTGGAGTCGGTGAACATCGTCAGCATCTTCGAGACCCTCCGCCGCCTCCCCGATCCGCCCGCCATCGGCGTGCTGTCGGGAACCCTGATCCTCCTCCCCGATTCGGTGGATCTGTCGGGCTTGGAGCTCAAATATTCCCGCGCCCCCATCGGGGATACGGGCTACTCCGAGGTATCCTTTGCGGGACAGGGGCACAAGGCCGTGGATGCCGTCAGCCGCCTCTTCGGGGAGGGGAAGCTGCAGGTGCTCATCGGCACCAAGTCCCTCTTGGGGGAGGGCTGGGACTCTCCCTGCATCAATTCCCTGATCCTGGCCAGCTTCGTGGGGAGCTTCGTCCTCTCCAACCAGATGCGGGGACGCGCCATCCGCATGGATCCCGCCAACCCCGATAAGGCCTCCAACATTTGGCATCTGGTGACGGTGGAGCCTCCCCACCTGCTCAAGGAAAAGAAGACCGAGCAGCTGGCGGCCTATCTGGAGCGGGATGACGGGGTGCTGGAATCCTGCGACTTCGACCTGCTCAAGCGGCGCTTCGACTCCTTCATGGGACCCCACTACGAAACGGGGGTCATCGAGGGAGGCATCGAGCGGCTGACCGCCATCAAGCCTCCCTTCGATCAGGAGGGCATCGAGCGCATCAACGCCGAGATGCTGGCTCTCTCCCGCGACCGCGGCCGCATCGCCTCCCTCTGGACGGGGGAGGTGGGGGCGCACCGCTTCGCCGTGTCGGTGGAGACCTCCGTTCCCGCCGAGGCACGGGTGCCCATCTTTACCTTCGGGAATCTCCTGCTCCCCTCCCTCCTTATGGCCGCCGAGGCGGGGCTCATGGGGCTGCTCTGGTACCCCATCATCCACGGCTATACCCCCGCCACGGTACTCATGGTGGCCGCCATGCTGGCCCTGTCGGCGGTGCTGTGCTCCATGGTCAAGCGGCTGGTGCTCCACGCCAACCCTGCCCGCTCCATCAAGACCCTGGGGATCGCGGTCTACAAGACCCTGCGGGACTGCGATCTCATCGCGGACTCTGCCCGCGTGGAGACGGTGCAGGACAAGAACCTCATGACCGTCTCCCTCTACCTGCGCAACGCCTCGGTCCACGATCAGAATATCTTCAACACAGCCATGGCCGAGCTCCTCTCCCCCATCGAAAATCCCCGCTACCTCCTCATCAAAAAGACCCGCTCGGGACGGTATATCTACGAGCAATCCTACGCTTGCCCCTCGGTGCTGGGTAAGAAGAAGGAGTGCGTCGAGGTGCTGGCGGAGCATCTGAAGCGGGACACGGGGGACTTCGAGGCGGTCTACACCCACCGCGAGGACGGCAGACGGCTCATCCTCAAGTGCCGCAAGCAGTCCTACGTCACCCAAAACATCCGCGCCGCGGGACGGAAGTACAAGGTCACCCACTGGGAGTGATACCGCCCGCATCCCGAAAAAAGCTTGATGTCCCACGAAAAACCCGCTCCGCACACGCTGTGGGGCGGGTTTTGGGGCTGAATTTGTCGGGATGAACAAAAACGGGGCGGTAAAATGAGAAAAATTCCCCAATTTATTGTGAAAAAACTCTTGCAATTCAAGGGAAAGTGTGTTATACTATTATTGTACAAGAATAGAGACGATGAGAGTGGGTTCCAACGGAAAGCCACTCTTAAATTTTGCTTGGGGACTTTTCGTGTCAGTCCCCCGCCGCAGAAGGGAGCCGCCATGTCGGACGAGATCAAGAACCCCACCGAAAAGAAGCCCTACCGCGCCGTCCGTACCCGCACCGCGGGCCGAGGCATCGCCGACAGGGTCCGCGAGCTCATCACCCCCACAGCCGATGAGCTGGGCTACTACCTCTGGGACGTGGAATACGTCAAGGAGGGCGCCGACTTCATCCTTCGGGTCACCATTGATTCGGATGAAGGCATCACCATCGACGACTGCGAGGCCATGAGCCGCGCCATCGACCCCGTGCTGGATGAGCACGATCCCATTCCCGACCAGTACCTCCTGGAGGTCTCCTCCCCCGGCATCGAGCGGGAGCTGACCCGCGACGACCACTTCGACCTCTGCGTCGGGGAAAAGGTGGAAGTCCGTCTCTTTGCCCCCGTGGACGGAAGCCGCGTCTGGGTGGGGATCCTGGGAGAGCGCGACGAGGAGGGAAGCATCCCCGTGGAGACCGCCGGCGTTGTCCGCCTGTTCCCCAGAGCGGCCGTATCCAAGGTCCGCACCGTATTCGATTTCTGATAAAATCTGATTAAACACCCGAAAGGATGAAATGAAATGAACGCCGATATCTTTAACGCCCTGGAGCTGCTGGAAAAAGAGGGTATTCCCCAGTCTTACATGATCGAGAAGATCGAGCAGGCTCTGACCTCCGCCTTCAAGAAGGAGTACGGCCCCACTGCCCTCATGCGTGTGGACATGGACACCAATAAGAAGAAGATCAAGGCCTATTTGCAGAAGGAAGTGGTCGAGGAGGTCGAGGACCCCGTGTGCCAGATCTCCCTGGAGGATGCCAAGGCCATCAGCAAGAAGTATCAGCTGGGTATGATGGTCGAGAAGGAGGTCAAGACCGACGCATTCCGCCGCACCTCCGCCGCCGCCGCCAAGTCGGTGATCATTCAGGGCATCCGCGAGGGTAAGCGCCAGGCTATGCAGGAGGCCTACGAGAACAAGAAGGAAGAGATCATCACCGTCACCGTGGGCAAGATCGACCGCGATAACGGCGACGTCATGCTGGAGCTGGACCAGGGTACCAACTGGCTGCCCTTCGCCGAGCAGATCCCCGGTGAGCATCTCCAAGTGGGCCAGAAGGTCAAGGTCTTCCTCACCGAGATCAACCACGAGGCCAAGGGCCCCGTCATCTCCCTCTCCCGCGTCCATCCCAAGCTGGTGTGGAGACTCTTTGAGCTGGAGGTTCCCGAGATCCAGGACGGTATCGTCATCATCCGCGGCGTCTCCCGTGAGGCCGGCTCCCGCTCCAAGATCGCCGTCTACTCCCGCGATCCCGACGTGGATGCCGTGGGCGCCTGCATCGGTAACCGCAATATGCGAATCGATTCCATCATCTCCGAGCTGAACGGCGAGAAGATCGATATCGTTAAGTACAGCGAGACCCCCGAGGAGTACATCGCCGCCGCCCTGGCTCCCGCTACCGTCAATTCCGTCACCATGGTGGCCGAGCGTGCCTGCCGCGTGACCGTGGATCCCGATCAGCTCTCTCTGGCCATCGGCCGCGAGGGTCAGAACGTCCGTCTGGCCGCCCGCCTGACCGGCTACAAGATCGATATCAAGGCCGAATAAAAAATCACCAAAGAAAGGGGTGTGCCGTTATGAGCGGAGCAACCCAAAAGGGCCTGAAGCCCCGCAAGATCCCCATGCGGCAGTGCCTCGGATGCAACGAGCATAAGCCCAAGGCCGAGCTCATTCGGGTGGTCCGCAGTCCCGAGGGCGAGATCTCTCTGGATCTCACCGGCAAAAAGTCGGGGCGGGGCGCCTACATCTGCCGCGACCTCAAGTGCCTGAAGAAGGTGCGCAAGAGCGGCCGCGTCGCCCACAATCTCGCCTGCGAGATCAGCCCCGAGGTCTACGATAAGATGGAGGGCGAGCTGGCCGCCGATGAAGGAGACAAGGCATGAGCGGCCCCTCGGGAGAGGATAAGCTTTTGTCCACGGTGGGCCTCTGCGCCAGGGCCCGCAAGCTGGTTTCGGGAACCCCCATGGTCTGCGAGGCTATGCGGAGCGGAAAGCCCCTCATCCTTGCGGTGCTGGAGGCCTCGGATACCTCCGACAATACCCACAAGAAGCTGGCTGATAAGTGCGCCTACTATCAAGTCCCCCTCTACCGTCTCGCGGCGGATACCGCGCGGCTGGGCAAGGCCATCGGCAAGACCGGTGCCGTCGCCGCCGTCGGACTGACCGACGAAAATCTGTACCGGGCTCTCGTCCGATATCTCCCCCCGCGGGAGGCCGCCGCCGAGCCTGCGCATTCTACCGAACCGTGATCCCATTCTCACAGCCCCGACGGGGCAAGACCACTGACCGCGTGTCCCGCGGCAGATAGAGTTTCAGGAGGAAATATGGCATTCAATCCACAATTCAAAATTAACCAGATGGCAAAGGATATGGGTCTCAAGAGCAAGGAGCTGACCGACCTGCTGGCCGACAAGGGCATTGGCGACGTCAAGAGCCAGAAGACCCTCTCGGAGCAGGAGTTCAACGTCCTGTTCCAGTCCCTGACCGAGGCGAATCAGGTTGACAACATTTATGATTACATGGACGGAAAGACCTGTATTCCCTCCAAGATCGCTGCAACCAAGGCAGCGGCCAAGGCGGCCGAGCAGGCCGCCCGTGAGGCAGAGGAGCGCGCCGCCCGTGAGGCCGCTGAGCGCGAGGCCGCCCGCATCGCCGCTGAAAAGGCCGCCGCCGAGAAGGCTGCCCGTGAGGCCGCCGAGCGCGAGGCCCGTGAGCGCGCCGCCCGTGAGGCTGCCGAGCGTGCCGCCGCCGCTAAGGCCGCCGCTGAGCGTGCCGCCGCCGAGGCAGAGCGTATGGCCGCCGAGGCCGCTTCCCGCAAGGAGGCCGATATGGAGGCGTTCAAGCGCGCCGCTCTGGAAAAGGCTGCCGCCGAGGCCAAGGCCAAGGCAGAGGCTAAGCGTGCCGCTGAGGCCGCCGCCAAGGAGCGTGCCGCCGCCGAGAAGGCCGCCCGTGCCGCCGAGAAGACCGCGCCTAAGGATACCGCTCCCAAGGACGTCGCTAAGGATGCGCCCAAGGAGCAGTCCGCTCACAAGGAGCCCGCGAGACAGGCAGCCCCTGCCCAGCAGACCGACCGCGGTCAGCGCGCTCCCCAGAACGAGAAGGGTCAGCGTCCCGCCCAGCAGGGTGACCGTCCCGCCCGCAAAGAGGGCCGTCCCGCTCAGGATCGTCCCGCCCGTACCGAGGACCGTCCCACCCAGGATCGGCCCGCCCGTACCGAGGACCGTCCCGCCCGCGTCGATAGCCGCCCCGCTCAGCAGGGTGACCGTCCCGCCGCGCCCAGAACCGACCGTCCCTCTGCCGGCTTTGGTCAGCAGAGACCCGATACCCGTAACGACCGTCCCGACCGCGATAACCGCAACGACCGCAACGACCGCAACGATCGCGGCGGCAACCGTCCTCAGGGCGGCCGCAGCGATCGCGGCATGGACCGCGGTGACAAGGGCGATTACGTCCAGTCTGCTCCCAAGGAGCATTTCCAGGTGCAGGCCATTGTCCGCGGCCAGACCCCCAAGGGCGGCGTGGAGCAGCAGAAGCCCCGCGGAGCTACCCGCGTGGTGGATACCCGTACCACCGACTCCGTGGACCTGTCCAAGTACGACGAGAAGCTGGATACCTTCGTGTCCGAGCGCGTCCAGGAGTCCCACGGCAACCAGAAGCTGACCAAGAAGAATACCCAGCAGCAGGGAACCAAGGGCAGTCAGAAGCCCGCCTTCCAGAAGGGCGGCAAGAACCAGCCCGGCAAGAAGCAGGCTCCCGTGAAGAAGCAGCCCCTTAAGGTGGAGATCCCCGACGAGATCGTGGTCAGCGACCTGGCCGCCCGTCTGAAGGTCACCGTCGGTGAGGTGGTCAAGCGCCTCATGATGATGGGCATGATGGTCACCGTCAACCAGACCGTGGACTTTGACACCGCCGCTCTCGTGGCCGACGAGCTGGGAGCCGAGGTGGAGCGCGAGGTGGTGGTCACCATCGAGGAGAAGCTCTTCGACAACACCGAGGACACCGCCGATCAGCTCAAGCCCCGCGCCCCCGTCGTCTGCGTCATGGGTCACGTTGACCACGGTAAGACCTCTCTGCTGGACGCCATCCGTCACACCCGTGTCACCGCGGGCGAGGCAGGCGGTATCACCCAGCACATCGGTGCGTACAGAGTCCGGATCAACGATCAGGATATTACCTTCCTGGATACCCCCGGTCACGAGGCCTTCACCGCCATGCGTGCCCGCGGCGCCCAGGCTACCGATATCGCCATTCTGGTGGTAGCCGCCGACGACGGTATCATGCCCCAGACCGTGGAAGCCATTAACCATGCCAAGGCCGCGGGTATTGACATCATCGTGGCCATCAACAAGATGGATAAGCCCGCCGCTGATCCCGAAAACGTCAAGCAGGAGCTGACCAAGTACGAGCTGGTGCCCGAGGAGTGGGGCGGCGACGTGATCTGCGTCCCCGTGTCCGCGCTGACCGGTATGGGCATCGACGACCTCTTGGAGAACGTCCTGCTGGTGGCCGAGGTCAAGGAGCTGAAGGCCAACCCTGACCGCCGCGCCAAGGGTATCGTCATCGAGGCCAAGCTGGATAAGGGCCGCGGTCCCGTGGCTACTGTCCTGGTGCAGAACGGTACTCTGCATAACGGCGATATCGTCATCGCCGGCACCTCCGTGGGCCGTGTCCGTGTCATGACCGACCACAACGGCCGCACCGTCAAGGTGGCAGGTCCCTCGGTTCCCGTGGAGATCACCGGTCTTGCCGACGTGCCGGATGCCGGTGACGAGTTCGAGGCTGTCATCGACGAGCGCATGGCTCGTGAGCTGGCTGAGCAGCGCAAGGCCCAGGCCAAGGAGGAGATCTTCAAGGCCAACGCAAGAGCCAACCTCAATGATCTGTTCAACCAGATGGCTTCGGGTATGAAGGATCTGAACATCATCGTCAAGGCCGACGTGGACGGTACCGTGGAGGCCGTGAAGGCATCCCTGCAGAAGCTGTCCAACGAGGAGGTCCGCGTCCGTGTCATCCACGCCGCCTGCGGCGGTATCACCGAGGGCGACGTCACCTTTGCCGCCGCTTCCAACGCCATCATCGTGGGCTCCAACGTCCGCCCCGACAAGCAGGCCATGGACTCCGCCGACCGTCAGAACGTGGAGATCCGTACCTACCGCGTCATCTACGAGTGTATCGAGGAGATCGAGGCCGCTATGAAGGGTATGCTGGCGCCCAAGTTCCGTGAGAATATTCTCGGTCACGCCGAGGTCCGCCAGACCATCCACGTGCCCAACGTGGGTACCATCGCCGGCTCCTACATCACCGACGGTAAGATCGTCCGCTCCGCCCAGATCCGTATCGTCCGCGACGGTATCGTCATCTTCGAGGACAAGATCGCCTCTCTCCGCCGCTTCAAGGACGACGTCAAGGAGGTCGCCGACGGCTACGAGTGCGGTGTCGGTCTGGATCGCTTCAACGACATCAAGGTGGGCGATGTCCTCGAGGCCTTCGTCATGGAGGAGATCCCTCAGTAACCAGGGCTCTGCCCTGGACCCGGCAGGGCTCCGCCCTGCACCCGCCAGAACCCTTTTTGCAAAAAGGGTTCTGGACT
>JAZNJA010000150.1:0-13050 GCA_045577755.1 Eubacteriales bacterium
AGGTGGGATTGCCTCCCGAGGAGGACGGTTCCCATGAGGGCTGACGGCGGAGGCCGCCGTCCCGTGATCTGGCGCCCTCAGCCCCGTCAGGCGGTCTTTATGGCACGGCCCGAGGACGAGGCGTTGTACGGGGGCGCGGCGGGAGGCGGCAAGTCGGACGCGTTGGTCATGGAGGCTCTGCGGCAGATCGGCATCCCCTACTACAAGGGGTTGATCCTGCGCAAGACGTATCCTCAGCTTTCCGAGCTGGTGGACAAGTCCCTTCACTACTACCCCCTGGTGGACAGGGGGGCGGTGTACAACGCCGCGGGGCATTACTGGCGCTTTTCCTCGGGGGCAAAGATCCATTTCGGAAGTCTGCCCCATCCGAGGGATAAGTTCAACTACCAGGGCCAGGCCTACGATTTCATCGCCTTTGACGAGCTGACGCAGTTCACCTGGGAGGAGTACAGCTACCTCTTCTCCCGCAACCGCCCCAACGGGCCGGGGACCCGCTGCTATATCCGTGCCACCGCCAATCCCGGCGGCATCGGGCACGGCTGGGTCAAGGAGCGGTTCATTACCCCCGCTCCGCCCATGCAGACGGTATGGGACAGCTTACAGGTGCGGTTTCCCGACGGGCGGATGGAGCTTCGCCACCGCTCCCGCATTTTCGTGCCCTCCACCGTATTTGACAACGGGATCCTTTTGGGCAACGACCCCGATTATCTGACCCGTCTGGCCTCCCTTCCCGAGGCGGAGCGCAAGGCTCTGCTCTACGGGGATTGGGATTCCTTTTCGGGTCAGGTCTTCACCGAGTGGCGCAACGATCCCGCGCACTATGGGGATCGGGTGGGCACGCACGTCATCGCCCCCTTCCGCATTCCCGACAGCTGGAGCGTCTGGCGGGGCTTTGACTGGGGGTACACAAGGCCCTTTTCGGTGGGCTGGTATGCCGTGGACCATGACGGACGGCTTTACCGCATCCGCGAGCTGTACGGCTGCCGCTCCGACGGCAACGGTATGCCCATCCCCAACACGGGGGTGTGCCGCAACGCCGATGAGATCGCCCGCATGATCCGCCGCGTCGAATCCGAGGACCCCAATCTCATGGGGCGCAGGATCCGCGGTGTGGCCGATCCCGCCATCTACCAGCGCAACGGCGGCGAGTCCATCGGGGAGCTGATGGAAAGAGAGGGGGTCTACTGGGACAAGGCAGACAACACCCGCCGTGCCGGCAAGGCTCAGCTCCACAACCGCCTGGCCTTTGACGAAGGGGGGATCCCCATGCTGTACGTGTTCTCCACCTGCCGGCATTTCATCCGTACCCTCCCCTCCCTGGTCTACAGCCAGGTGGACGTGGAGGACGTGGACACCGAGGGGGAGGATCACATCTACGACGAGTGCCGCTACGTCTGCATGGAGAATCCCTGCGCGCCCCGGCCTCTTCCCTATGGCGCTCCATTCGATCCCGCCGACCCCTTGGGGCTTCGCGGGCAACAGGACTACGCCCCCTACGCGGGGCGCATCAAAGAAAGGAAGGTATACTGATCTATGGAAACGACCATTCACGGCGCGATGCCGACGGGGGCGGGCGCTCCCGTTCTGACCGACGCCGACGCCAAGCTGGCCTCCGAGATCCTCTCCCGCTATCGGGCGGGCAAGGCTCGTCTGGACGGGCGGATCTGTGAGGAGGCGGTCTGGTGGCGGGACCGTCACGGAGGCGGTACTCTCGCGGGGGACACCCGTCGGGGGGTAAGGCCTGTATCGGCTTGGCTCTGGGGGAGTGTGTGCAACAAGCACGCCGACCTCAGCGATGCCATGCCCGTTTGCGCGGTACTGCCCCGAGAGCCTGACGACGAGGCGGAGGCCTCCATGCTCTCGGACATTCTGCCCGTCATCACCCAGCGATGCGGCTTCTACGAGACCTATTCCGACAACACCTGGAGCAAGCTCAAGCACGGCATGGCGGCCTACGGCGTTTTCTGGAATCCCGCTCTGGAGAACGGGGTGGGGGACATTGACATTCGCCGGGTGGATCCCCTCAATCTGTTCTGGGAGCCCGGAGCGGAGAGCATTCAGGAAAGCCCTCACCTTTTTCTGGTGGGCTTGACCGACACCGAGCGCCTTTTGCGGCAGTACCCCTTCCTCAAGGAGAAGCGGGCGGCTATGCGAGAGGACGGCTCTCTTTTTACCCCCGACATGGGGGGGAGCTATATCGGCGGCAGCGAGGGCATGGCCGACAAGACCGCGGTGGTGGACTGGTACTACAAGCGGATCAACGCCGCGGGGCGGACGGTCTTGCACTATGCCAAGCTTACGGGGGATACCTTGCTGTACGCTTCCGAAAACGATCCCGCCTACGCCGAGCGGGGCTGGTACGACCACGGGCTGTATCCCATTGTGCTGGACGTGCTGTATCCCGAGGAGGGAACACCCGCGGGCTACGGTCTCATCGCGGTGGGACGCAATCCCCAGGGGTACATCGACGAGCTGGACGGGCACATTCTGGAGTACGCCAACGCCGCCTCCCGCGTGCGGTACTGGGCCAAGCGGTCCCTGGGCATCAACGAAAAGGAGTTTCTGGATCCCGACCGCCGTATCATTGAGGTGGAGGGAGATATTGACGAGGAAAAGCTTCGCCAGATCACCCTGTCGCCCATGGACGGGATGTTGACCGACGTGCGGCGTATGAAGATCGACGAGCTGAAGGAGACCACGGGAAACCGTGACGTCTCCCAGGGCTCTGCCTCGGGGGGCGTGACCGCTGCCCAGGCCATCACCGCCCTTCAGGAAGCGGGCAACAAGGGTAGCCGCGACATGATCGCGGGCTCCCATCGGGCTTTCGTACAGATCATGCAGCAGGTCATTGAGCTGATCCGTCAGTTCTACGACGGGGTGCGGTGCTTCCGCATTACCGGCGGGGACGGGGAGAAGCGCTTTGTCCGCTATTCCAATATCGGCTTGCAGGAAAAGCAAAACGGCACGGGGGCTGACGGTTCTGCCTTGTACCGCCGTCCCGTGTTCGACATCGAGGTCCGCGCCGAGCGGAACAATCCTTCGGATCGCGAGGGGAGAAACCGGCTGTTGCTGGAGCTTTACCGAGCGGGGCTGTTCGAGCCTGCCAACCGAACTGCCGCCGAGAGATTGCTTTCGGGGATGGATTTCGACGGTGTGGAGCTTTTGCGGGGGGTATTGGCCGGCGGAAGGGAGGCGGAGGCCTCCTCTGAGACCCTTGCATGATCCGTATCCGAGCCCGACGGAGAGGGGACGGTCTGGAGCTTTGGGCTCGGGGACACGCGGGCTACGCCTCCCGCGGACAGGATATTGTCTGCGCGGGGGTGTCGGCGCTTTTGTTCGGCTATATCGCCTATCTGGAGGGGCTTTCTCCGAGCGCGACGGAGGACGGCTCCTCTTCGGAGGGGGGGATCCCCCATCTGGAGATCACCGAGGGCGACGGGTATCTGCGGGTGCGCACCCGCGGGTTGGTCGGGCAAGACGTCGAGGGCTGGCGGGTGACCGAGTCGGGGCTTTCCCTGATCGCCTCCGCGTATCCCGCCTACGTGGCGGTGGATTCTGTCCCATCACAAACGCAAGAAAAAGGAGAACGCTATGAATCAAAACCAAATGCTTGATCCGTCCGTGATCGGGACGGAGGCGGCTGAGATGGCTGAGACGGCCGCGGAGGAGCTGTCTGCTGAGGCGCCCGGGGCGCCCGCTTTGCCCTCTCTTTCGGCCCTTGAGATCGAGGAGGTGCGGGAGGTCTATCCCGATTTTGACCCCGAGGCCGCTTTGGCAGATCCCACTCTGGGGGCGCTTCTGCGGGGGGAGATCCGTCCTACCCTTCGGCAGCTGTACGAGGCGGTCCATCTGGATGACATCCTGGACAGCCGCGTGAACTGTGCCGTGGAGGCACGGGTAGCGGCGGCTGTGGAGGCTGCTGTCAGCGAGGCTGTGGCGGCTACCGCGCGGGAGACCGAGGAGAGACTCCTGGGTCACATCCGCGCCCGCGGTCAGCGCCCCACCGAGAACGGTGTGTCGGCCTCCGCCGGGGTTCGGATGCATCCCGCCGTCTCCCGTCTGACCCGCCGCGAGCGGGCTATGCTGGCCAAGCGGGCCGAGAATGGCGAGACCATCAAATTCTGATTTTTTACAGGAGGAACAACATGAATTCTTTCAACGCAAGCTGTGATTTCCTGCAGCGCTTCGCCTCCGGTACCCACGTGCAGGGCACCGAGGGTGTTTCCAACAACGTCACCGGTGAGGTGACTCCCTACGGCGCGGGTGAGGGTCTGTCCGCCGAGATGCAGACCTACTACAGCGACTATCTGATCGACAACGCCGAGCCCTACCTGGCCCACGATCTTTTCGCTCAGAAGCACAAGATCCCCCGCGGCGCCAAGACCATTTCCTTCCGCAAGTACGATCCCCTGCCCAAGCGCATGACCCCCATCACCGAGGGCGTGACCCCCGACGGCCAGAACCTGCGGGTCAGTGTGGTGGAGGCTACCGTGGCCCAGTACGGCGGCTACGTGGAGCTGACCGATCTGCTCCTGCTCTCCGCCGTGGACAACAATCTCTGCATGGCCACCAAGCTTCTGGGCGCTCAGGCGGGCCGTACCCTGGACACCATCTCCCGCGAGGTGCTGGCGGGCGGTACCAACGTGCAGTACGGCGAGAACGCCGTCTCTGCCCGCTACCTGTTGACCGGCGGCAAGACCTCCGGCAACCACTACCTGACCGTGGATTGCATCCGCCGCGCGGTGCGCTTCCTCAAGTCCCAGAACGCCGAGAAGATCAACGGCTCCTACGTGGCCATCATCCATCCCGACGTGTCCTACGACCTGATGAACGACCCCTCCTGGAAGTATCCCAACCAGTATGCCGACCCCGCCCACATCTTTGAGGGTGAGATCGGTAAGATCGAGGGTGTGCGCTTCATCGAGTCCTCCGAGGCTAAGATCTTCCACGCTCCCGATCTGGCCTCTGACGCCCGCAATCTGGCGGTCAGCGGTGCTGTCAGCGGTACTGCCAACGTCAAGTTCAGCGGCTCTGCCAAGGGCATTGCCAAGGACGAGCTGGCGGGCCGTTGGGTGCTCATTGGCGGTCAGCGCGCCTACGTGGGCAGCAATACCGCTGACACCATGACCCTGTACACCGACTCCACCAAGACCGCCATCCTCCCTGTCACCTGCGCCGACAAGACCGTGATCTATCCCGGTGAGGCGGGTGCCGAGGGCCGTGACGTCTACGCGACCCTGATCATGGGCGACAACGCCTACGGTACCACTCAGCTGGGCGGTGAGGGTCTGCAGCACATCGTCAAGCAGCTGGGCTCCGCCGGTACCTCCGATCCCCTGAACCAGCGCGCTACCGTGGGCTGGAAGGCGTCCAAGGTCACCGTCCGTCTGGTGGAGGCCTTCATGGTCCGTATCGAGACCGCCTCTACCTTCGAGTCCGGCGCGAACTGAGCTGACAGAGGGTGATCCATACCCAAGGGAGCTTTCTGATGAGGGCTCCTTTGGGGAGAAATTGGGGTTTATCGGGCAGAGCCCGTCACGCGCCCCAAAGGGGCGCATATCGATCCGATTCGGGCAAGACCGAATCGGAATATCGAGTGCGTAGTGAAGCGAAGCACATATCGAACGCCGCAAGGCGTATATCGACTGTTTTTTTGTCGATATGCACGAGCGGACGAGCCCGCCCGTGCTCGATATACCGCTCGGCGTAGGCCTTCGCGGTTCGATATGCCGCCGAAAGCGGCTCGATATGCGCCCGTAGGGCGCAAGAACTCACCGATAAACCCAAATTTGAACATAACGATCCTCTATCATCACAACGAAAAGGAGAACATATATGAGCAACGCAAAAGAAAACGTCCCCGTGTCCGTTATGGACACCGAGGCGTATCTGAACGAGTACGTGGCGGTGAAGCTGTTCCGTGACAACGACCGCTACAAGGATGACGTCTACGTGGCGGTCAACGGTCACAACTGCGTCATCAAGCGCGGCGAATGGGTCAAGATCAAGCGTAAGTTCGCCCTGGTTCTGGACCAGTCTGAGATCCAGGATATGCAGACCGCTGAGTATCTGGAGGCGGAGCAGAGCCGCTTCCGTGAGGCCGAGCTGGCGGCGGGTTGATCCGCCGTGTAGGGCGTCCCCCTTCCGCCTTGAGTGGGAGGGGGATTTCCCAAAAGACCGCCGTAACGGCGGCTGAAAGGAGATAAGATGACCATTGAAACCTGTATGAGCATGGTGGATGCCATGGCGCCCGGTCCCGTCGCCTCCGCGGTCAAGCTGCACTTTCTGGACGAGATCGAGGGGCGGGTACGGGTGGAGCTGCACGGTGACGCCCCCGATACGGTCGGGGTCATTGACGCTACCACCCCTGTAACCACCTCCCTGTGTGTTCCTCGGCCCTACGATCAGCTCTACTGGCTGTACGTGGCGGCGATGCTGGCCTACACGCGGGGGGATGCCGCCCGCTATGAGAATATGGCGGCACTCTTCAACCTGGCTTTCCTGAGCTACGGGAAATGGCTGAAGCGAAAGGGGGCTTGATCATGTATTCTGTCCTGCAACAGGAAAAGACCGCCCTGCGGGACGGTCGGGGCATGACGGTATACCGCCGCTTGTATCTTTGCGACACGGCGGAGGATCTGGCCCTACTTCCCGTGGACGACGCTCCCGGCTCGGGAGCTGTTATCGCCGAGGGGGGCAGCCTTTGGCTTCTGGATCACACCCGCCGCTGGCGGGAGGCGGATGGCGCCGTCGGACTGGGGGGCTGCTTATGGAGAAGCTGAAATGCGGCCGCTTCATCCCCCGGGAGGACAACGATAACGGGGCGCGTCTGCGCGCTCTGGAGACCCATCTGGCGGCTTTGTCCGAGGAGATGGAATACCTGATCCTGGAAATGGATCGCACCCTGGACCTGATCCTGTCCTCCATCAAGGCCGGGGAAGCTGCTACGAAGGGAGGCGGTGTTGATGCGTGACGAGCTTTTGCTGCCCCGCTTGCCTGTGGGGGTGAAGCGGGAATGGCTGACGGTATCGTCCTTCGGGGGACTCTCTGTGGGGCGTGCCGCCCGTGTGGGAGACGCGGTGCAGGCCGTTAATTTGTCCTCTGCCGCCTATCCCGCCCTGTCTACCCGCGCTCCCCGGGGAATCTTCGTCAAGGGGGTCGGCTCGGGACAGCCTCACGGACTGGCACGCTGGGGGGATTCCCTGTGCTTTGCCCGGGGGGAGCGGCTGTACCGCACCGTGGACGGTACGTCCGTGGAGGATCTGGGTGCTGTCAGCGACACCGACAAGCACTTCGCCGTTTTCGGAGACCGACTGCTGATCTTTCCCGACAAGCTCTACCTGGAGCCCGGAGGTATGCCCCGCCCTATGGAGCTGGATACCGGGGTGCTGGATACCTGCTCCCTGACGGGGAACACGGTTACCCTGCCTGAGGGGGTCAGCTGGAGGGAGCTGGGCTTTGGCGCCGGTGACGGCATCCGCATCATCAATGCCGACGACGTGACCCCCGCCCCCGAGGGATACTACCGTCTGGCCTCGGTCCGCGGGCGTATCGGTACTCTGGACACCTCCTTTTCTTCTGCTTACGAGAGCCGCATTCGGGTGACTCGTCCCATTCCCGAGTTGGACGGGCTTTGCGTCAACGGCGGGCGGGTGTACGGCTTTCACGGAAAGGAGATCCTGGTCAGCGGTGCGGGCTCTGCCTTCGACTGGTACCCCTCGGGAAATCGGGACGGAAGCGGTCCCGCTCTTCTGCGGGTGGATTCCGAGGGGGATTTTACGGCCTGTGCCTTTTGGCAAGGGTATGCCGTTTTCTTCAAGCCCGACAGCATCTGCCGTCTGCTGGGCAATCGCGCTGACAGTCTGACCGTCAGCGAGGCCAGCGGGGCGGGGATCCCCTCCCGTCTGGCGGGGACTCTGTGCGAGATCGGCGGTGCCCTGTACTATCACGGAGAGGCGGGGGTATACCGCTACGGCGGGCAAAGCCCTCAGCCTTTGGGCCGTCCCTGTGCCACGGAGGTGACTGCGGGCTGCGGCGGCACAGACGGTGCCGTCTACTACCTGTCGTTGGCCTCGGAGGCGGGGCGGATCCAGTACTTGTACTGCCCTGAGACCGGGGTCTGGCTGGCGGAGGATGCCCTTGCCCCTGTGGACGCCGTATGTCTGCGCGGCTTTTGCTGCTTCCAGGACGGGGACGGGACTCTCCGCATGGCGGCCTCGGACGGACGGCGGCCTCCCTGTGTTTTCGATGAACGCTCCGAGTCCGGTCCGGTGCGGGGCAGTGTAACTCTGCGCCCCCTGGCTCTCTTTGAGCCTGTGGGCGGGTATGCCGTGACACTGTGCCTGCGGGTGAGCGGGGAGGCGGGGGGACGGCTGCGGGTGATCCTGTCCTACTCTGACGGGGAGTACGGCCTGGATACCGCCAACGCCGAGCCCTGTGAGGTCGCCTGCTTCACGGGGGGCATGACCGAGCGCCTGCTTCGCGTACCGCTGGTGCCTCGCCGCTGTGACGCTGTCACGGTACGGCTGGAGACCGAGGGCGCGTGGACGGTACACGGGCTGTTTCTGGAATGCGAGCGAGGGGCGTGAGTCCTCGCCGCGGCACACGATCTTTTGGGGACGATCCGAGACTTCGGGTCGTCCCTTTTTGGCCGGGAAGGGAAGTTTTTTTGGTGAAAAAGACGGAATACACTTGACATTCCGGCGGATATCATGTACAATATAAGTACCGAAAAAAACATTCCATGGAGGTATGTACCATGTATCAATTCCCCATCGGCGTCATGCTGGAATCCTTCCGTCTCCCCACCCCCGAGGCTGTCGCCAAGGCCGCCGAGGTGGGCGCCAAGGGCATCCAGATGTATTCCACCAACGGTGAGCACGCCCCCGAGAACATGACTCCCGCCAAGTGCGCCGAGCTCCTCGATATGCTCAAATCCCACGGACTGGTCTTCTCTGCCCTCTGCGGCGATTTGGGCCACGGCTTCGGTCACGCCGAGCTGAACCCCGCGCTCATCGAGAAGTCCAAGCGCATCGTGGACCTGTCCCTCACCCTGGAGTGCGGCATCGTCACCACCCACATCGGCGTGGTGCCCCAGGATCCCAACCACGACCGCTACAAGATCATGCAGGACGCCTGCTACCGGCTGGCCGAGTACGCCGATTCGGTGGGTGCCCGCTTCGCCGTGGAGACCGGCCCCGAGACCTCGGCCGATCTCAAGAAGTTCCTGGACTCCCTGGGCGGCACCAAGGGCGTGGGCGTCAACCTGGACCCCGCCAACCTGGTCATGGTCACGGGGGACGATCCCGTGGTGGCTGTCCATAACCTGAAGGACTACATCGTCCACACCCACGCCAAGGACGGCGTCATGCTCCACCGCGGCAACCCCGAGTACATCTACGGCGTGGTGCATCCCGTTCCCGAGGAGTTCCAGGGCATCCAGTACTTCGCCGAGGTGCCTCTGGGCCAGGGCAACGTCCACTTCGATACCTACCTGGCCGCTCTGGACGACATTGGCTACAAGGGCTTCCTCACCATCGAGCGGGAGTGCGGCAGTACCCCTGAGGCGGATATCCGTCTGGCGGTGGAGCACTTGAACGCGGTGATGGGCAAGTAAGCCCTCTCCGTCACGCCCAATGGGCGTGCCACCTCCCCCAGAGGGGGAGGCTTTGGATCGAAGAACCCCAAGGCTCCCCCTCTGGGTAGCGAAGCGGCGACACGGTAGTGAATGACTGCCAGTGGCAGTCAGAGCCGTGTCGTGACCGAGCCGCAGCGAGACAGCTCCCGCCGCAGGCGGGTGAGAGGGCAACTCTCCCCGCCAAGCATCCACGAAAGGAACGTATACGTCATGAAGATCTCCGTCAGCTCCTACTCCTTCCAGCAATACATCAACGCGGGCAAGCTCGCCCACTTCGACGTCATCCAAAAGGCCCACGACATGGGCTTTGAGGCCATTGAGTTCATCGACCTCCCCGCTCCCTCCTACGAGGAGCAGGTGGCCTACGCCCATAAGCTCCGCGCCGAGGCCGACCGCCTGGGCATGACCATCAACGCCTACACCATCGGCGGTAACCTCTACCAGCCCACCCCCGAGGCCTCCGCCGCAGAGGTGGAGAGACTGAAGAAGCAGGTGGATATCGCCGCCATCCTGGGCTGTTCGGTCATGCGCCACGACGTCTGCTACAGCGTGGGCAAGACCGGCACCTCCCGCTCCTTCGGCCTCATGCTCCCCACCATCGCCGAGAATACCCGCGCCGTCACCGAGTACGCCGCTACCAAGGGCATCAAAACCTGCACCGAGAACCACGGCTACATCGCCCAGGATTCCTACCGCGTGGAGCAGCTCTTCAACGCCGTGGCCCACGATAACTACGGCCTTTTGGTGGACGTGGGCAACTTCGTCTGCGCCGACGAGGACAACTGCGCCGCCGTCTCCCGCGTGGCCCCCTACGCCGTTCACGTCCACGCCAAGGATATGTACAAGTCCGCCACCCCCGCCCCGGGCTTCGGCCAGACCCGCGGCTGTAACTACTTCAAGGGCGCCATCGTGGGTGAGGGTGACGTGAACGTAGAGAAGTGCCTCCAGATCCTCAAGCGCGCCGGCTACGACGGCTACTGCTCCATCGAGTTTGAGGGCAGTGAGGACTGCATCGAGGGCATCGCCCGAGGCTTTGAGAACCTGAAGGGGATGCTGGAGCGCATCTGAAAAAGATACAAGATACGAGATACAAGATACGAGAGCGGATCGAAGCGGATCTATCCTGTGTTTTGTATCTCGTAACTTATATTGTTTCCCCCCGCGGAGCCGTCAGCCAAGGAGTTAGAGGGGTTGGGGCAACCGCCACCTTTCAATCAAGTCTATCCTACCCAGGGGAGTGAGCCCCTGCGGGGGGGAAAGAAACTTCGGCGTTTGAGATGGTTCTTTCCCCCCTGCCCCCAGATCACCTTTGGTCTCATCCTTCCAATTCCCCCCAAATGTGAAATTTCCTTGAATCTTTCATAATCCCCTTGCAAAATTCCCGAAAGTGTGGTATACTATTCGAGTCGGCAAGCCTATGCCGACTCTGTCAGCAGTGCTTCTGCTGTGAAAGTAGGCCATACCAGCCGGGGAGATAGCGGAGCCCTGTACCTGCAACCCGCTACAGCAGGGGTGGATCCCCCTCCTGAGAGCCGATCTTCTCCGAATTGAGTTCTTTTTCTTGTGTTGACGAACGGGTCTTGCGCAATGCGGAGCCGTGAACCATGTCAGGTGAGGGATCAAGCAGCATTAAGCGGTGAACCGCATGTGCCGCGAGGTTGCCTGTTCTGAGCAAGGAACTGAAAGATCGCGGGGAGGTGAAACCCGAAGTTGGGGTGTATGGTCTTCTTTCACAGCAGAGGGCTGCTTTTTTCATTCGTAATTCATAATTCGTAATTCATAATTCGTAATTCGTAATTATTGGACTCGTCATTAAAAATTACGCATTATGAATTACGAATTTACCCTATATTTTGATAAGTGATTGCAAAATGTCCAAATTGGGGTTTTGCGGACTGAATAGTGTAGTCATCCTGAGCGGAGCCGCTTGCGGCGGAGTCGAAGGATCTCCTTTGCCGACAAGAGATCCTTCGACTTCGGGCTTCGCCCTTCGCTCAGGATGACAGCCCACAAGTGGGCCATAAACCCACCGCTAAACCCAAATTTGAATCATTTTGCAATCGCCAAGAACAAATGAATGTAAGGAGGAACCACCGTGCATCAGGCTCTCTACCGAAAGTGGCGGCCGCCGAACTTTGACGAAGTCAGCGGTCAGGAGCATATCACGTCCATACTGAAATACCAATGCGCCACGGGGAAGTTCTCCCACGCCTACCTGTTCTGCGGCTCCCGCGGTACGGGTAAGACCTCCTGCGCCAAGATCCTGGCCAAGGCGGTCAACTGTTTGAATCCCACCGCCGCAGGCCCCTGCGGTGAGTGCGCCGCCTGCCGCTCCATTGACGCGGGCTCGGCCACCGACGTGCTGGAGATGGACGCCGCCTCCAACAACGGCGTGGACGATATCCGCGACATCCGCGACGAGGTCATCTACACCCCATCCGAGCTGAAATACCGCGTCTACATCATCGACGAGGTGCATATGCTCTCGGCCTCGGCCTTCAACGCTCTGCTGAAGACCCTGGAGGAGCCTCCCGAGCACGTGGTCTTCATTCTGGCTACCACCGAGCTGCAAAAGCTCCCCGCCACCATCATCTCCCGTTGCCAGCGCTTCGACTTCCGCCGTATCGCCACCGCCGACCTCTGTGCCCGCCTCCACCGCATCGCCCGCGAGGAGGGAATCGACCTGTCGGAGGAGGCTGCCCGCCTTATCGCCAGACAGGCCCAGGGCGGTATGCGCGACGCCGTCAGCCTTCTGGAGCTGTGTGCGGGTGCGAGACTTCCCGTGACCCCCGAGTTGGTCACCCGCACCATCGGTACCACGGGCCGAGAGGGCACCTGTCGCGTGGTGAACGCCATCGCGGACAAGAACTTCGACCTGCTCTTTGAGATCATCGACGATATGGTCTCGGCCTCCCGCGACCCCGCCGTCTTCTGGCAGGAGCTCATTAGCTACTACCGGGATATGCTGGTCACCAAGACCGTGAGGGACCCCTCCCGCTACCTCGACCTTACCGACAGCGAGCGGGAAGCGCTGGTCGCTATTTCGGCGAAGTTCACCAAGGAAACTTTACTGTTCCACATCGGACTCCTGGAGGACGCCCTCTTTGCCATGCAGAAGTCCTACGCCGTCAAGCGCACCGTCTGCGAGATCACCCTGGTCCGACTCTGCGACCCCGCCCTGGACACCTCAGTGGAGTCGATGCTGTCCCGCCTGTCCCGCATCGAGGAGCAACTCATCGCGGGGGTTCCCGCGGCGACGCCTGTCCGAGAGGAGGCTGTCCCTCAGGCGGAGGCTTACGAGGTCCCTCCCATGGAGGAGCCGCCTCTGCCCGATATGCCTCCTGATCTGTGGGAGCCTCCCGTGGACTACGCGGTGAACGAGCCCACCACCCCCCCCGTAAGAAGGGAAGCAC
>JAZNJA010000151.1:0-9136 GCA_045577755.1 Eubacteriales bacterium
GGCGTATTTCTTTGTTTGACAATAACTTTTCGGGTTTTAAATTATTATAAGGCGGTTTGTAGGGGCGACCCTATGTGGTCGCCCGTTACCCCAAAAATGCATTTCCCATCCGTCAAACAGTTCGACAAACCCAAATTTGAAGATTTACAGAAAATTTTAACATTACCTCTTGCCAGAAGTCAAAATTTATGGTATACTATATCAGTTAAACCGAAAACCGAAAAAGACACAGAATCTATATTTGTGAGGTATATACCGTGATCGTACAACTGGAAGAAGCCAAGCACGCACTCGTTGCCATGCGCCCTGAGCTGGAGGAGCTGGGCCGCGCTCTTCGGGTGGATTTCCTCGCCGCCAAGGCCGAGGAGCTGGAGCAGGAGACCCTCGCTCCCGATTTCTGGAGCAATCAGAGCAACTCCTCCAAGGTGCTCCAGACCATTAAGCAGTATAAGGATACCGTAGAGGGCTACCACGCGCTGGTCGCCCGCCTGGAGGACGCCATCGCCCTGTGCGAGATGTCCATCGAGGAAGAGGACGAGAGCTCTCTGGAGGAGATCCAGGCAGAGCTGGAGGCCATTGAGACCGAGGCCGAGCACAAACGCATTGAGGTGCTCATGAGCGGCGAGTACGATGACTCCACCGCCATCGTCTCCTTCCACCCCGGCGCGGGCGGTACCGAGGCACAGGACTGGTGCCAGATGCTCTACCGCATGATCAACCGCTGGGCCGAGCGGAACGGCTTCAAGGTCAAGCTCCTGGAATGGCAGGACGGCGATGCCGCGGGGCTCAAGTCGGCGACCATTACGGTGGAGGGTCCCCACGCCTACGGTTACCTCAAGAGCGAGCACGGCGTGCACCGTCTGGTCCGTGTCTCCCCCTTTGACGCCGCGGGCAGACGCCAGACCTCCTTCGCTTCCATCGAGGTCATGCCCGAGTTCCCCGATCTGGACGAGGTGGAGCTTCGGGAGGACGAGTATGAGTTCATGGCCTACCACTCCAGCGGCGCGGGCGGTCAGAACATCAACAAGGTCTCCTCGGCCGTGCGTATCACCCATAAGGCTACGGGTATCGTGGTGGCCTGCCAGACCGAGCGCTCCCAGCTCCAGAACAAGGAGACGGCTCTCCGTATGCTGAAGGCCAAGCTCATGGACATCAAGATCCGCGAGAGACTGGACACCATCGAGCAGGTCCAAGGCAACAAGAACAACATCGAGTGGGGCTCCCAGATCCGCTCCTACGTCTTCATGCCCTACACCCTGGTCAAGGACACCCGTACCGGCTATGAGGACGGCAACGTAGAGGCAGTCATGGACGGTAAGATCGACGGATTCATCAACGCCTACCTGAAGCACATCACCAAGAACTGATCCCACAAGGCTCCCGCTCGTCGGGGGCCTTTTTGTTGGGAGGCCGCCGCCCCTTCCCTCCTCCTCATGACCGAAAAAAGCCGCCCCGATCATTTCGGGACGGCTGTTCTTTTCATGACGGGATCAATTCTCACCGGGGAGGATGATGCTGATCCCCTCGGGGGCTTCCTTGGCGGGGGAGGAGAGCTCCGGGGTCTCCAGCTCCTTGACCGAGGTGGCCATGAAGATCTCGTTTAAGTCGTAATCGCCCTCCAGAGCCACGGCCTTGCCGTCGTAGCGGCGGAGAATGCGATTCTGGAAGGGGACGTCACCGATCAGGGTGACCCGTACGAAATCACCGTAGCCGCGGTACAGGTAGGGGAAGGTACCCTCGCTGTGAGAGCCCTGATTGGCGCGCTGAAATACCAGAATTCCTTGGAGTACCATAGGTGAATCTCCTTTCGTTACTTGGTGAAGCAAACGCTCTTGAGGTTGCAGTCGTCGTCGTAGTTGCAGCAGACGGACTTGGTGATGCCCTCGGACTTATGGTTGACGAAGGCGCGGAAGCCGGGACGGCCCACCACCTTGAAGACCTGAGGCTCCTCGGCACCGACAGTCGAGAAATTCTTAGCGACGTGGCTCTTGCAGGAGGCGGCGATGCGCTTGGCCTTCATGAGGATCTGGGCGTCACCGGTGGAGGCGAAGTTGGAGACGGCACCGCCCGCTGTGTTACAGGACATGAGGCTGACGGCGTTGGCGGGCTTCTTGCCGGCTACGCCCAGGCGGCGAGGCTTGCCGGCGGATATGGCGCCCTTCTGCTTGAAGCTGAAGCCGGCAAGAGACAGGGAGGGGTCGCCGTACAGACCGAACTCGGCCAGGGTCTTGATCTCCTTCTCGTCGGGGCCAATGTTGGAAGCGCTGTACAGGGAATCCAGGGCCAGTATATAGGAGTCACCAATGGACAAGCCCATGGCAACCATCTGGGGGAAGGCGTTTGCGATGACATCGGCGGCGTAGAAGGAGCCGTTGCCGCAGCCCCAGGCCACGCGGGTGGAGCCTACGAAGGCGATACAACGGTTGGACAGGGCATAGTTCAGAGCGCTGGCCTCACGGGAATCGTCAAAGAGGGGATCGGCACCGTAGCAGGCCTCGGTGCAGACCACGTAGCCCTTTTCGGAGTTCTGAGGGAAATAGGAAGGATGGAAGGCGATGGTGGTTTCGGAATCATCCATGAAGAAATCCGAGGCGCTCTCGCCAAGCCAGAGGTTAAAGCCGGGGCCTCCGTGGAGGTTGAAGCACAGGAGGTTGTAGGAGTTGTCGATCCCGGCGAAGGCATGGTAGCCGGGGCGATCCAGATCATAGCGGTCGATGGTGTTGGGGGGAGAAACCTCCACGTGGGCAGAGACGGGGGCAAAGGCGTTGCGGGAGGTGGCTTCCCAGGAGGCGGTGGTCAGGGCGAAGGCCTTGCAGCTTGCGGCACGGGTGCGGCCGGCCACGAAGTTCATATAGGCGATGGCCTCGGAGAAATTATGCTCGGCGGCGGAGGGAATACGGCTCGCGGGGACGGCGGAGCCGAAATCATAGGACACGCCGCTCCAGGGAGAATCCGCGTCCAGAGTGGTGTAGGCCAGATCCGACAGGATGTTGGCGTCGTATTGGTCGCCTTCGTTGGCCCAGATCATGGAGGGGACGGCGTTGTGATCGCCCATAATGAGCAGGAAATCGGGGACGGCCACGCTGTATACCGTCCGCAGCATGGCTACGATGGAGGCGCAATCGGAGGTTGCGCAGGAGGCTACCCGCTGATCCCGCAGATCCAGCACGCAATACTTCACGTCCTCAGCCGCACGGGCATCGGAATAGCGCCGGATGGCATCGCGGAAGGCCTGGCAGTCGCTCAGACCCGCGGTGTTGGTGAGGATCAGAACGAGGCACGAGGCGGAATAGCGAAGCTCACTGAGCTGAGAAGACCAATCGTCACGGCTGAACAGGAAATCGTGGGAATCGGAGCAGAAGGCGACGGGCTGCTTAATGGAACCGGGGGGAGTAGCTGATTTCTTAGGGGTCTCCGCGCTGAGCTCGGTGGATCCGCAGAACTTACATTTCGGGGTCCCATCGGGGAAACGCGCGCCGCAGGTATTGCACTGGATCATGACTGCCTCCTTGGACGTACAATTTTCTTCATTGTAGCACTTTATACGCAATTTGTCAAGAGCCTGTTGACATTTTCCTTGATCACGGCTCGGCTTTGTACAATATTTCCTCTCAGTCCTGCTTCATCCGCTTTGCGGCGGAGCCCTGAAGCCCCGGGTCACGCCCCGGGTCACGCCCCGCGCGAGACCGGCGGGATTTCACGGGGAAATTGCGCTATTTCCCTCAACCCCCTTGACGAATATGGAGAAAAATGTTATAATATACTATCTGTTTTTTCATCGGAGGTATTGATATGAAAGCAGTTACGCTTTACAACAAGGGGATGTATCTTGTCAATGGAATCCCCGCCGAAACCGCCCCCGTCTCCCCCGAGGAGGCCCGCCGCGGTACCATCGCTTACTCCATCCTGGAGGCCCACAATACGTCGGGCAACATGGATAAGCTTCAGATCAAGTTCGACGCTCTTGTGAGCCACGATATCACCTACGTGGGCATCATCCAGACCGCCCGCGCCAGCGGCCTGAAGGAGTTCCCCATTCCCTACGCCATGACCAATTGCCACAACAGCCTGTGCGCCGTGGGCGGTACCATCAACGAGGACGACCACGTCTTCGGTCTCTCCGCCGCCAAAAAGTACGGCGGTATCTACGTCCCCGCCAATCAGTCGGTCATCCACTCCTACGCCCGCGAGGAGCTGGCGGGGTGCGGTAAGATGATCCTGGGTTCGGATTCCCATACCCGCTACGGCGCTCTGGGCACCATGGGCGTGGGCGAGGGCGGCCCCGAGCTGGTCAAGCAGCTCCTCAAGAACACCTATGACGTCAACCGCCCCGAGGTGGTCATGGTCTACCTCCACGGCACCCCCAAGCGGGGTATCGGCCCCCACGACGTGGCTCTGGCTCTGGTGGGCGCCACCTTCGCTGACGGCTTTGTGAAGAACAAGGTGCTGGAGTTCGTGGGCCCCGGTGTGAAGGATCTGTCCATCGACTTCCGCAACGGCATCGACGTCATGACCACCGAGACCACCTGCCTGTCCTCCATCTGGGTCACCGACGAGACCACCAAGAAGCACTTTGAGGTCCACGGCCGTCCCGCCGACTACAAGGAGCTGGCTCCCGCCGAGGTTGCTTACTACGATGCCATGATCGACGTCGACCTCGGTGAGATGGAGTCCATGATCGCCCTGCCCTTCCATCCCTCCAACGTCTATACCATCCACGATTTCGTGGCAAACGCAAAGGAGATCCTGGCGTCCGTGGAGGCCGAGGCCGCCGCCAAGTTCAAGAAGGCCAAGCTGGATCTGGTCAGCAAGGTGCAGCCCGACGGCACCGTCCTTGCGGATCAGGGCATCATCGCGGGCTGTGCCGGCGGTATGTTCGACTCCATCGACGAGGCCGCCTCCATCCTCCGGGACCACGACACCGGCAACGGCTACTTCTCCCTGTCGGTCTACCCCACCTCGGTGCCCGTGTCCCTGGAGCTGACCAGGATCGGTGTCACCGCCGACCTGCTCTCGGCGGGCGCAGTCATCAAGCCCTCCTTCTGCGGCCCCTGCTTCGGTGCGGGTGACGTCCCTGCCAATAACGGGCTGAGTCTGCGCCACACCACCCGCAACTTCCCCAACCGCGAGGGCTCCAAGCCCGGTGAGGGTCAGCTGTCGGGCGTGGCTCTCATGGACGCCCGCTCCATCGCCGCCACCGCCAGATGCGGCGGTATCATCACCGCCGCCACCGACGTGGACTACGACTACACCCCTCACGAGTACCACTTCGACAAGAAGGTCTACGAAAAGAGACTCTACTATGGCTTTGGGAAGGCCGACCCCTCGGTGGATCTGATCCTGGGTCCCAACATCACCGACTGGCCCAAGCAGTACGCTCTCACCGAAAACATCCTTTTGGAGCTGGCCGCCGTGATCCACGATCCCGTCACCACCACTGACGAGCTGATCCCCTCGGGCGAGACCTCGTCTTACCGCTCCAACCCCCTGCGCCTCTCCGAGTTCGCCCTGTCCCGCCGTTGCCCCGATTACGTGGGCAATTCCAAGGCCGTGGCCAAGCAGGAGGCCGACCGCCGCGAGGGTGTGGTGTCGGACAAGCTCCGCGCCGTGCTGAACGCCGTGGGTAATGCCGACGAGCTGGTACAGAACACCCAGTTCGGATCCTGCGTCTTCGCCAACAAGCCCGGTGACGGCTCCGCCCGCGAGCAGGCCGCCTCCTGCCAGAAGGTGCTGGGCGGATTTGGCAACATCTGCTACGAGTTCGCCACCAAGCGCTACCGCTCCAATTGCATCAACTGGGGCATCCTCCCCTTCACCCTGGACAAGGACACCCCCTTCGAGTACGAGGTGGGCGACTGCGTCTTCGTCCCCGCCATCCGTGCGGCTGTAGAGAACGGCACCGAGACCATCCCCGCCAAGGTGGTGCGCAAGGACGGCACCGTGGAGGATATCACCTTGTATCTGAAGGGGCTGACTCCCGATGAGAAGGAGATCATTCTGGACGGCTGTCTCATGAACTATTACGCCGCCCGCATGGATTGATCGGCGGTTCGGAAAGGGTTTTTCATGAAGAATTCGTTTTCCCGTTTCGTTTTGGTGACCCTCTGTCTGCTCCTCTGTCTGTCTGCCCTGGCCGCCTGTCGGGATAAAGGGAATCCCGAGGACGGTACGGATACCACCGCCGGTGACGAGGTCACCACAAAGGCTCCCCGTCCCGTTCTACCCCCCGAGAACATTCCTCCCCTGGACCGGGAGATCGTAAACAGCGCGGGCGAGTCCCTGGCGGGCTACACCGTCGACCAGCTGACCGCCACGTGGGGCTCCCCCGTGGCCGAGATGTTCGGCGAGCGGGGCTACGTCTGGGAGATGCCCAACGACCTTGACTACGTCATCGCCTACTTCGACGAGGACTACTACGTCACCGAAATGACCTACTTCTCCGCCATGAAGGCCACCGTGGTCGCCCTGGAGGGGGATACCGTCACCGTGGCCCCCGCCCATGGAGAAAAGGAGCTGACCGTCGCCGAGAGCTTCGGGATCCCCGCCTCGGCCTTCCCGACCAAGACCCGGGAGAAGCTGGCCGAAGGCCTGACCGTTTACGTCACCTACACGGGTACCGCCAATGCTGACGGTCAGATCACGGATATCGTCCGCGCCGATACCGCGAGACCCACATCGGGGTTCGCGCGGTTCTGAGCTTTGGTCGGTTCAGATGACAAATTGGGGTTTAGCGGTTTGTTAGGTAGTGCTGGCCTTCGCGTTTTGCCCTCTCACCCGCCTACGGCGGGAGCTCCCCCAAAGGGGGAGCCTTTCGCCTTGCCCCGCGGATATTCGTTACCCGACAAGTGATTTTGCCCCGCGCTTCTAAGGCTCCCTCCGGGAGGGAGCTCCCGCCCGCAGGCGGGTGAAGGAGTGCGCGTGCATAGCGGTTTTATCCTTGTTTCGGTCAACAAACCCACCGACAAACCCAAATTTACTCCCCTCTCCCACACAACAAGAAAGGACCGCCTATGAAGCCACTCACCAAGCCTCTGTGCCTCCTTCTGCTTGCCTTGACCTGCCTCTCCCCCCTGTCCGCCTGCGACGGCGGCGGGGCTGTCACGGAACCCCCGAGCCATACCGACACTCCCGCAGAGTCCTCCCTCACGGAGGATACCGAGTCCCCTTCCCTCCCCGAGACCGAGGCTCCCACCGAGCCCGACACCGACCCTCCCGCCCCCGAGCAGGGGGTGAGGATCGACGGCACCGACCTGTCCGAATTCACCGTGATCCGCCCGGCGGATATGCCCGAGGGGCAGGTCACCGCGCTGGAATTCTTCATGGAGCAGATCAGGGAGGCCACGGGAGTGGCTCTGCCCGTTCTGACCGACAGCGACGATCAGGCCGTGGAGCATGAGATCATCATCGGCGCCACCAACCGCCAAAGCGCCGCCCTCACCGAGGCGATCGGCGAGATCCGCGACGACGGCTACGCCATGGTGGTGGACGGCGGTGACCTCTATATCTGCGCCACCACGGGCCGCGGCGTGGTCTACGGCATGGCGGCTCTTCTCGAGGACTATTTCGGGGTCCGTCTCTACGCCCGCGACTCGATCGGTCACCGTCCTTTGGGTTCTGTTGACCTTGATGAGGGCTTCAAGAAGGTTTTCAGCCCCGAGTTCCACGCCCGCAGAACCTGGGTGGACGGCCTGTACGCCGACCCGCTGGACCAGGTGCTGTTTTTGCGCAACAACTCCGACGGACTCAAGAAGGCCAAGGTTGGCGACACCTACCCCATCCGCGCCAACTCCAACCACACCATCCACGATCTGGCCAAGTCGGAGGGTCAGGTGCCCTGCCTCACCGACGAGGCGGTGTACCAGAAGGTGCTGAAGAACGTGGTCAAAAAGCTGAACAACAACCCCGACCAGAACGTGATCCAGGTGGGCCAGACCGACGGCGGTCAGCCCTGCAAGTGTGAGAGGTGCGCCGCTATCCATAAGGAGTACGGCACCGACAACGCCACCTGGTTCCTCTTCCTCAATCGCCTGGCCGACGAGTGCGCCGCCCTCTACCCCGACCGCGGCGTGAAGCTCATCACCTACTCCTACCAGTACACCCACGGCGTCCCGGGAAACGGCTACACCGTCTCGGACAACGTCATCATCAACTTCTGCTTCGACAAGGCCTGCTACAACCACGCCTTTGACGATCCCGATTGCCCCAAGAATATTCCCGTGGCGGCCGAGCTGCGGGAGTGGGCCAAGCTCTGTGGGGCGGAGAACCTCTACGTCTACGAGTACGCCTACAACTGCGGGGACAACTACCTCCCCGACCCCAATCTCTTCGTGATGTGGAAAAACTTCCAATTCTACCTGGAGTGCGGTGTCAACGGCATCCTCTCCGAGGGCATTACCGCGAGGGGCGGTGAGTTCGACTCCCTCCGCGCCTACCTGCGGAGCAAGCTGGTGTGGGATCCCCGCATGAGCGAGTTGGAGTTTAACACCCTCATGGAGGAGTTCCTCTCCGACTACTACGGCGAGGCGGCTCCCTACATGGCGGAGTACATGAAGCTCCTCTGCGATAGCGAGCGGGTCTCTTGCACCGATATGTATACCCCCATGTACACCTTCTACCAGACCGTGGAGCAGCGCGGAACCACCGCCGTATCCCAGGAGCTGCTGGAGCAGTGTCAAGAGCTGTTCGACAAGGCCTTTGCGCTCGAGACCCTGACCGATGCACAAAGGGAGCATCTGGAATGCACCTCCATCCACCTGCTGATGGTACGGTACAGCTACTTCCCCAAGGGAGATCGCAACGAGAAGAAGGAGCTGATGGATACTATTACCGCGTGGCGGGAGAAGTACGGGGTTTGATGGGTATTACCGACGCGGTTACGATTCGATAACAAATTGGGGTTTATCGGTCTGACGGAACATAGTGGAAACGGGCAAGTGGCCACCTCATCACCCGCTTCGCGGGAGCTTCTCCTCCAGGAGAAGCCTAGGTTACCACGACCCAAAAGATCTTTATATCTCAAGGGGTTGCGGTTACCGAAGCCTTCTCCTTGAGGAGAAGGTGTCGGCGAAGCCGACGGATGAGGTGGCCCCTAAACACATACTGATCTGTTCTGTCAAACAGTTCGATAAACCCAAAT
>JAZNJA010000152.1:0-37848 GCA_045577755.1 Eubacteriales bacterium
AGCCTTTCGTACTAAACCCAGCGAAATCCCGTTTCCCGACAAGTGTTTTCCCGCCGTTCTGAGGCTCCCCCTCTGGGGGAGCTCCGCGAAGCGGTGAGAGGGCAAATATCGCGGGCAAGCCGCAAACAAACAGCCCGACAAACCCAAATTTGATTTATCCACATTCCCTATCTCCCCAAAGGAGGCACCCAACCGTGAAACAACCAACCACCGCCGCCCTTCCCTCCGACGAGGCTATCATCGACCTCTACTGGAACCGGGACGAGGCCGCCATCACCGAGACCGACCGCAAGTATCGCGGCTACCTCCATACCGTGGCGTGGAATATCGTCAGGGATGAGCAGGACTGCGAGGAATGTCTCAACGATACCTACCTCAAGACCTGGAACTCCATCCCGCCCCAGAGGCCCAACTGCCTCAAGGCTTTTCTTACCAAGATCACCCGCTCCATCGCCATCGACCGCTACCGCAAGGAGCGGCGGCAGAAGCGGGTGCCCACCGAGTGCACCCTCTCCCTCTCGGAGCTGGCCGAGACCCTGTGCGGGGACTCCCCCGAGGTGGAGTACGAGTCGGCGCTGGTGGGCAAGGTCATCAATGATTACCTGCGGACCCTGCCCGAGCGGGATATGTGCCTGTTCGTCAGCCGCTACTTCTGCTCGGATCCCATCGCGGAGATCGCCGAGAAGTGCGGCATGAGCGAGTCGGGGGTCAAGAAGGCCCTGCTCCGCCTTCGCGAAGGCTTGAAGCAAGAACTGGAAAAGGAGGGAATCAAGCTGTGAAAAAGCCAAATGAAAAGAAGCAAGACCTGCTTATGGACGCCCTGTCCTGTATCGACGAGGATATCCTGGCCCGCGGGCTGGCTCTGCGGGACCGAGCCGATCCCGCCGCGAAGAACCATCCTGCCCCGTCCGGGAAGGCTTTGCCTACCCAAACCATTCCTCCGCTGTATGATCTGAACCAAAAGCCCGTCAAGCCTCCCCGTGCCCGCCTCCGTCGGATGATCGCGGTGGTAGCGGCGGCTTGTCTGCTGCTCTGTGCTATTCCCGCGTCCTTTTGGATGGTAGCCCGATTCGGTTCGGCACCGGATTTCTTTGCGCCCGGGAAGAACGAGGCCGCCGACGGAAACAGCGTGGACAGTATCGGGAAATTCCCCAACATCGGGCCCAATCGGGATCCCGACCGAAACGATAACAGCCCCGAGGAAGAGGCTACCCGCTATCCCGCGCAGAACGGCAATACCCCCGAGGAGTGGTCCCCCCAGGAGCCCGCCGATACCACTCCCGTCGAGGAACAGCCCGAAATGGAGGTCCGCCCCTCCTATCACCCCGAGCGGCTATCCTGGACGGTCATTCCCATCCCCTCCCCGAGCAACCAGGTGATCTATCATACGTGGGGAGAAAACGGCACCGAGATGCGGCTACAGGGCACGGTGATGACATCGGACGCTGTCCGGGACGGCACGGCCTCCCCGGAGGATCAGCTGGTGCTGGAGCTTTTGGGCCAATGGACGCTCTCAGTGATGTCCCTGGATTACGCCGCCCATTTTCCGCTTTTCCGGGATGAGTTCGTCGAGGAGCGCTTCCTTTCTCAGATCGCCGCGAAGGGATTCTCCTATGATGACGCCATCAACCGCATACGGGAAAGAACCTCAGCGCTTTTCCCCATGCAGGATCTGACCCTGGATACGGTGCTGACCGACAACCGTCTTATGACGGGAGCCGAGCTGGAAAGCTACCGCGGGGACCTGGCCGACGGAGTGCTGGATCCCGACCGCATTACGGCGGTACGGCACTTCACCTTCACGGGGACGGTCACCCTGAATCGGGTATTGCAGTACGATCTGACCGCGGCCGGGATCAATGAGCTATTCTGCTATGAGTATGACGGGGTCTGGTATCTGGATCACAGCCTTCTGGATGACGATCTGAGCGTGGATCTGCTTCTGAGCGATCCCTTCTCGGATACAGGCTATTTCAAGACACAAACCGCCACCGTGGCTGTGGACGGTATAGAGCATCATTACCTGGTCACCGAGGACGGAACCGTCTTCTTCGCCGCGGATGCCGAGATCTATGCCCAGACCGACAGCGGGAAATGGGAACGTGTTTCCTTCTATGACATCCCGACGGAGGGAACGGTGACGGTAACCTACTACGCCTTCTCGGGAGAAGGGATCACGGTTCTTGGTCGGGAGGGAAGCTACGTCCTGTACACCGCCGCGACCATACGGATCGGTGAGTGACCGCCGCCGCCGGGAGATCAAGCACAGAATCCCGGCAGAGCAAGTCACTTTTCGGCAAGCGGTGTCTCACACAAGCGCAATACCATGAAGTTACGCCTCCCCCGCCGAGGGAGGTGTCCGCTGAGCAAGCGCAGCGCGAAGCATGACGGAGAGGGCTTTTACGGAAAATGCCCTCTCCGTCACCTTACGGCGCCGGCTCCCCCGGAGGGGGAGCCCTTTTGTTTTCTTAACGAATGGTATTGCGCGCAAGTGGGGTGCCTTTTTTCTGTTCGTGTTCCTCCGCAAATTACCGAAAAATCATTGACAAGCAACCCAATGTATGGTACAATAATATATTACAAAGAATCACGCGAGAGCCCGGGAAAGGAGGCAAAAATATGACTGAATGGGAGAAAAAACGCCAAAATACCGCCGAATCCGACCGCAAAAAGGAGATCGACGACTTCTGGGACGTGGATAAGCTCCTCCCCGAGCGGCCTGCCCGCCGAACACCGCCTCCGCCCCGACCCGCCCCTACGGCGGTGGAGGTAGAGCTGACCGCCGCGAAGCCTGTGGGTGAAGCCTCGACCAAGACCACCCCTCAGCCCGTGACCGCAGTTCTCCTGACGGTTCTGGGACGGGAGGAGGAAAGCACACGAGGCGCGGGGGAGTATGACCGCCCCATGCCTGTGCCCCGGCCCGCTCCCAACCCGAATCCCAACCCCAATCCCAACCCCAATCCCAACCCGAGCCCAAGCTCCGATCCCCGTCCCGCTGTCCAAGGAGCCACCGAGACCACCCGTTACGTCCCCTCCTACAAGCGTAGCGAGAGCAAGCCCGCCGAGCCGCTGACCGAGTATCAACCCGACGGTGTCCTGCTCCACAACGTCAAGGTCTACGGCTGGCAGACGGGCTACCACTACTTCGACAGCTTCGTGGAGGACGCCCTCCGCTACCACGCCGCGCCCTCCCCCAAGACCGCTGAAAAGGTCTCCTTCTTCTCGTATTTTCCCCAATACACCCAGTTGAACCGCCGTTCCGAGGGATGGTACCTGTACTGGCGGGAGCTGGTTCGGGGCGGGCAGTACCCCGATACCGATTACGCCTACGTTCTGCTCTACCTCTTTGAGCTGATCAACCTCCCCGTGAGTGAGCCGTCCGAGGCTATGGACCGCCGCGATGCCATGGCGAAGGTCTGGATGGCCTACCGCAAGCCCTTCCCCCAGTTGGATCACTACATGTGCGAGTGGCTCTGCGACTACTGCCTGATCCATGAGCTGACCGCTCCCGTGGATCTGCTCTCCCCCGCTCTGGATCTCATCATTCAGGAGAGCCGGCTGAAGGAGTTCTACCTCTCCGCCGCCGTCCGTCTTCCCGAGGGGGACGCAACCGCGCCCGCGGGAAAAGCCAACCCCACCGCCCTTCAGACCGCCCGCATTCTCATGCGGCATTGCTGTCAGTACGACTACCGCAAGTCCAAGTTCGCGAGCGGGGAGCATAAGGAGCTGTTCGATTCCACCATCCCCGCCGCCGTGGCTCACGTTCTGCCCCTGCTCCTGGGAGCCAACGGACAGAAGCCCGCCGGCAAGCCGGTGATCTCCATGCTGGATTCCACTGTCACCCGCGACGCCTACACGGGGGCTCTCTGCTCCTACCGCAACAAGCGCAAGATCGAGGTCTCCTACACCTCCTTTTCCCGCTCCCACGAGCTGCGCTTCCTCATGGGGGACATGGTCAAGCACGTGGAGAACCGTCTGCGGGGCTGGATCGGGGTGCGCTCCAAGCTGTCGGTCATGTCCCTGCCCCTCCCTCTGCGGGACGCGCTGGACGCCTACCTGAACCCCCTGGAGCCGCCGAAATCCGCCGCTGTCGTCAAGAAAAAGGAAGAACCCCGCCCCGCCTACGAGGCCTTGTACGATCTGCCCCGCAAGGCGGTGTCTCTGGAGGATGCCGCGGCCATTGAAGCGGATTCCTGGGAGACTACCCGCATTCTGGTGGAGGCCTTTGAGGGAGAAGGGAACCACCAAGAAAAGCCCGCGGAGAGTGTCCCCGCCGTGGCGAATGTTCCCTTCAAAGAGACTCCCGCCGCGCCCGCGGTATCGGTTGATCCTACCCCCATCGCTGCCTCTGTGCCTGTCCCCGCCCGCGATGCCACCGAGAGCAACGCGCCCGTCACGGATTCCCCCCTTGCCCCCTATGCCCCCTTCATCAGGGCCGCTCTGGATTGTGACCCTGCCGCCCTCCGTGCCGCCGCTAAGGCCCTCGGTAAGATGCCCGATGCCCTGGCCGACGAGATCAACGCTCTCACCGCCGACGGGAAGATCGGGGATATCATCCTGGAGGACGACGGCATGGGCGGGTATACCGTGATCGAGGACTATCGCGACGCGGTTGCGGCGATGATCCAAGAGTGAGGATCATGTAAATTGGGGTTTGTCGGTCTGTTGGTTTGTACTGACCCTTGGGTGTTGCCCTCTCACCCGCCTTTGGCGGGAGCTGTCTCGCTTCGGCTCGGTCACGACACGGCTCTGACTGCCACTGGCAGTCATTCACTACCGTGTCGCCGCTTCGCTACCCAGAGGGGGAGCCTTGCGTGCCATGGTTTGAGAGAATCCCTTTCCCGATAAGCGTTTTCTAAAGGCTCTCCCTCTGGGAGAGCTCCCGCGAAGCGGGTGAGAGGGTTTTTCGGCGGGAGTAAACCCCCGCCCTATAACAATTACAATCTCACCGACAAACTGAAATTTGAACTTACCAACTGCACCGTTACACCAAGCATTCCTTTCCCAATCCAATCAACGGAGATACTATATGGAAAACACCAATCAGAACCAAGTGAAAGTCCCGCGCCGCGTGCTGGGGTCCCTGCTGGCCTCGGTGTCGGCGGGAGTGGTCCCCCGCGCGGGAGCGCCCTATATCGCCATCGGGCGCAAGGACGAGATCTCAGCACTCCTCTCCGACTTAGAGCAGATCGACCAGGGCGGCGGCTCCATGCGCTTCCTCATCGGCCGCTACGGAAGCGGTAAGAGCTTTCTGATCCAGCTCATCCGCGGCTACGCCCTGGAGCGGGACTTCATCACCGCCGACGCCGACCTCTCCCCCGAGCGCCGTCTCTACGGTAGCGGCGGGTCGGGTGTGGCCACCTACCGCGAGCTCATGAAGAATCTGGCCTCCAAGGCCTCCCCCGACGGTGGCGCGCTCCCCAAGCTCATCGCCCGCTGGATCGGTATGATGCAGGACGAGCTGATCTCGGGTGGCGTGTCTCCCGAGGATGCCCGCTTCGACGATCTCATGACCCGCAAGGTCAGCGACACCATGCGGGAGCTGGAATTTTTGGTGGGGGGCTTCGATTTCGCCCGGGTCATCACCGCCTACTACAAGGCCTACCGCGAGGATGGGGAGACCGCCCGCCTGCGGATGTCGGCCTGCCTGCGCTGGCTTCGCGGTGAGTACGCCACCAAAACCGAAGCCCGGGGGGAACTCGGCTTTCCCGTGTCTGTCATCATCGACGACGACAACTGGTACGATTTCCTCAAGCTCTGGGCCTCTCTCGTCCGCAAGATGGGCTACCGCGGCCTCATGGTCTTCATCGACGAGTGCGTCAACCTTTACAAGATCGTCCACCGCGTCAGCCGTGAGAATAACTACGAGAAGATCCTGTCCATGTTCAACGATACCCTCCAGGGCCGCGCCCCGGGTCTGGGGATCGTCTTCGGCGGTACCCCCCAATTCCTGGAGGATCCCCGCCGCGGCCTGTTCTCCTACGAGGCTCTCCGCTCCCGCCTCTGCGACAGCCGATTTGCCTTGGAGGGCTTCAAGAATCTCATCGGCCCCGTCATCCGTCTCCGCCGACTGGCCGACGATGAATTACTGGCCCTGATCCGCCGTGTGACTGCCCTCTACGCCCAATTCTACGGCTGGGAGTGCCGCATCACCGACGCCCAGCAGCTGGCCTTTCTGAATCTCTGCCTCTCCCGCGCGGGTGCCGACAGCATGATCACCCCCCGCGAGATGCTCCGCGACTACATGACCGTCCTGAATATCCTCATGCAGAACCCCGAGGCCACCTTTGAGCAGGTGGTGGGGTCTGCCGTGACCTTGAAGCATGAGGACAGCGATCCCGAGGACGCGTGGGCGCCCACCGCCGCGGAAAAGGGAACGACTCCCGTGACAGCGGAGGATAAGAAGAAGTTTAACCCCGAGGATCTGGATTTTTGAGAGGTTGCAGACAACCCATTGTAGGGAGCGACGCCCTCGTCGCTCCTCAACCGATAAATTCCAAATTCCTTTGTCTGATGAGATCTTTTGTGAATCTAAAACTGGAAAATATCGGTATGCTTTCTGTGGCGGAGCGACGAGGGCGTCGCTCCCTACAGGGTGTTTGTTGCAACCGGAACAACTTGCCGAACCCGAAATGGATCTTCACGAAAGGACACCGCCATGCTCTACACCCTCTCCGTCCACGCCTCTAACCGCTACGCCTACGCATGGCGGGATCGCGGTTTCGGCGGCTATGACCGCACCCCCTGCCCCTCCTGTGGGCGGGAGATCGCCACTCCTCTCCCGCGCACCTCTCCCCGCGCGTATGAAGTGGAGGGCGGAGCCAAATACCCTGACTTTTTGGAGTTTACGGGGGTTCCCGTGGGAGACTTTGTCTGCTCTGCGCGGGTGATCGACCTGCTCCGCGAGGCAGGGATCAGCGGGCTGGGGGAGATCGAGTCGGTCCCTGTCTTTCGCGTGAAAGGGGCGAAGACCGAGCCTGTTTCCGAGCCTGTCTACCAACTCGCACCCATCATAGGCCGCGTGGAGCTTGACCTCCCCGCCATGAAGCTGAAGAAAAAGAACCTCTGCCCCGCTTGCGGGCAATTCGCTTGGAGCCGCGAAAGGCTGTACACCATCCCCGCCGCCTTGGATATGGACACCTGGAGCGGTCACGACCTCTGCCGCGTTGGGGATTTTCCCGCTGTGACCGTGTGTAGTGAGCGGGTGGCCGAGGTCATCCGCAAGCATAGGCTTACGGGCGCGGAGATCAAGCCCGTTGCGGATATGTTCCGCGCATACTGAATAGATTACCCTATTGAAAGTTCTTGGGATTCTTAAACCCTTCTTTCAAGAAGGGTTTAAGCGGGTGCAGGGCAGAGCCCTGCCGTTCCCTGGAAAGGACACATTATGACCGAAGCCGACCGCATATTCGAACGCTTTCCTGAATTCATCCGTGAGTACATCTTCACCCACCGCTGGGAGTCTTTGCGGGGGGTGCAGGTGGCGGCGGCGAGGACGCTGTTCCTCACGAACCACCACCTCTTGCTCACCTCCTCCACCGCCAGCGGCAAGACCGAGGCGGCCTTTTTCCCCATCCTCTCGGACCTCTGCGAGGACCCGCCCATGAGCGTGGGCGCGCTGTACATTTGCCCCCTGAAATCCCTCATCAACGACCAGTTCGGGCGCATGGAGGAGCTTCTGGACATGACGGGCATCCGCGTCACCCGCTGGCACGGGGACGTGGCCCAGTCCCACAAGAAAAAGCTGTTGGAGAAGCCCTCGGGCATTTTGCAGATCACCCCCGAGTCCCTGGAGGCCATGCTCATAGGCCGCTCCAACGATATTTTGCGGTTGTTCGGTGACCTCCGCTACATCGTCATCGACGAGATCCACACCCTCACAGGCTCGGACAGAGGCAACCAGATCATCTGCCAGCTCACCCGCATCGGCCACCTCATCGGCCGTACCCCCCGCCGGATCGGCCTGTCGGCCACCATCGGTGACCCGAACCTCGCCGCCGACTGGCTGGCGGGAGATACGGGCATCCCCGTGGACGTCCCCACCTTCGAGGAGGGCAAGATCAAGTGGCGGTTGGGTCTGGAGCATTTCTACATCCAGAACGCCAAGGATAACCAGTCGGTGGAGCCTGCCGATTCTCAACAGGATGGCCGCGACGACATCGTTGAGGGCAATACAGAGGGTGACGGTGGGATCACCGACTTTGAAAAGGCCCTTGACCTCTCCACCGCCCAAGCCGTCGCCGCCTCTATGGTGGAGTCCGCCCTCCCCAAGACCGCCGCCCATCCTCTCGACGCGGGCTACGAGTACATGTACGACTGCGTCAAGGACAAGAAATCCCTGGTCTTCTCCAACTCCCGCGAGGAGACCGAGTACCTCTGCGCCACCCTCCGTCAGATCGCCAAGGCCCGCGGGGATCAGGACGTGTTTCTGATCCACCACGGCAACCTCTCCGCCTCTATCCGCGAGGAGGCCGAGGCCAAGATGAAGGACGAGGAGATCTTCGCCGTCACCTGCGCCACCGTCACCATGGAGCTGGGTATTGATATCGGACGATTGGAGCGGGTACTGCAAAGCCAGGCTCCCAACAGCGTGACCTCCTTCCTCCAGCGTCTGGGACGGTCGGGCCGCCGCGGGGAGCCGCCCGAGATGATGATGGTCTTCCGCGAGGAGGATCCCCTGCCCAATACTCCCCTGCCCCAGCTGATCCCCTGGGAGCTTCTGCGGGGCATCGCCATCATCCAGCTCTACATCGAGGAGCGCTTCATCGAGCCCCCCCAGCGCCGTAAGATGCCTATGTCCCTCCTCTTCCACCAGACCCTGTCGGTGCTGGCCGCCTCGGGTGAGCTGACTCCCCGCCGCCTGGCCGAGCGGGTTTTGTCCCTGCCCCCCTTCTCGGAGGTGACGAAGGAGGACTACCGCACCCTCATGGTGTCCATGATCGAGCATGACTTCCTGGAGATGACCGAGGAAAAGGGACTGATCGTGGGCATGGCGGGAGAAAGACTGCTCAAGAGCTTCAAGTTCTACGCCGTGTTCAAGGACTCCGAGGACTTCACCGTCCGCGCGGGGTCGGACGAGATCGGCACCATCACCACCCCGCCTCCCGTGGGGGATCGCTTCGCCCTGGCAGGCCGCGTCTGGGAGGTGGAGGAGCTGGATATCCAGCGCAAGCTGATCTACGTCAAGCAGGTGGATGGCAAGATGGAGGTCTCCTGGCCGGGAGACTTCGGTGAGATCCACACCAAGATCGTCCGGCGGATGCGGAAGATTTTGGAGGAGGATACGGTCTACCCCTACCTCAAGCCCAACGCGAGGAAGCGCATTGAGGTGGCCCGCCACGTGGCGCGGAACACGGGGATGCTGGAGCATTCCCTGATCTCCCTGGGGGGCTACACCTGGTGCCTGTTCCCCTGGCTGGGTACCCGCTCCTTCCGTACCCTGCGGAAGTTCATCGCCCGCAACGCCTCCCTCTGCAAGGTCAGCAACCTGGAATTCGAGGGCTGCTACTACATGACCTTCCGCATGGAGCGAGGGAATGACTACGATCTCCTCTCCCATCTTTCGGGGATCGCCGAGACCGACGGCATCGACTGCGAGGCCCTCGTCCAGAGCGGTGAGGTACCCATCTTCGAGAAATACGACGAGCACGTTCCCGCCGAGCTTCTGCGGAAGGCCTACGCCGCCGACCGTCTGCGGGCGGATGAGGCCGAGGCCAGGCTTGCCGAGATGCTCTCGGAGTATTGAAAAGCACTCAAAACAAAGAAGACCCCTTGCCGAAAGGCAAGGGGTCAGTTTCGTTATGGACGGAATTACGCGAAGGCGATTTCGGTCACGAACACCAGATAGCCCAGTGCGCCGAATGCGTTGTCGGCGTTACGGAAATCGAAGGAGAGGTAGAGCTGGCCGTTGTAGTCAACCTCGGTCAGATCGATCTCCACGGTCATGATCTGGCAGTAAGCGGGAGAGATCTCGTAGGGAGCGGTGGTGACGATGGCATCCTCAGCGGGCAGAAGCTCGAAGGCGGAGCCCTCCTGAATAGCGGAGGGAGCGTTCAGAAGCAGAACGCGCTTGCCGGTAGCCTCGTACTCGGCGTTCATGTCCTGGCCGTTTGCCACACCGCAGGGGGTAGCGTAGGTAACGGTGACCTTGCTATACTGAGACAGATCCATCTCACCCAGGTTGATGGAGCCGTAGTGGAGGGTGATGACGTGACCCTCAGAAAGACCCAGGGAGCCGGCGTTGATCGGCACGTCCACGGTGGGGTAGCTGCCGGTGATGCCGACGGTGGTCAGATCCACAATGGTGGGCTCAGCGGGAGCGGGCATCTCTGCGCCGATGAACTCCACGGAGGAGAACAGGGCGAAGGTGCCGGGCAGGGTGTCGATGCAGACGTAGACGGGACCGTTGTAGTCGATCTCGGTCAGGTCGATCTCGAAGGCCTGGACAGCCCAGCCGTGGAGCTCGTAGGTACCGCCGGCGATGACGGTGCCCTCGGCGGGAGCGGTGCCGTTGACCTCAGCGCTGACCAGCATGATGCGGTTGTTGGCGCTTGCGTCGTAGTGACCCTGGGTCACGGGGGAGTTGTCGCAGCCCCACATGATGACCACCTTCTCGTACTTGGACAGGTCGATCTCGCCCAGGTAGATGGAGCCCTGGTGCAGCAGAGCACCGGAATCCACGCCGCCTGCGGCCACCATGCCGGAGTTTGCGTGGCCCTCGCTACCTACGAGGCCGGGGCAGTGGCCGGTAACGGTCCAGGCATCCTGGGGAACGTTGTAGTTGTCGTAGCGGGGAACGGAGGGCTCGGTCTCGGGAGCCTCGGTCTCGGGAGCCTCGGTCTCGGGAGCCTCAGTCTCGGGAGCCTCGGTCTCGGGGGCCTCGGTCTCGGGGGCCTCGGTCTCGGGCTCAGCGGTGGTACCCTCCTCGGTAGCGGGCTCCTCGGTGGGTGCCTCGGTGGGTGCCTCGGTGGGTGCCTCAGTAGGCGCGTCGGTGGCGGCCACGGTGGTATCGGCATCGGGCTGGTTGGAGCTGTTGTCGCAAGCCACGAAGACCAGAGCCAGAGCGGCGATCAGAGCGAAGAGGATCAGTAACTTCTTATTCATGATGATTTCCTTTCTCGTTTGTATTGTTGGAGTTTCCTCGAACAGTTCCGTATTATAGCACATTCCTCACGATTTGTCAATACTTATTTGCATACAGCAGAATTTTTCGCAGTTCTGTCACACAAACGGCACAGAATAGCGCCGGCCACTGTCACACTACCCCCACGGGGAGACGGGGGGCTTCCTCCGCGCGGACGGAAAGACGGACGGAGAAGCACTACCCGAGCTCCCCCGAGCGCAGAAGAAGATCCAGCCCCAGAGAAGCCCCCCAGAGGATCGCTGAGGCCAATGCCGCGGAGGACAAAAAGCTCTCCAGATACAGGAGTGCCTCGGGAGAGCCGCTGTGCAATCGCGAGGCAAAGAGCAGAAGGGATACGAGTATGAGCCAGTGCCCCCCTACCCAAAGCCGTGCCGCGGGCGGGAGCAGGCGAGCGGTCAGAAAGGAATAACGTTCTTTCATGAAGCCTCCTTTGTATAGCTTGACGTGAATTTTCTACAGATGGCGGTATCGGCCGATGCAAATGCTCAAAATCAGCAAAATGAGCGCGAAAGCCTGTGATTCCCGAATAAACGATATCATTATACAGGAAAATATGCATCCGGTCAAGAGGTAATTAACGGAAATCCGTTTCAGGGGGGAGAGAGCCCTCATGAAGGTGTAAAATAAAATGCCAAAAATAGGCAAAAATCAGGGCGGTTTCTTGCGGTAAATCCACAAAAAAACTGTTTTTTCGAGGGATAAGCGGCAAGGAGCGCGGGCAGAATGACCGAAACGGTCGGGAATATTGCACAAAAATCCCATTTCCGTGGGGAAAAGGAGCGGGTCGGTGATATGCTATAATGAAGGTACGCGATACCGCGAATAAACAGTGAGGTAAAACACATGAAAACCACTCCCCACGACAACGAAAAGACCCCGAAGCAAGCACCGTCCTTCTCTATGAGCGCGCCCGACCCCACCGTGACAGCGGTCAGGTCTCCTGCTCCCCTGCCAATTCCCCGCGGACTGTGGGAGGGACAGCTTGGTCTCTATCTTCCCGCCGCCGTACTGCCGCTGCCGCCTCGTATGACCGCCCATACCCTCAAGGAGTGTTCCTATACGGTAGGAGAGCTGCGTGTGCTGTGCCGTCTATGGTGCCTGGAGTCAGGCTCTGCCGACGGCGAGAGCAGACGAGACTACGCCATCGGCCTGGAGGGCGAGGCCGGGCGGTGTATATGTCCCGTGGGAGACCGGGCGGACCGGGCCTTCTCCCTGTACGAGCGTATTGCCCGGAATACCGTCTCCCCCTGTACTCTGAGGGAGGTGCTGGAGGAGTCGGACGGGATGGAGGAACAGGTGGGGTGAAAATTTCCAAAATCTCTTTACAAACCCCGTATTTTGTGGTATAATGGCTCCATACGGCGGTCATGATCGCCCATCACTCATCCCAAAAAGGAGGAGTATTCCATGAAATGCCCCGCTTGCGGCAATCCCGACCTGAAGGTCATCGACTCCCGCCCCATTGAGGAAGGCAACAGCATCCGCCGCCGCCGTGAGTGCCTCCAGTGCGCCAAGCGCTTTACCACCTTCGAGATGATCGAGCAAGCCCAGATCATGGTGCTGAAGAAGGACGGCTCCAAGGAGCCCTTCGACCGCAATAAGCTGATCACGGGCATCCTCAAATCCACCCGTAAGCGTTCTGTGGATGCCGATGCCATTGTGGACGAGATCGAATTTGAGCTGCAAAATACCCTACGCCTGGAGGTCCCCTCGGTGGAGCTGGGCGATATGGTGCTGGAAAAGCTCCGCGATCTGGACGAGATCTCCTACGTCCGCTTCGCCTCGGTATACCATGAGTTCACCGACGTGGACTCCTTCATGGACGAGCTGAAAAAACTCAAAAAGAAGCACGCCAAGACCAAGAAACCGCAGAATCCCGAAAATTGACCCCCCAAACCCACGCGGCAAACCCATTTTGCGCGTGGGTTTTTGTGAATGATTTGTAAATGTTTGCTTTGGAGGGTAATGAATCCGAAAAAATGTCGTCTATATGGGTGAGGGCACCTTCAAAGTGCCGTACTCCATAGGAGGTATCCCATGAAAAAGCTGCTGATCCTCTTTTTGGCCATGCTCATGCTGGCCGCCATCCCCGCGCAGATGACCTCCTGCGCCCTGAACGTCAAGGCCTCCGAGCTGTCGGCGGGCTATACCCGCCGGGTCACCGAGGCAGGGAAGGTCACCGACGAGTTCAAGACCGCCATGGCGGATTTCTCCCTGGCGCTGACCAATACCACCATCTCTTTGGAGAAGGAGGGCAAGGCCAACCATTTGGTTTCCCCTCTCTCCGCCCTGATCTGCCTGTCCATGCTGGCCAACGGTGCCAAGGGTGAAACCCTCGCCCAGATGGAGGCGGTGCTGGGGATGCCCATCGCTGACTTGAACAAGGCGCTGTACGCCTACACCGGCGGACTGTACACGGGCAAGGACTGCAAGGTCTCGGTGGCGGATTCCATCTGGTATCGGGACGGGGACAGCTTTACCGTCCGCGAGGAGTTCTTGCAGACCTGCGCTGATTGGTACGAAGCCCAGCAGTACGCCGCCCCCTTTGACGAGACCACCCGAAGGGACATCAACAAGTGGGTGGATCACTACACCGACGGCATGATCGACTCCATCCTGGAGGACCCCATCCCCGCAGAGGCGGTGATGTACGTGGTCAATGCCCTGGTCTTCGACGCCAAGTGGGAGGAGGAGTACGAGAAGAAGGATATTCTCACCGAGACCTTCACCTCTCTGAACGGCACCGAGTCCTCCGTGACCATGCTCCGCTCCGAGGAGTCCCGCTACCTCACCGTGGAGGGGGGCTTCGGGGTAGCCAAGCCCTACAAGGGGACGGGCTACTGCTTCGTGGGGCTTCTGCCCGAGGAGGGGACCGATATCTATGATTTCGCCGCCTCCCTGGACGGCGGGGACTGGACGGCCATGTGGCAGGAGCAGGACCGCACCACGGTCTACACCCGCATCCCCGAGTTCACCTATTCGAGCGACATGAACCTCACCGACTCTCTGAAGGAGATGGGCATGACCGATCTCTTCAGCAGCGATACCGCCGATCTGGCGGGCCTGGGCACCTCCGCCATGGGGAATCTCTACTGCGACGGCGTCTTCCAGAAGACCTTCATCCAGGTGGACCGCAACGGCACCAAGGCCGCCGCCGTGACCTGGGCAGTCAATAAGGCCGAGGGAGCCACTCCCATGGAGCCGAAATACGTCTATCTCGACCGCCCCTTCGTGTACGCTATTGTGGATACCAAGACGGGGCTGCCGCTGTTCGTGGGGGTCGTGACACGGCTGTAACGGCTTGGCGGGAAGACCGAGCCATGTGCGGAGCCGACACCGTCATAAGCGCGAGGTCTTCGTAGCTACAGGAAAGGAGCCAAATGAAGATGACAAATCGAATGCTTTCCCCAAAAAGAGGGGTCTTGATCCTGCTGATGCTTCTGACCCTCTCCCTTCTGTGCGCCTCTTGCCAACAGGGAACCAAATCCCTCTACCTTCGCTCCTCCCGCGCAGGCGGCTCGGGAGAGAAGAGCAACGTGGTGGATATCACCATTCCCCACCAGTCCGTACAGGTGACCGATCCGAATACCGTCACGGTGACGATTGGCCTGGGCGGGGATATGAAGATCTCGGCCCATGAGAACCAGACAGCGGTTTTGGAAATCGATGCCGAGGGGTGCCTCATCAACGGTGTTGCGGATCTCTTTGAGAAGGAGTATCCCGACTATTTTGAAGACACGGATTATCGCGCGACGGTCGAAGAACACTACTGGAGCTATCCCACCAAGACCCCGAATTATTTTGAGGACATTGAGATCACCCTCCCCACGGGGGAGTGCCGCGGACAGATCGACGTTACCTTGTACATCAAAGAAGATCTGTACGAGGGATATACCGCCGAGGTGATCGTTTATTACGCGTCAAACGGCAACGTGATCTGGTTCAGCGAGCGGGCTTTGAGCGAGGTGGATCAGAAGGATCGACCGGTCAGCGTGGATCAGAAAAGATAAAATCCGCATGATCGCCGCTTTGACCCATCCGATACGAATTACGCGTGACACATCTGAGACCCTTCCATAACGAAAGGAGCAATTCCCATGAAATACTACGGAAAAGAAAAATGCCGCATCCTCAAACAGATCCGCGCCGAGATCGCCCGTGAGAACGATATTGAGTGGGTGGTATCCGAGTGCAAGCACAAGGGCAACTGCAAGGGTACCTGCCCCAAGTGCGAGCAGGAGGTGCGCCAGCTGGAGGCCGCCCTGGCCAAGCGGGAAGCCCTGGGCAAGACCGTGGCCGTGGTGGGCATCTCCGCCTCCATCGCCTTGTCGGTGACGGGGTGCGTCAATCCCTTCCCCCAGACCCAAGGGGATATGATTTTGGAGGGCGAGCCTATGCCCCCCGAGCTCACCGCCGAGGAGACCTATATCGCCATAGACGGGGAGATGATCCCCCCGCCCGAGACCGAGACGGTTTGCGACCTGCCCCTGGCGGGCGCGCCCGTGGTGCAGGAGACCGAGGAGCCTCTTATGGGGGACGTTGCCATTGAGGGCGAGTTCATCGAGGAGACCGACGAGGAGACCACCGACGAGACCTCTGAGGAGACCACCGAGCCCGAGATCGTAGATATCATGGGCGAGCCCGCGGATTGAGATCATGAGCGGATCGGATCAGCCTACCTTTCCCCTGGCCTTCTGCGACCGCCTCCGCATGGCCACCGACGGTGCGGGGGTCACCGCCCTGGTGGGGGCCTTCGGGTGTCCCCTGCAATGCAAGCTCTGCATCAATCCCCAGACGTGGCACGCGCGCAAGGACGGAAAGGTCCCCTTTGAGCGGGTCACCCCCGAGGGGCTCTGTGACCGCGTCAAGATTGACAGCCTCTACTACCTGGCCACGGGGGGCGGTGTCACCTTCGGCGGTGGGGAGCCTCTGCTCCATACCGACTTCATCACCGCCTTTCGCGAGGTCTGCCACCCCGACTGGCGCATCTACGCCGAGTCCTGCCTGAACATCCCCGAGGAGAACGTCCGCGCCGCCGCCGCGGTGGTGGATCATTTCTTCATTGATATCAAGGACATGAACCCCTCCGTCTACAAGGCCTACACGGGGAAGGACAATGCTCTTGTGAAGTCCAACCTCGCCCTGCTTCTGTCCCTGGTGGGTGCCGAGCGGGTCACCGTCCGCGTGCCTCACATCCCCGGCTTCAATACCGACGCCGACGTGGAGGCCTCGGTGGCCGAGCTGAAGACCATGGGGGCGACGGGCTTTGACGTCTTCGCCTACAAGATCCCGACCCAAAAAGTATAACATCCAAACGGACTGATACAGATTGTGTCAGTCCTTTTTTTATCCAAAAAAGCCTCACCGAAACTGTTGAAAATGTAGAAAAGAATTCAACTGTATTGACAAAAGCCCCGAAAAATAGTAAAATAGAGAGGTATATGTGTATCTCTCCGCGAGATGCGATTTTTAAAGGAAAGAGGTATCCCACTATGTCCACCCAAATCTCCGCTCACATCACCGAGGTCTACGAGAAGATCAAGGATAATATCGGCAAGGTCATCGTCGGTAAGTCCGATACCATTGACATGCTCATCGTCTCCATGCTCTGCGGCGGCCACGTCCTGCTGGAGGACGTGCCCGGTACGGGTAAGACGGTGCTCATCAAATCCCTGGCCGCTTCGGTGTCTTGCGAATATAAGCGTATCCAGTTCACCCCCGACCTCCTCCCCTCCGATATCACGGGCGTCAACTTCTTCAACATGAAGAAGTCTGAGTTCGAGTTCGTCCCCGGCCCCATCTTTGCCAACATCGTCCTGGCCGACGAGATCAACCGCGCCACCCCCAAGACCCAGTCGGGTCTTCTGGAGTGTATGGAGGAGATCCAGGCCACCATCGACGGCAAGACCTTCAAGCTGGCCCAGCCCTTCATGGTCATCGCTACCCAGAACCCCGTGGAGTCCATGGGTACCTTCCCCCTGCCCGAGGCCCAGCTGGACCGCTTCCTCATGAAGGGTCGTATGGACTACCCCAACCACTCCGAGGGTATTGACATCCTGGCCCGCTTCGATAAGTTCTCCCCCCTGGAGACCCTGCAGCCCGTGGTCACCGCAGAGGAGCTTGTGACCGCCATCCAGGAGCTGCCCAAGGTCTACATCTGCCGCGAGATGATGGGCTACATCACCTCCATCGTGGAAAAGACCCGCTCTTACCCCAAGGTGCTGCTGGGTGTCTCCCCCCGTGGCGCTCTGTCCCTCATGAAGGCCGCCAAGGGCTACGCCGCCATCGCGGGCCGCAACTACGTCACCCCCGATGACGTCAAGCGCGCCGCCCACCCCGTTCTGGATCACCGTCTGACCCTGGAGAACGCCGCCCGTATCAAGAGGAACGCCGCCTACGAGATCATCGACGATATTCTGGGTATGGTCACGGTTCCTACCGAGGCTGTGTTCGAGGAGAGATAAGCCATGACCTACGTACCTTTCCTTGCCCTTCTGGGCGGATCGGTGGTCGGTACAGCGGCAGAGGGTATCATCAACGGTATCCTGAATTTCATCACGTCCCCCTACTTCTACGCGCTGGTCGCGATCGCGGTGGTGCTGCTTATTCTGTGGATCCTGCTCCGCATTTACGGCTCCATGCGCGCCGCGCGCCTCGGCCGCATCATCTATGAGCGGCATTTCTCCGAGGAGGGTGTCTACGAGGGGGAGGAGGTAGAGCTGATCGAGACCATCCGAAACCCCGGCTTCTTCCCGCTTTTGGGCGTGGACGTGGAGTCCTACTTCTTTAACGAGCTGGAGCTGGAGGAGTACGAGCATGACGGAAAGAGCACCATGCAGTACTGCATCTCCCGCTTCAATCTCTGGCCCTATATGCAGATCAAACGCCACCACCGTATCACCGCCAAACAGAGAGGTCACTACAAGCTTCAGATCGCCACTATTTACGCCAAGAAGGGCCCCATCCCCATGGAGGCCCCCACCGAGCTGTACGTCTACCCCAAGGCCGTTCCCCTGGGTCTCCCCGCCATCGCAGTGGGGCGAATGCAGGGTGATTTCGTCTCCCAGAGGCCGCTTTTCATGGATCCCTTCTCCCTGGCAGGTATCCGTGACTACCGCTTCGGAGACTCGGTCTCCCAGATCAACTTCAAGGCCTCGGCCAAGGTCCCCATGACGGGCTCCTCGGGCTCTCCCCTGAAGGTCAACGCGAGAGACTACTGCGCCTCCCGTAAGCTCATGATCTACATGGACTTCCATCTCCCTATGGGCAGCAAAATCGACGGTAAGGAGTACAACCGCCGCGCCGAGAACGGCCTGTCCTTCTGTGCCGCCCTCATCCGCGATGCCATTTACGGTGGCTTTTCGGTGGGCTTCGCCGCCAACTGTAAGGCCATCGACGGTGAGATGTCCACCCGCTTCCCCTGCGAAAGCTCGGACGCCCACCTCATCGCCATCATGAAGGAGATGGCCCGCATGAATCCCACCGACGGCGCCTCCTTTGCCTCCCTCCTGGAGAACGATATCCGCGGAGGTATGCGGGATACCGAGGTCATCATCATCGCCTTCGACCACAACGAGGAGGTGCTGGACCGTATTTCCACTCTGGAGCGGTTCGGCAACTCGGTGCAGACCGTGATCCTGGAGGGAGGTGACGAGGATGGCCAATGAGAAGAATATCCGACTCACCGAGAGCGAGCTGAACGCCCGCTATACCGCCGCCGCCTACAAGTTCGCCACCGTGTCGAGCTGGCGGGACTACCTGGCTCTGGCCGAGGAGTTCCGCGCCCTGGATACCTATAAGGATTCAGCGCAGAAGTACAGCCAGTGCGTCAAGGCCGCCTCCGCCCCCGCCTACCGCGACATCACCGACGAGATCCGCACCAAGGGACGGGAGACCACCGCAGAGGAGTACCGAGAGGCTGCCCGGATCATGCAGATCATCCAGGACTATCAGGATGCCCGCGAGGTCATGCGTGTGTATACCGTCCGCGCCAACGCCCTGACCTACGACGCGGCCATGGCCCTGCTCTCAAACGCCGAGGCCACCACCGAGGAGCTGGGAGAGGGCGTAGAGCTGCTCAAGACCATCAAGGGCTTCAAGAACACCCGTGAGCTGATCGAACGGTTTGAAAAATACTACTTCGACCGTATGTACAACGAAGCCCTCCACCTTATGGAGCACGGCCACGTCTTCTCGGAGTTTGAGGAGGCCGCCGCTATGTTCGAGAAGATCTCGGTCTACTCGGATGCCGCCCAGCAGGCCGTGGCTTGCCGCAAGATGGCCAATAAGGTGCGTCCCAAGGAGAAGAAAAAGAAGGAAAGGCCCGCCGATACCGCCGCTGCCAAGGGTGGCGACGAGGTGGTGCGGGTCAAGGGCAAGGATGCCAAGGCCGCCAAGACCGACGAGGAAGCCCCCGTCACCGAGGGGGAGGAGGTAGTCAAGCCCCGCCGCCGCAAGATGATCGACGACGAGACCCACAACTCCCTGGTTGAGGTCTGGCACAATATCGACAAGCGCCGCATGGTGGAGTTCATCATCTGGATGCTTTTGATGCTGGGGGATCTCTATGCCTCCATCGTCGTGCCCAACATCGAGGCCGACTTCTTCATCGCCCATTCCAATACCATCCGCGCCATTACGGTGCTGCTGGCCATCTTCTTCATCGCCATGGGCGCGCGGGCCTTCTTACGGATGCTCACCGCCAGTATGCGGAAAAAGCTGGGTCAGGCCGCCGTCAGGTTCGCTAAGAAGCTGGCCGCGCCTGTCCTTAAGGCGGTCAACAAGCTGCTCCTGTCCATCGGTATCGATCTTTCACGCCGCAACCGTCTGAGCGGCCGCGACGAGAAGACCTTCGTCTTCGATGATACCGAAAAGGTCAAGAAGACCAAGAAGAAGCTCAAAAACGAGCTCAAATGGGCTGAACAGCCCGATAACGCCGCCCGCGTGCGCTTCATCTTCATCGACTACATGATCCGCCGCATCAAAAAGGGCTACTTCATGAAGCGCTCCATGACTCCCGCCGAGATCGGCTCCGAGATCGCCCTGGAGGACGACGAGAAGGCATTGTTCGCCGTCTACGATAAGGCCCGCTACGCGGGTAAGCAGGGTATTGAGGAGATCACCGACGCCATGGTGGGCGAGCTGCAGCTGGTCAATCGCAAGCGCAGCCAGTAAAGCTTCATACCCCGAGCGGGACGCTGTGCACAGGCATGGCGTTCCGCTATTTTGATGCGGGAATCTACGAATCGTAGACCGAAAAGGGGGGATACGGGGAGTGGTATCTCTGAACGGATGATTGACAGAGAGCGAACTGTGTGGTATAATGGTTGTATCAAAGTAAAGGAGAACCCCTATGAAAGCAAGGAACATCCGCTTACTGCTGACCCTGTTGTCCCTGGCTCTGCTGACTATGCTGGGGCTGGTGGCCCTGACCGCCTGTGTGGATACCCCCGAGGCCCCCGAGACCGACCCCGACACCACAGCGGCCGTCACAGAGCCCGACACCTCCGCCGACACCGAGCCTCCCACCGAGGAGATCACCGAAGCCCCCACCGAGGCACCCACCGAAGCCCCCATCGAGGAGGAGACCCTCCCCGACGTGGCGCCCTCCGAGCTGCTGGTCATCAAGGATATCCGCTATATCGGCGAAAAGACCAACAACGAGGACTGGAACGACATGGTACGCCTCTACACCTCCCTGCAGGGGCGGCTCAATAAGCAGGCCCGCAAGACGGGACGCTTCATCTACCAGATGTACGATTCCACCGACGGCTTCTGGCTGGACTACATCTCGGGGGAGGGGAAGCTGCTGAACGGCTGTGCCGTCACCGAGCTGACCACCTGGGACGAGCTGTGGACCGCTCTGGGCGAGGACATCACCGCCGCGGGACTGGTCGTGTGGGATCCCAACGCACCCGCCACCGCCAACGCGGCCGCTACGGTCTGCTCGGTGGAGGGTTACCTTCCTGTCCGCTACGATACCGACGCCGACAGCCTCTACACCTGGCTCACGACCCATGGCGTGGAGGTCAAGCTGGATCTGGTGGGCAAGTTCACGGGAGAAAAGGGAAGCATCATCCCCGATACCGAGCTGAAATCCTCGGGCTCCATCAAGTGCGATCCCTACCTGTGGGCCATGGAGCTGTACATGGACCGTTGCAGCTCCACCATGCTGGCCTACGCCCTGGACGGTGCCTCCCAGGTGGAGTCCAACTCCGTCTACCAAAAGGCCGAGTGCACCGACCCCAGCTGGAACCAGCTCTACAGCCACGATTACTACATCTACAACGAGTGCTTCTTCATCGACCTGACCTGTATCGCAACCGAGACCCCCTGCGACGACAAGAACCAGCCCCGCGCCTGCGATTCCCGCACTCTGGCCACCATCCTGGAGGCTATGCAGAAGCGCAACCAGGGGAAGTTTACTAAGCTCATGGGCTTCCCTCCGTGGTACATGAAGTACACCACCCATCTGAATAACGGCAGCACCGCTCCCGTGTCCCTGGAGTGGCAGTTCGTGGCCTTCATCACCGAGTACAACTTCATCAAGGAGGCCGACGCGTTCCAGCCCTCCTGGATGACCAACGCCTCGGTCTACTGCCAGTACACCCCCACCGCCGAGTCCTACGTCAACAACGAGCCTCCCGCCCCCCGGACCTACGACGAGAAGGTGCGCTACTTCTCCATCTACATCGGCGACTACGATTCCTCGGCCTGGCTCAAGAACATGGTCCCCGGGAACTTTACCGACCCGAGACGGGGCGAGATCCCCATGATGTGGGCCTTCAACCCTAACCTGTCCGACCGCGTCCCCATGATCTTCGACTACGTCTACGAGAATAAGACCCCCAACGACTACTTCACCACGGGTGACACCGGTGCGGGCTACGTCTTCCCCTCCCGCCTAAAGGATCTGGATCTGTGGGTGGAGTACAACGAGACCTATCTTTCCAAGTTTGACATGGATATCGTGGGCTTTATCATCGACGACCGCGATCTGTCTCTGGATATCCTCAAGGCTTACGGCAAGATCACGCCCCAGGGAGCCTTCACCAACGTGGGCACCTACGCCGACCGTCATCTGACGGTGCTGGACAAGCAGACCGTCTTTTTGAGTATGCGGGACATCTACCCCGTCGCCGAAAAGACCCATCTGGAGGAGATGTACAAGGAGTTTGAGCAGTACCCCACCTGCAACTTCGCCGCCTTCCGCACCATCGTCCAGAGCACCTCCGCCATTATTGACTGCGCCAAGGAATTCGAAGCCTACGCCAACGCCAAGAACGACGGCTACACCTACAAGTACGTGGACACCTACACCCTGTTCGATCTGATCCGCCAGTCGGGTCAGGGCGCGCAGGTGTCGGGAGAGTAAAGCATCTTTTTTCAGCACCCTGCTTCGGCGGGGTGCTTTTGTTTCCGCACTTGACAAACCGTCCCGTCTGTAGTACAATAGAGGCATAACCAACCACCGCAAAGGAGACACCCCATGAAAAAACTCCTGTCCGTTCTATCTCTGTCCCTCGCCCTGCTCCTGCTCGCCACGGGCTGTACGGGGCCTTCCGTTCCGTCGGATACCACCGAGGGCACCGTGACCGACACCCACACCGCCCCCGCGGACACCACCGAGGCTCCCACCGAGCCCCCCGCCGAGCCTGCCGAGTCGGATACCGAGCCCGAGGAAGAGCCGGCCGCTCCCGCCTTGGGGGATCGGATCGACCTCGTCGCCCATACGCTGGCGGCGGGTGACGGCAAGATCACCTTGACTATGGCCGCCGAGGTCAAGGAGGCGGGGCTAGCGGGCACCGTCAAGCTCACTTTGTCCGACGCGAGCGGCACTGTTTCAGAGTCCTCCTTTACCGCCGACGGGGCGCATACCGCTGTTCTGGATTGCCCTGCCGATCAGTTGAACGGGGAACTGACCCTTATGGGTACCGTCACTTCTCCCGACGGCGAGGTGCTGGACGAGATGACCCTACGGATGAAGAACGGTCTCCCCCAACTGACCCTCGACGGTGTCCGCTGTGTGGTGGCCGCCATGACCGCGGAGGAGAAGGCTCATATGGTGACGGGCGTGCTGGCACCTGTGAAGCCGAACGCCTCGGGCGGTACCTACGCCGTTGACCGCCTGGGTGTCCCCTCCATCACCGTCAACGACGGCCCCGCGGGGGTGCGGTACTCCACCTCCATCTGGTATCCCTCGGTCCACAACCTCACCGCCTCCTGGGATCCCGCCCTGATCGCCGAGGTGGGGCAGTCCATCGGTGAGGATTCCCTGGCCCTGGGCATTGACATCGTTCTCGGCCCCGGTATGAACATCCAGAAAAACGTCCTCTGCGGGCGCAATTTCGAGTACTGCTCCGAGGATCCCATCCTCACGGGGATCATGTCCTCGGCCTATGTCAATGGAATGCAGTCCTCGGGAGCGGGGGCCTGTATCAAGCACTTCGCCGCCAACAACCAGGAGACCGCCCGCGGCTCCACCTCCGCCAATGTCACCGAGCGGGCCCTGCGGGAGATCTACCTCAAGGCCTTCGGCATGGTGGTGGCCGACGTAGATCCCCTCACCGTCATGTCCTCCTACAACTGCCTCAACGGGGAGCACACCTCGGTCAAGAGGGAGCTACTCACCGACATCCTCCGCGGGGAGTTCGGCTTTGAGGGCTTCGTCATGTCCGACTGGGGCGCGGCGGGGACCATGACCGATAAGGTAAACGCGGGCAACGACGTGAATATGCCCGGAAACGAAACCGACCCCGCCGACGTGCTGGCGGCCTACAAGGCGGGCAAGATCACCGACACCGCCCTGGACGCCTGCTGTTACCGTATCCTCACCGTGGTGGCCCAGTCTCCCACCCATAAGGGCCTGGAGATGAACACCCGCATCAATACCAAGGAGCATAGCAAACTGGCCACCGAGGCAGCCACCGATACCATCATCCTGCTCCGGAACACCAATGCCGCCCTGCCTCTGGCCAAGAACGCCTCGGTGGCTGTCTTCGGTAACGGCGCCTACCAGACCGTTTTCGGCGGCGCGGGCTCGGGCAGTGTGTCCCCCAATACCACCGTGAGCATCATGGAGGGCCTTCGTAAGGCAAGCGGCCTGACGGTCGCCAACGCCAAGAACAACCCCTTCCAGAACTGCGCTCCCCACGACGCCATGGATCCCTCCAAGGATATCCCCGTCACCGAGGCCTACGCCAATGAGATGGCCGAGGGGGCTGACGTGGCCCTCATCGTCATCTCCCGCGGCTCCACCGAGGGACAGGACCGCTCCAATCTCAAGGGCGACTTCCTTCTGAACGACACCGAGGCCGACATGATAAACCGTGTGTCGGCGGCCTTCCACGCCAAGGGCAAGAAGGTCATCGTGGTTCTCAACATGGGCTCTCCCATGGAGGTGGTCTCCTGGCGGGACAAGGTGGATGCCATCCTCTACCTGGGCTACGCGGGGCAGGGAAGCGGCACCGCCTTGGGGCAGGTGCTGACGGGGGAGGTCAACCCCTCCGCCAAGACCGCCATGACCTGGCCCGTGGACTACGACACCACCCCCGCCGCCGACTATTTCCCCGGCAGTGCCAAGGACGTGACCTACTACGAGGACATCTACGTGGGCTACCGCTACTACACCACCTTTGGCGTGGGCGTGGCCTACCCCTTCGGCTTCGGTCTGTCCTATACCAACTATGAGTACAGCGATCTCACCGTCAAGCAGAACACCGACGGTATCCTCTCCGCCTGGGTCACCGTGACCAACACCGGCTCTGTGGCGGGGCGGGAGATCGTCCAGCTTTACGTCACCAAGCCCGAGACTCTCCAGGAGCAGGCGGCTCTGGAGCTGTGCGGCTTCGCCAAGACTGATGTCCTCGCCCCCGGGGAGAGTCAGCGGGTGTACATCCGCGCCTCGGTGGAGTCCCTCATGACCTACGATACCGCCGAGAGCCGCTGGATCCTGGACAAGGGAGACTACACCGTCTCGGTGGGCGCCTCCTCCACCGATCTCAAGGCCAAGGCCACCGTTTCCGTGGGCGAGGTCACCGTGGTGCAGGACGTGGAGAACCGTTGCGCTCCCGATACCAAGTTTGACTACATCCAAAAGGCCACCTACAAGGTGCCCGACCCCACAAAGAAGCGGGAGAATCTGGCTCTGAATAAGCCCGCCTCCTCCAACTACAGCGAGAGTGACAGCCTGAACCCCTCTTTGGCGGTGGACGGCTCGGCCACCACCCGCTGGAGCGGTATGGGCCTGTCCGCCAGCACCCACTACTGGCAGGTGGATCTGGGGCAGGTCTACGCCATCGGTGAGGTGGATATCCTGTGGGAGTCCATCCACGCCCCCTTCACCGTCCTGCTCTCGGAGGACGGCAAGAGCTTCACCGCCCACAAGGTCTACGTGGACGACGGCTCCATGGTGACCGAGATCAATCTGAAGGGCGCCAAGACCCGCTTCCTCCGCTTGGAGATCCCGCGGGGCAACTACGTCTCCATCTATGAGTTCCGTGCCTATGCGGCTACCGACGAGGACATCGCCGCGGGCAAGGAGGAGGCCGCGCGGGTCAACATTGCCAAGGGCAAGACCGTCACCGCCACCGCCCAAGAGGGGGCGTACATGAAGGAGAACGCCGTGGACGGCGACCTGACTACCCGCTGGGGCTCCCTGCCCTCGGGCGAGGCCTGGCTGCAGGTGGACCTCGGAAAGGTCTGCGAGATCAGCGGCATTGAGGCTTTCCTGGAGGCGGCGTGGGTGCCCTACTACGTCGAGTATTCGGTAGACGGGGAGCGCTATGAGACCCTCCGTGAATGCCAAAAGGACGAGCTGACCGTGGCGCTGGATGATCTGCAAATCGAGGCTCGCTATATCCGTCTCCGACGGGAAGGCGAGAATTGGTTCAGCATTTATGAGATCGCCGTTTACGGCGGTTGACTGACCAACCGAAAAGACCCCCGAGAGATCGGGGGTCTTTTTTGCTAGGGAAGGAACAGAAAAAGGACAGCCCGCGGGGGCTGTCCCAAGGAAAACGGAGGAATCAGGCCTTGGAGGTGGCGATCTGGATGATGCCGACTACACCAAGGATGACGGCCAGGGCGATGACGACCCAACCGATGATGCTGAGGAGCAGATTCAGAATGGTCATGCCGACACCCAGCAGAGTACCGCCGAAGACCAGCAGCACCACACCCAGAATGATGCGCAGGATCTCGCGGCCCAGCTGCTCAGCCCAGGCGGACTTGGCCAGGACGATGCGGATGATGGGGAAGACGATCATGTAGGCGGCCAGAATGACGGTGATGACCTGATTCTGAGAGAAGATCAGACCCAGACCCAGAAGGATACCGATGATCGAAGCGATGAGATCGAAGATGGCGCCCTTGGCCTTGAGGTTGGCGATGGCGTAGATGAGAGAGGGAATGTTACCGATGATGACGATGACACCCCAGACGACGAGAGCCAGCCAAACCAGGGTCTCAGCCTTGACGACGGAGCCCAGGACCACCAGAGCGACACCCATGAGGATACCCAGGATCATGGAGATCACGCGGGAAGCGATGCGATTGTTCTTGGACATAGTTGTGTTCCTCCGAATATGTTGTTTCAAGGGCAAAAGCCCTCTATGATCAAGCCCTTGGATGGGCGGCGATCCATTGGATGACCGAGGCGGGCAGGATCCCCTCCGCGGACTCTCCCCGCTCCAGACAAGCGCGGGCGAGGGTGGATGAGATCCCGTCGTAGGCGGGATCGGCAGGCAGGTACAAGGTCTCAGAGCGAGGATTGTGGGCGCGGTTGTAGAGAGCGTGCTTCTGCTCGTACTCGAAATCCGCTACCGAGCGCACGCCCTTGATGATGAGGTCGGCACCTACACGGTCGAACAGATCGATGAGCATGCCGTCGGCGGCGATGACCTCCACGTTGGGAAGCTCCGCGCAGGCGATGGCGGCCATATCCCGCCGCTCCTCCATGGTAAAGGCGTAGGTCTTGACCGCCGCGTTGGCCACGTACTTGCGCATATCGTTGGTCATGACCGCCACGATCACGCGGTCAAAGCGGGCGGCGGCACGGGTGATGATGTCCAGATGCCCCAGAGTGATGGGGTCAAAGCTGCCGGGAATGAGGACTGTACTCATAGACTCCCCCTCCTTCGGGTGATGTTGTCGAGACAACAACCGCAACGCGCTCATTATCCCATAAAAATGTGAAGCGAATATGAACTTGCGCCTTGTCCGGGACGAAATTCCCGAAATCGGGAGGATCACGCCTTGGGGGTCAGAATGTTGACGTAGGCCACGCCGTAGCGGGCGGATTTCAGCACCTCAAAGCGCTCGGCCAGGGGCGTATTGACGCCCAGAGGCTCGGGCTCAGCGCTCTCCAGCACCAGAATGCCGTGGGGGGTCAGCAAACGGTTCTCCAGAATGGCCTCCACGGCAGCCTTGCAGGCCTTCATAGCGTAGGGCGGGTCAATGAAGACGATATCGAAGGGCTCCTTACCCCGTCGCTGGCGGAGAAATTCTGAAAAATCCGAGCAGATGACGGTGCAGTCCTCGGCGAGGCGGGTCTTTTCGGCGTTCTTCCGGATGACCTTGACGGCGTCCTTGGACTGATCCACCAGCACTGCGTGGGCGGCACCGCGGGAAACAGCCTCCAGGCCCATCTGTCCCGAGCCCGCGAACAGGTCAAGGACACGGCGGCCCTCCAGACCGAACTGAAGGCTGGAAAAAATCGCCATCTTGGCGCGCTCGGAGGTGGGACGGGTCATGTCTCCCTCCAGGGTAACGAGTTGAATGCCGCGGGCGCGGCCTGTGATGATACGCATCATGGTGGTATTGCTCCTTTTCATGTGCATGGTTTCAAATTTGGGTTTATCGGTGAGTTCTTGCGCCCTACGGGCGCATATCGAGCCGCGAAAGCGGCATATCGAGCCGAAGGCCTATGCCGGAGGCATATCGAACACCCGAAGGGTGTATATCGACAAAAGCTCTGAGTCGATATGTCCCTTCGGGACTCGATATGTGCCTTGCGGCACTCGATATATCCCTTCGGGATTCGATATGCCCCCTGCGGGGGCGTGACGGGCTCTGCCCGATAAACCCCAATTTACTTTTTCGTATTGTAATAAGCCCGGATATTTGCTGCGTCCGCCTTGGAGATGCCCTTAACGGCGGCAATCTCCTCCTCGGTGGCGTTCTTGACCCCCGTGATCCCCCCGAAGGCGGCCAGCAGGGCCTTGGCCTTGGCGTCGCCGATGCCCTTGATCTTGGTCAGGCTGGAGTGGGTCAGGGTCTTGCGCTTGGCGGCGTCCATGCGGGATACGGTGAAGCGGTGGACCTCCTCCTGGATGCGGTAGACCAGGACGAAGACCGCGTTCTCACGGGCGATGCTGATCTCACCGTCCTCGGTGCAAAGGGCACGGGTCTTGTGGAAGTCGTCCTTGACCATACCGAAGACCGGGATATCCAGCCCCTTCTCCTCCATCAGCTCTCGGACCACACCCACGTGGCCTCGGCCGCCGTCCAGGAGGATGAGATCGGGGAGGCGGGCAAAGGAGCCCTCTCGGTCGGTCAGGTGCTCCAGGCGGCGCTCCAGGGCTTCCCGCATGGAGGCGTAGTCATCGGTGGTGCCCTGCACCGACTGGATCTTGAAGTGGCGATAATCCGCCTTGTTGAACCTGCCGTCCTCGCAGACGATCATGCCCGCGGTGAGATGCTCGGCACCCAGGTTGGAGATATCGTAGGCCTCGATGCGGGTGGGGTAGGTGGGCAGCTCCAAGATCTCAGCCAACCGCGCCAAAGCGCCCTCGTCCTTCTCGGCGTCCAGACGGTGGCGGCGCACTTTTTCGGCGGCGTTGGAGCGTACCAGCTCACAGAGCGTGTGGTTGGCGCCCCGCTCGGGGGTGCGGATGGTAACCTTATGCCCCGCCAGGGCGGTGAGATACTGGGAAAGCCCCTCCATCTCCTCCTCCTCCAATGGGAAGGACAAGAGGATCTGCTTGGGGATGTACTCGCGGACGCGATAATGCTCGCAAATGAAGGTGCCCAGGGTCTCCTCGTCCAGGATGCGCTCGCCCCCGGCCAGGTACTCCTCCTTGTCGATGACGGCGCCTCCGCGGATGTAGAACACCGACACGCAGGCAGCCACCTCGTCGGCATAGAAGCCAATGACGTCCTGCTCGGTGTCGGGGGCGGCTACCACGGTCTGCTTCTGGCGCAGGCGCTCCAGGGCGGCGATGGTATCCCGACAGCGGGCGGCGGCCTCGTATCGCTCGGCCTCGGCGTGAGCGTACATCTCCTCGGTCAGACGGCGCTTGACCTCTCCCGTATTCCCGCGGAGAATATCGGCGGCCAGGGCTACGGTGGCGGCGTATTCGGCCTCGGTGACCTTTCCCGTACAGGGACCGCAGCAACGGCCCATCTGGTAGTAGAGACAGGGGCGCTCCTTGCCGATATCCCGAGGAAAACGGCGGTTACAGGTGGGCAGAGCCAGCACCGCACGGAGGGTGTCCAGCACCGAAAACACGGTGGATACTCCCGAATAGGGGCCGAAATACCGTCCCTTGTCCTTTTCCCGCTTGCGGGTCATGATGAGGCGGGGGTATGCCTCATCCGTGATCTTGATGTAGGGATAGGATTTGGCGTCCTTAAGGCGGATGTTGTATTTGGGATTGTGCTGCTTGATGAGGGTATTCTCCAGGGTGAGAGCCTCCATCTCGGTGTCGCACAGGAAATACTCGAAATCCCGCACCGAGGCCACCATGCGGGCGGTCTTGATGTTCTTCTCGCTGTTCTGGAAGTACTGGGACACGCGGTTCTTGAGCTTGCGGGATTTGCCCACGTAGATGACCCGTCCCTCTCGGTCCTTCATGATGTAGACACCGGGGGTCAGGGGCAAGGAGTTGGCCTTGTCCAGCAGGGCTCTGCGTTCTTCTTCTCTGGTCGGCACGGCGGCACTCCTTTCCTGTGGCGGCGCGGGATCCGCGTCAAAGATAAACGGCGCGGGCTCCGTACCCGCATGGGCAGTGCTCGCGCCGTTATATGGTTTGCTATGTACGTCCCGCGAGGGGGCAAGCGTACGGGAAAGCCGAAATTACTCGGCGAAGCCCGAGTTGATGAGGGCGACCAGACCGTCCAGAGCGGCATCCTCGTCCTGACCGTCGGCGATCAGCGTGATGGTCATGCCCTTGGCAATGCCCAGGGACAGAACGCCCAGCAGGCTCTTGGCGTTGACCTTGCGGTCATCCTTCTCGACCCAGATCGAGCACTTGTAGCAGTTTGCCTTCTGGATAAAGAAGGTAGCGGGTCTTGCATGCAGACCGCTGGCGTTGGTAATGACAACTTCGCGACTTTTCATGTAATCAATCTCCTGTTTCAAGTATAGACAGCTCTTCCTCACAGAAGGCCCGATTCACAGGCAACGGTCGTGACGGGGGATTCGAGATAACCGAGAGACCGTCGCACAGTTCGACTATTCTACAGTTGTAGTATACCAAAAAACGCGCAAGAAATCAAGTGTCAATATTTAGGATTTTTCATAATCCCAAATGCTTTTTTTTATCAATTTACACAACTGTCCCGTAAAACCTCAGTTGACGGGGCGAATCTCGGTGATGGTGACGGTCAGAAGAACGCGCTCCGTGCAGACAGTCAGCTCGGTACCGGGGGTCAGATACAGGCCGCCGGCGTTGACGAGCAGCCCGCCGTTGGTCATCTCGCCATCGGTGCAGATGAACTCACCAACGGCGGTGGAGGTGCCCTTGGCGGTACCGGGGGTCAGGGTGAGGGCCACGCGATACGGCCGGCCGTCCTCCTGCTGGTAGGCTCCCATGTAGCCAAGCTTAGCGCCGCTCTCGTAGAGGTAGACGCCGTCACCGGCTTGCATACCCTGGAGAATATCCGTCGGGGTCTCGTCCACCGAGAACTCCACGACGTAGCGAGGCCCCTTGCTCGTGGGGGCACCCTCGCGAATGACCGATACCACGCGGAAAGCGATCCCCGCGACGGCGGCCAACGCCAGGAGGATGATGACGATATCCATGACTGAGACACGGCGCTTGCTACGGCGCTCGGGCGTGACCTCGGGGCTGATGGTTTTCTGTTGCTCCATGATGGACCTCCTTGCTCAGTTCGGGGCGGACTGTCCGCCGCCAGAGGACTTTTGATTCAGCGAGATGATGAGGCCCTCGGCACTCATGCTCTCCAGACGGTAGGTGCCGCTGTCTCCCGCCAAAAGGCGGGTGTTGCCCATCCAGTAGCCCTTGCCCTCACGGTACCGCGCGCTGGCCTGTACCGTGAGCTGCAGGGTCACGGAGGTAGAGCCGTCCTCGTGGGAGACGGGCACGGCAAGGGCGTCGGTCACGGTGCCCAGAAGATCGGCGTCGGTTGTGATGGAACTGTAGACGGGCTTGCCGACGAGAGCGGGCTTCCCGCTGTCGTTCAGGGGGATCATATCCGCGGACAGTCCCTCGAAGCGGACCACGTAGACCACGTCCCTGGTATCCCACTCGGGGGCGTACATACCCTGGAGCCAGCGGTAGCCGTAGACCGCGCCGAAGCCCGCGGCGACGATCAGAAGGATGGTGATCAGGTCTACCAGCAGGGTGCGGAGAAAACGCTTGTCGCGGCGGCGAAGGGAAGTGTTGCTCATATCCTTGCGGACCTCGGCGGTGGCGGGGGCGCCTGCGGCAGGGGTAGTCTGGGTGCTGTCGGTCAAGCTGGAGGCCTTGTGCTCCCCGTCGCCGTGGCGATGGGAGGGATTGTGTAAGGTAGCCATAAAATACCTCTCTTGTCAGGATGATGTGGGGTCAGGCACCCCGGCGGAACAGGCGATCCTCCCGCTCGGGAGAGCCGGGGGTCTCGGCGGTGCGGATATCATCCTCGTCAAGGAGAATGTTCTCAAACGCGCTGCAGAGGGCCACCGAAAGGAAGACCGTGAAGAAGACGCGGGGGGAGGAGATAAAGCTGCGCATGATCCCGAAGACCAGCGCCGTGGCAACACCCGCGAGACCGCCGATGATCATGGCGCGGTCGCGGGAAGCGTGAATGTGATGGAGACAGGTCAGGCTCTTCTGGATGAAGAAGAAGATGACCGCGCAGAAGAGCAGAAGTCCGGGCCAGCCCAGTCCCAGCAGGATCTCAAAATAGAGGCTGCGGAAGTCGGTTACGCCCTCCAGCCAGGGGGAGGCGTAGGCCGGGTAGACGGCGGCGAAGCACTCCTCGCCGAGGCCGATCCCCGCGGGATGATCCAACACCATCCGCCACATACTGTCGTTGAGCAGACCGCGGTACCAGCGACTGCGGGACAGGACAGCCTGCAGAGAATCCGAAATGGGGTACAGGTAGCGCAGCCACAGGGCGCCGCATCCCGCCAGGGGAAGAGACACGATCACCGCGGAGAGCCATTTGTGTCCCATCAGCAGGAGGAAGACCAGGGTACCGAAGAGAACGCAGACAGGAGCGCTGACCGAGCCCGACATCAGCACCAGCGCCAGGTCGAGGCCGATACAGGTGGCGACCAGTACCCAACGGCGCAGCCGCTTGGTATGGAACAGGAAGGCCAGGAGCCAGGGGAAGACCAGCACGAGGAAAAGGGCGGATTGCTCTACCCAGAGGGAGGAGAGACGGGCGTAGGCATCGGTGAAGGTCTCGATGACGAAGTCACCCGCGGGGGAGCCCTCCAGCCAGGCAAGGCCGTCCACGGGGATGAGCCGCAGGTAGGACAGGACCGTCACCAGAGCCACCGAGACCACCACGCCAAACAGGCAGCGGCGGATATGGGCCCGTGTGGTCATGAGATTGACGATGAGGAAGTAGTCGCTCAGGCAGACTACCAAAAGCAGACTCTGCAGCACCGTGGTGGGGGAGAAGACTACCCCCGTAAAGGAGGAGCCTAAGATCAGAACCCCCAGTAAAAGGACGGTGGTGTCCAGAAGGCCCAGGCGAATGGTACGGTGCAGGGACAGGAGCTTGATGCCGTAACCCATCCAGGTCAGCAGAATGACGGCGGCCAGGAGCAGGACGGTATTGCGGTTGAGCCAGAGCAGGGGAAGCATGGCGGTGGACAGGATCACGCCCGCTTCGGGGTAGCTGAAGATCAAGCCCAGCGCCCCGGGAAGGAGGATCGCCAAAGGGACCACCGCGGGATGGACGAGATCACCCAGCAAAGCGCAGGGAAGGGCGATCAGAAAGGTCAGATAAGGCAGGGCGGCGGGGAAGCGCAGCCTGCGGGTGACCATGGCCTCCTCGGGAATGCCCAGGAAGGTGAACAGGATCGGGCGCAAAAAGAGGCTGGTGGATAAGGTCTCGCCCAGGGGCTTTCGACTGCAGGCCAAGGGAATGGACACCATGGCGATGAGGGCAAAGACAACGGAATCGCCGTCAAACCAGCCCGAGGGAGCCGTGGAAAGGCTGCGGAAGGGAATGTCCGTCAGAACACCGAAGAGGCCGTAATACAGCCCGAACATACCGTAGGTGTTGGTGGGGAGTCGGAGCAGTACCGAAAAGAAAGCGCGAATCAGCGCCACGAGGAAGCTTCCCTCAATGGCCTCCACAACGCGGATACGGGCGGGAGAGGCGGGGCTGCAGCGCTGGCGGCCTGTATAGCGGGGACCGTGCATGAGGGCGGCGTCCGCCTTGCGGTACCCCGTCATGAGACGGCCCGCGTGAGATCGTATGACGGTGGCGTACAGCCACGCGGTGCCGCGGTTCAGACCATCTCCGATGAGGCTGGATCGGCGGCGTTTGGGAGCGGCCATAGGGTCACCCTCCTTTCGTTGGAGTCGGGAAATGCGGTGCGGGCTCAGCCCTGTGTATCGGTGGTCTCCTCGGCGGGAAGCAGATCGGGGCGCTGACGGCGGGTCAGCTCCAGAGCGGCCTCCTTACGCCAGGCGTCGATCTTTTTGTGATCGCCTGACAAAAGGACGGGGGGGACGGTCATGCCGTGGTAGTCCACGGGCCTTGTGTACTGGGGATATTCCAGAAGTCCCGAGGAGATGCTCTCGTTCTCGTAGCACTCAGGGGCAGCCAGGACACCGTCTGTCAGGCGGGCGACACAGTCCACCAGGATGCAGGCGGGGATCTCTCCTCCCGTGAGGACGTAATCCCCGATGGAGATCTCCTCGTCTACCAGCTCCTCCACGATACGGCGGTCCACACCCTCGTAATGTCCGCAGAGCAGGATCAGGTTGTCGTATTCCGATGCCAGCTCCTCGGCTCGCTTCTGGGTCAGTACCTTGCCCGCAGGGGAGAGATAGATGACGCGGCGGCGGCCATCAAAGCCGTCCTTCAGCTGGTCGGCCAGGACGCCGCGGAAGCAGTTGTAGATGGGCGGGGCGGCCATGAGCATACCCTTGCCGCCGCCATAGGGGGTGTCGTCCACGCGGCGGTGCTTATCCTGAGAGTAATCCCGGATGTTGTGGGCCTTGACGGTACAGTTCCCCGCCGCCTGGGCGCGCCCGATGATGCTTTCTCCCAGGACCCGCTCAATGAGGTCGGGAAACAGGGTCATGATATCGAAGCGCATCAGCCGTTCTCCTTGTGGGGTCCTGTATCCCCGTCACGGTTTTCGAACATACCGTCAATGGGGGTCATGCGGACGTATTCTCCGGGCTTTACCTCGGTCACGAATACCGGTATGGCGGGGACCAACACCTCGACGCCGTCGGGGGTCGTGACGGTGTAGATGTCCGAGGCGGCGTTGGGGGAGAGATCGGTCACGGTGCCCAGGAGATTCCCCTCCCGTCCCTCGCGGCCATCCAGCACGGGAAGCCCAATGGCATCCGAGAGGAAGTACTGTCCCTCCTCCAGATGGAAGTCCTCACGGGCGGCGTACAGGACGGTATTGCGCAGGGCATCGGCGGCGTTCATGTCCTCGACGCCCTCCAGCCCCAGGAGCAGAAAGCGCCCCTGCATGACGGCGCCGCGCAGGATCCGTAGCTCCCGCTTTTCCTCGCCCTCTCCGATAAAGACCCGCCCCAGACGGACGAGGTCACGGGGGGTGTCGGTCCAGGGCTCAGCCTTGACCTCGCCTTTACAGCCGTGTGTATTGATGATCTTACCGCACTCAATGAAGCGGGAAACCTGAAGGGGTGCCATAGGATACCTTCCTTTATATATTGATGGATGATGTAGCGTATGCGTGTGTACCCCCTGCCGCTGCCGTGTTGGGAAGGGCCGAAGGGTGGATGGGGCAGAGTGCCCCATAATGATCCAGAATTAGTATATCACAAAATCGCCCGAAATGCAATGGGTTCCGCGAAAATTTCCTGTCAAGTCGCGATTTCTCATTCTGTCAGCGGGAGATTGGGAGGTTACCGCGGGGCAGCCTGCGTGACGGCGGGGAGTTCCCGATCGGTAAACGGGAGGAGTGGAAAAGGCTAAAACAGAAAAAACGAGAAAAACGGTATATTTGACAAGATATTTCGCAAAAATGAAAGGTTTTGAAGTCCAATTTGCGGATTTTTCGATAAAATCAAAGAAATCAGCCAAAAATGAAGAAAAGCGGTTGACAAACCGGGCAGTATGTGCTATACTGATATCGTCCCGCCGCGTTATGTGCCCGGGAAATACCGCCGACGGCACGGAGCCCTGCGCCCCCCGTCGATCCCAATTTCGCAGAGAGTAAGGAGGATGATCGAATGAGCAGAGAGAACGACCTGTTGGGTCCTCGCATGCCCGAGGACGAAAACGCCCCGACCGCTCATGACCACGAAAGCGAAGCCATCAATGGCTCCCACAAGGAGACCGCACCATTGAAACACACCGAGAGCGATCATCCTGCGGAACGAAATACGGCTCACGAGCCGAAAAAGCCTGCCACGCCCGCCTTCACGGGTGAGCGCTTCGACTACACCGAGGGAGAGTATTCCGACGCCCCTGACGAAGAGGTGGAGCACGTAGACATCTACGCCGAGCCCGCCGAGCTCTATGAGGACGCCGACGAGGACGAGATCCTGGACGCCGAGGAGGAGATCACCGAGGAGACCGTGGAGGAAGCCATCGAGGAGGCCATCGAGGAAGTCGAGGCGGATATCGAGGAGGAGGAAGAGATCCTCGCCGAGCAGAGACCCCAGGAGATGGAGCGCAAATTCGCCTATCTGGAGGACCTGCTGGATACCCGCCATTACGCTGACTTCCGCGACGAGCTGGCCGAGCTGAACCCCGTTGACGCCGCCGAGTTCTTCGACGAGCTGGAGCCCAAGCGCATCCCCGCAGTCTTCAAGCTGCTGGATAAGGATACCGCCGCCGCGGTCTTCGCCGAGCTGGAGATCGAGGAGCAGGAGCGCATCATTTCCGCCATGACCGACCGAGAGATCTCGCTGATGGTGGAGGAGCTGGCTCTGGACGATACCACCGAAATGCTGAAGGAGCTGCCCGCCAACATGGTGCGCCGCATCATGAGAAACGCCACTCCCGAGACCCGCACCGATATCAACCGCCTCCTGGCCTACCCCGAGGACAGCGCCGGTAGCGTCATGACCGCCGAGTTCATCGATCTGCGCCGCGACATGACCTGCGCCGAAGCCATCGCCCGCATCCGCAAGACGGGCGTGGACAAGGAAACCGTCTATGTGGCCTACGTGGTGGATGCCCAGCGTGTGCTCCAGGGCGCCGTTCCCCTGAAGGATCTCCTGTTCGCTTCGGCCGATGATCTCATCGAGGATATCATGGACGAGGACATCATCTGCGCCTCCACCATGGATGACCAGGAGGCCGTGGCGAATACCGTGGCCAAGTACGGCCTGCTGGCGATCCCCATCGTGGACCGCGAGTACCGTCTGGTGGGTATCGTCACCGTGGACGACGCCATCGACGTCATGGAGACCGAGACCACCGAGGATATCGAAAAGATGGCGGCTATCTCGCCTACCGATAAGCCTTACCTCAAGACGGGGGTCTTTGAGACCTGGAAGAACCGCGTCCCGTGGTTGCTTCTGCTCATGCTCTCCGCCACCTTCACCAGTACCATCCTGGCCCGCTTTGAGAGCGTGCTGGACGCCGCCACCCTGTCTCTGGCGGTCTTCGTCCCCATGCTGACGGGTACGGGCGGTAACGCCTCCTCCCAGACCTCGGTCACGGTGATCCGCGGACTGTCCCTGGGAGAGATCGAGCCCCGCGACATCCTTCGCGTCCTGTGGAAGGAGCTTCGGGTGGCCGCCGTCTGCGGTCTTACCGTAGCTGCCGCCTGCTTTGCCAAGACCATGCTGGTGGACCTCAAGCTGGTGTTCACCGTCGAGACTGTGGAGGTCGCCCTCATCGTTTCCATCACCATGTTCTGCGCCGTGGTCTTCGCCAAGCTCATGGGCGTACTGCTTCCCATCGGCGCGAAAAAGGTAGGCCTTGACCCCGCCGTCATGGCCTCCCCCTTCATCACCACCGTGGTGGATACACTGACGCTGCTCATCTACGTGGGCATTGCGGTGGCGGTGCTGCCGATCTGATACGAGATACGAGATACAAGATACGAGATACAAGATATGGGCGCGGCTCGGCTTGTATCTCGTTTTGTTTTGGGATCAGAGGGGAATACTCTTTCAATTGGCGGGGTACAAATTGGGGTTTATCGAACTGTTTGACGGAAAAGATCAGTATGTTTTTGGGTGACCCTCATCCACCGCTATCGCGGTCCCCCTTCCCCCGAGGGGAAGGTCAATGCGTCAGCCGTTTCCTTGGCTGATACCCAAAAACATACTGATGCCAATAGCTTTTCAGGGATAACGATA
>JAZNJA010000153.1:0-30525 GCA_045577755.1 Eubacteriales bacterium
CAAATATTTTTATGAAAGGACTACGGCAATGGCAGTTTACAATCTCAACCGAGATATGACTACTGTGGAAGAGCGCGGCGTGGATACTATGTATTGGTATTCGTCGGGCTTGTATTGTCGTACCGAAATTTCAGTATAATCTCTTTGTAGGATTATAGGATATTAGGATAATGACGGTGCAAGTCGAAGGAGATTTCGATTTGCACCGTTTTTTATTTTCTTGGAGGTAGAATCATGGAAAGAATGGAAGCACTCACAAACTATTACGCGACTCACAATGAAGATGCCCGACTGACATCCAAGCATGGTATGGTCGAGTTTCTGACCACAATTCATTATGTTGAGAAGTATCTGAAACCCGGTATGCGCATCCTTGAGATCGGCGCAGGCACCGGACGATATTCACACTATTTCGCTCAAAATGGATATGCCGTGGATGCCGTAGAACTTATGGAGTGTAATATTGAAGTATTTAAGGCGAACACGAAAGATGGAGAAAACATCACCGTTCAACAAGGGGATGCTGTAGATCTTCAGAATATACTTTCTGAGCAGTACGACATCACTTTGTTATTGGGACCTATGTATCACCTCTATACCGATGAGGATAAACTTGCGGCTATGAGCGAGGCAATTCGTGTAACCAAGAAAAGCGGCATTGTATTTGCTGCCTATTGCAACAACGATATCACAGCATATCACTTCGGCTTTTTGCGAGGTGGCTTTAAAACGGGAGAGCATAACGATCTGATTGACTTTGAAACCTTTAAACTCAATTCAACACCGAAAGAGGTCTTTGCGCTTTATCGACAGGAAGATGTCAACGAATTGATGAGCCATTTCAATATCGAAAGACTGCACTATTTGGGAACGGATATGCTGACACGCTTTATTGGAAGCGCGGTTGATGAAATGGATGAAAAAACTTTTGAGATGTATATGAAATATCATCTTAGCATCTGTGAACGTAAGGACATGGTTGGCGCTACGGCACATATGTTAGATATTTTCAGAAAGGAATCCATATGAACAAAAACAAATTGGTTGTGATCGCACGCCTTGATCACGTAGGAAATCAAACCCTATCCGACATGAAACAGATTGCGCATTCGCTACAACATCGCTTGTACGCTAATTCCTCCGATTGGCCGTCACACGTAACCATTGCGGCATATGAAGGTATGGATGAAAAAGAGCTTTGCAACTACACATCCGAATTCGCAGCAACGCACTCTGCTTTTGATATTACCTTTCAGGAACTCCGAATTTTTCCCCGTGCAGTTGGCTTTGAGACTGAGGTCATTTATGCCTCTCCTGCACCTTCCGCCACTTTGTCCGCATTCCACCGCAAGTTTCACGCACGCTACGATGAATATTGCGGCGATTACGGACAGCAATCTGCAAAAGCAGATTATACATTTCACAGCACGATTACCATTTGCCACACTGATGATACCTGCGTGATTATGGATGAATTGCGGCGGCAGTTTGCACCGTTCACCGCGTACATAACGGCATTGGAGGTTTACCGCAATCCCTGCCAATTTGTTGCGCGATTTGAACTGAAGCGGAAAAGCGAGAAATCCGACCCGTCGGGTGTTCCCTTGCCGATTATTTTTGAAGTTGAGCAGAATGAACTACAAGAGTGCTTGGATGTTATTCATCAGAGCTTCCAGACTGTGGCAGATCAATTTGGATTGACGAAAAAAAACTGTCCGAAGCATACGAGCTTTATCCCTCTTTCTTTTCTTGAAACGCAGAAAAAATGGGGATGGCAAATGTACGCACTATATGCCGGCAAGAAAATTATCGGATATATGTCGCTCTCTAAAGAAAGCGACGATGCCTTTGAGCTTCACAACCTTGCCGTGTTACCGGAGTACAGACACAATGGCTTTGGCAAATTACTTCTCGATCACGCCAAGAATGTAGTGAAAGCATCTGGCGGTCATGTCATAAAAATCGGTATTATCGAAGAAAGTACCGTTTTGAAGAACTGGTACATAGCGAACGGATTTGTTCATACCGGAACAAAGAAGTTTGACCATCTTCCGTTTACAAGCGGGTATTTAGAATGGAGAAAAAATCAATAAAGGAGAACTACTATGGGAAACGGTTTTTTTACTGTATGTGGGATTGTCGAGATTGAAGGTAAAGTCTTGCTTGTACGCCATACGTATGGCTCGGCAAAAAACAGAGTATTGTGTCCCGGTGGATATGTGGAAGAAAACGAATTGCCCACGCAAGCAATAGAACGTGAATTCCTTGAAGAAACAGGTATAATTGTCAATGCAAAATCATTGTTGTCAATGCAATTCAAGTCGGATCAATGGTGTGCTGTTTTTGTTATGGAATATATATCGGGAACACCGAGATCAGACCATTATGAAAACAGCGAAATTCTCTTGATTGCTCCCGAAGAAGCCATAGTGCGTGACGACATTACAAATATGAGCCGTGAATTGCTGAAGATATATATTGAACGCAAAGGTAACGGTCTAAATAAAAATGATTATATCCCCAAGTCATCCACAGAACAAAATTACGCGCTGTTTGGATGAGGAAAAGAGATGAAATGAAACTAATACTATCATCTTGCGATTTTGGCAACCCAACATCAGCAAGGTTTATAATCGATAATCTTTGCAAGCCGATATCTGATTGCAAAGTGCTGTACTTTCCTAATGAGAAGGTCACACCTGGAAAGATAAAAAGCGGTAAATATGAGGCGCGTGTGGCGGCATTCGGCTTTCAAAAGAAGAATATCTATGTGGCAAATTATTTTGAGCCCTCGCAGTTTTTCAATCTTGATATTGATGTGATCTACATTAGCGGTGGAAATACCTTCGGGACGATGAAGCTGATACGCGATTCTGGATTTGATAAAGCAATCATTAATTACGTTCACAGAGGGGTTATCTATATTGGCGGTAGCGCAGGTGCACATATTGCAACCGCAGATATTTCTCATGTAGCAAAATACGATAAGGATACTTTCGGATTGACCGATTTCTCTGGACTTGGACTGTATAATGGCATTTTGATTTGCCATTACACAGAAGATCGAGAAAGTGATTTGAAGAAATTATCCATAATGGGTAAGTACCATGTCATAGCGTTAAATGATGCTGAATTCATAATTGTAAAAGCTTAAAACACATTAAGCTCCCGTTGGTTAAATCCAGCGAGAGCTTTTCATTAGATTAGTTTAAATGCTAAGCCTTATATTCTCTTAAACAAGAGCCGCGCTTCATTTCGCTCACATTGGCATAGCGTATAGAAAAGAGAGAAACAATCCCGATTTTCACCTTTCGTTCGTGTCCAGTGTAGCATAGCTCTCGCAGCTGTCAACGTATAAAACAGTATCCTAAAATGAAATGAATAGTTAGAATGCCAGGTACATTAACCATAGTAACACCGCCGAGAGTAACCTTTTGGTCGCTCTCGGCGGTGTTTTATAGATCAATTCTCGGGGCAGATAGGGTACCCATTCGCCATTATCATGATAAGGCCTGTGCCCTCTCCAAAAGCTCCTTCCAGCGCGGCTCTTCCCGCACGCTGTCAAACCATTCCCAACCCGATTGCATGGTCATGATGAGCGCAACTGCTGTCTTTTTCCAATAGTAGCGAATCCCGAGGAGATGGAGGAGCTTTTTCCCATTGGGAAGTTGAACGTGCCGATTCTGTTTTATGAGCTTGGTTTCTCCAAAAAACAGAGGATTCCCCAAATCCAACGGTGTTCCGTCGGGAATGCTTGCCCAACGCTCATTGAGTTCAAGGGCTTTCTCCAGATAGATATAGCCCTGCTCTGTATCACCTGCTCCAAAATAGGCTGCGGACATACGTATATACACCATACCGTATTCAACGATCCATCCGTCGGGGATGCGTTCATCGTCTTTATGGCCTGTTACACCATCCAATATTTGCAGATACATGGCTTTTTGCGCAAGGGAGTCCATGGGAGTGTTTATGACACAACACTTATTCAAGCGCTCAATGGTGGTTGCCGTGCGCAGAAAATCCCCTGCCTTCCGATACATCCAATACTGCTCGTCATCACCTAAAAGCTTGTACCGCTCCTCGTATATCTCGTAGCAGTTTTCATAATAAAACTTTGTATCCCTGTTACGCCATTTTTCAAGTTCGTCCTCATCACAGATCATGCACATATATTTGATTGCTCTTCGCCGCATAACGCTGTCGGTACATTCCTTTAGCAGCCTTTCACAGAGATCTTGCAGCATGGGCTTGTATTCATCCAGTTTGTCTCTGTGATGATGTGTGATCTCACCCATGAGCGAATTAGCAATATGCCAATCACGGGGATATTTTTTGTGATACTTTAAAGCCAGAGCCAGCCGCTCTTCGGAGGAATCAAGGCTGTTCACGACCTTGAAATAGTTGTTATTGACATCCTCGCGGGCACTGATCTCGTCATTGCCAATGAGTTCATCCACCGTGACCTCAAAATAGTTGGCAATAGAGGGTAGCAGGGTAATGTCGGGATAGCCGTCGCCACACTCCCATTTGGACACCGATTGCGGAGATACACCCAATACCTGCGCCAGCTCATCCTGGGTCATATCCCGCTCACGGCGGTATTTTTTGATTCTTTCTCCAATCATCAAATTCATATTCTACTCCTTTCCGAACATGATGTTCATAGCGACGGGCCCTGTCACCGGTATTATGATACCATAGCAGGAGATAGAAGTCAATAACCGCGTTTTTGTGTTGTGTCCCACTTTGAGTGGAATTTATCTACGGAGGGTGGTCTTATGCTACTGTTGTTTGTGGAGAAAGGATTGTATCAGAACGCCACCGCCCCCGTCAAGGGGGAAAAAGTATCGCTAAAAATCCACAGAGCCGGCTTGAATGACAGAGTGATCTGTTTTTCAAGTTGGCTCTTTTATCGTGACAAGCCTGCAATACTTTTTCCTTGATCCCTTGACGGCTTCGGCGGGTTCTGATGGGGTGAGGGTGCCCTTCGGGCAGAAAGGAGAGAAGTGTATGCAGAGAACACAAAGAATCAAACCAAGACAAGGCCGATTCAAGCGCGTATCAAAAGTGTGTAGTGCGAGATCAAAAGTCGCCAGTACTGTAAGTTTACATTTTGCAAGCAACGGTGTATGCTTATGGATGAAATCACGAGAAAGGAGATTGCACCCATGAAAACAGCAGTCATCTATGCCCGCTATTCAAGCGAGCGGCAAACCGAACAATCCATTGAGGGCCAGATTAGAGAGTGCATGGCCTACGCTGAGCAACACGATATGATGGTCGTGGATACCTACATCGACCGCGCCATGACCGGCACCAACGACAATCGAAACGATTTCCAGCGAATGCTGAAGGACGCGCAGAAAAAGGCGTGGGACGTCGTACTGGTCTACAAGCTTGATCGCTTTTCCCGCAACAAGTATGAAATGGCCATCCACAAAAAGACATTGCGGGATTACGGCATATCCCTGGTGTCCGCCAAGGAGCATATTCCGGAAGGCCCCGAGGGGATCATTCTGGAATCGCTCCTTGAAGGTATGGCCGAATATTACTCCGCTGAGTTGGCACAAAAGGTCAGCCGTGGTCTGCGCGAGACCCGGATCAAGGGCAATTATGCCGGCGGGGGGATCACCTACGGCTATGAAGTGGTCAACAAGAAATTTCAGATTTGCGAGACAGAAGCCCCCGTTGTCATCCGCATCTATGAAATGTACGCGGCGGGCGTGATCGTCAAGAATATTATCAAAACGTTGACCGACGAAGGGATCCTATACCGAAACGGAAAACCATTTGGGAAATCGGTTATATATGGCATCCTGCAAAACGAGCGGTATTCCGGCGTCTATACTCATAAAACCGAAGGAACGTACACAAACACGTTTCCCCGGATTGTTCCGCAACATTTATTTGAAACCGTACATCTCATGGTTTCCGAGAATCGGTACGGCAAGCATCCCGAGGATGTGGTCTACCTGCTACGGAACAAAATGAAATGTGGGTATTGCGGTAAGTCCGTCACGTCCGAATCGGGAACCTCCCGCAACGGAACCGTGGTGCGTTACTACAAATGCAGCACCCGAAAGAAGGACTCGACCAAGTGCCACAAAGCTCCCATCCGCAAAGAAATACTGGAACAGCTCATTGTGGATGTCACCGTCAAGGTCTTGGATAATCCCGAAACGATTGGCCTGATTGCGGACCGCGTTCTTGAAGCTCACGAAAATCGGCTACGGGATACGGCGGTGATCAACATCCTGGAAGCCGAGCGGGACAGAATCCGCAAGGCATTGGATAATATGTTACACGCCGTAGAGCAAGGCATTATTACAAGTTCCACCAAGCAACGTATTGAAGAATTGGAAGCGGCTCTGGAGGTGGCCGAGGGGAAGGTATTGATCGAGAGGTCAAAAGACAAAGTACAGATCACCCAAGCGGATATCAAGAAGTTCATCCGAAAGGCTCTGAAGAAGGAGCCGCGACTGATGATCAAGCTGCTCGTGAAGGAAGTGATCCTGTATGATGACAAAGTGGAGATCTACTACAACTGCATAGATAAGAAAGGGCCTGATGACTTGGATCATCAGGTCTTTTGTATTTATAGGCAGGACTTAGAGGTTGATCCCAAGGAGTTGGGATTTCGGCATAACGTGGTCGGATGTAAGCTGGTGCTGGAGATGTATTTTTGAAGAATTATACGGGATTTTCGTGGCGTCTTTTTGAAAAAATGAAGGCTCTCGTCGTACATGCATGGGGGCGATCCGTCAATGAACAAGAAGCAAATAATGATTGTGTGACAAGGATTATTTCGGCCTCAATACGAGAAGGAATAGGGATGATTCTAATGATTCAACTGAGGTGTTTATAAGCCAGCCAGCAAAAAGCACCTGCGTAAGCAGGTGCTTTTTGCAACGATGTGTTCCGCGTGCGCGGAACGTGATGCACCCTTCGGGCGTGATGTTGCCTTCGGCAGTGATGTGCGCTTCGCGCGTGAGTAGAGCGGAACGCATCACATCACTTTGCACCGCAGGCGTAATACATCACTGTGCGTCAGCACAACATTACTGCGGCGTAGCCGCAACTTCACTTTCTCTTTCGACTCTGAAGTTTTTCAGAATTTTGTAGATGCATTTCCGCGCTTTGCGCATCATTTCGGGTCTGTAGACAGATTCGAACCAGCGAAATGCATTTTTTGATATTTACTTTACGATGCGCAACTCACCGCCAATCAGAATGTATCCTAAAGACTCTGCAATTTTTCGGGATGGTATATTCTCCACTTGACATGCCCAAAGAGCAAGCCGATTTTTGGAAACAACAGCTTGTGTTGCTGCAGAAGCTGTCATTTTACCATATCCGTTGCCTCTGTGTTCTGGGCGTGAAAACACTTGCATAGAGCATGTATTTTCAAATACTCCTTTGTTGGGTTTATAATAACTACAACTTATCATTCTGCCCTTATCTGTTATGCAGTACATAGTGCTATCAAAATTGTCATCAAGAATAAACTGTTCATCCCCCTGACAGATTCTTTCAATTTGATCGGTAGTATGCGGAATAAATGTGTCTTTGGTACAAACGTAGTCCAACATATGAACACAGTTATATTGGATATCCTGTAAAAATTCTTCGCTCGGCTCTAATAAAAATTCGCGAGGATCATAGCCTAATGAATCAAGTATTTCACAGTAAAACGAGGGCGAACAGAGTTTTTCTATAATATCATTTGCGTAAAGATACTCTTGAATTGTTAAGACATGTTTTTGTTGTGTGGATACAAATGTTTTGCCTGCGTTGTGGATTATACGGATAATCTCGTTTCCATTTGATTGTGTAATCACGGTTTCGCCTAAAGGTATGCTTACATTGGTTCGCTCATAAAGTGAGTTGACCGAAAAATTTTGAATTTCATTTGAATAGTTGCGTGTTGTTTTCATGATTTTTCTCCTCAATAAAATAAAAATGGCGCCGATGAAATCGGCGTCAACATTTTATCCTAACTTGAGTTGAATCGAAAGCGGACAAAAATTATGCGATTTCATCGAAATATCCTTTGGCATTTTGTCCACCTCCTTTTCCGAAGATTTGTTACACACTTATTATACCATATGACAGATTTATTGTCAATATACATAAACCATTGGTTGTTAAAATTCGATTAAATTCGATTAAATACATAGGCTTCGTTACAAGCATGGCGTTAAAAGTCCGGTAGAACGCGGAAACTTTTAACTCCCATCATCGCCAAGGGGTTAGTCTACCATCTGCAAAAACAGCGTGCATCTAAATTGGCCACACACGGTTTTGTATCTAAATCTGACACACGTCACAGCAGAAAAGGCACGCCAGTGGCGTGCCTTTTCTGCCGGCCGGGTTGGCCCCCACTTTCGTCCGAGCCGCGAAACCCTGCGGAGCGGCTTCGGTTCTCCCTTCCCGCCCGGAAAAGGGAGGAACGGCAAGCAACTGAGCAAGCCTCTCCCGGATCCGCCACAGGTTATATTCCCTTTGATGGGAATCACCCTGATAGCGAGTGCTTCGTAGGATCCTCCCTCATTCAAAAAAGGGCGTATGCCCCGTTTGCGGGTCATACGCCTTCACGTCTTTCACATATCCTTTGGCAGAGGCTTTCTCCGCAAGCTCTGCCGTGACCGCCATCACCGCGTCCGCTTAGGCGCGGCGATGGCGTTTTATTGTGGTCAGCGCTCCTCTTTCCCGCGTCGGGGGAGGAGCAGAGTGGCAAGGCCGCTCCACAGAAGGAGGATGAGTACGCCCGCGCCCACCGTACCGGAGCAACCGCCCGACCCGTCGGGGGACTGGGGCTTGGTAGCGGACTCAGCGGGACTCATACTCTCCGCGGGGGCGGAGGTAAGCGTCTCGGCAGGTTCCTCGGTGGGGGCTTCGGTCACAGGCTCCGCGACCGTCTCCACGGGGAGGGACTCCAGCTCCTTGGTGTCCAGAATGACGCCGCAGACGGTGCATTCCATATGCTTGCTTCCCATAACTCCGGGAGCGGGCTCTGTATCCACGATCCAATCACCGGAGTTGTGCCCTCTGGGGTCCATCAGCCCGTCGCGGTGGGATTCCCCACAGCGGCCGCAGGTATAGGTGGTATACCCGCCCTCGGTACAGGTGGGAGGGGTATACACCTCCGTGTAATCGTGTCCCGTGCTCTCGGCCAGCACCTGACCGCAGACGGTACAGGTCTGATCCCGCTCGCAATCCGCCTCGCCATCGGGGGTGTGACCGAAGGCGGGAATCTCGTTGTCGGTGTAGTTGTGACCGCAACGGGAGCAGGTATGATCCGTGTAGCCCAGGCTGTCGCAGGTGGGATCGATGACCTTGGCAGCGTAATCGTGTCCCAGTCTCTCCGCCAGCAGGGCACTGCACACGGTACAGGTCTGGTCCCGGTCACAGCTTGCCTCGGTGCCGGGATTATGGCCCAGAGGCTCGGTCACGCTGTCCCTGTAGCTGTCGCCGCAGCGGCCGCAGGTATGGGTGGTATAGCCCTCGTGGAGACAGGTGGGTCTCGTCACCCGCGAGGTGTAATCGTGACCCAGAAGCTCGGTCAGAATGGTACCGCAGACAAGGCAGAGCTGATCGTTGACACAGTCGGCCTCCTCTCCCGCCACATGATCGCCGAAGGGGGTAAACTCGCCGACGTAGCCCCAGTCGCACCGCTCACAGAAGTGGCGGGTATAGCCCTGGCTGATACAGGTCGCGGGAATTCTCTCGACCTGAACGGCATGACCGAGGGCGCTGATCAGCAGATCGCCACAGACAAGGCAGTATTGATGCTCGGTACAGGTAGCCGCCTCCCCGGGCGTGTGACCTGCGGCGGGTACGGGGTTATCCTTGCGAACCTGCTGACAGACCCGACAGGTACGGAGGGTGTAACCCTGCTCGGTACAGGTGGGCGGGATCACCGCGTCCTCGTAATCGTGGGGCAGGGCCGCCACCGTGCTGTCGGTATAGGTGTGGTGACAGCGGGTACAGGTGTGGACGGTATAGCCTTCCCCCGCGCAGGTGGGAGGGATCACCGTGTCCGTGTAGCTGTGACCCAATGCCTCGGTCTCGCCGTCTGTATAGGCGTTGCCGCATCGGGTACAGGTATGGGTGGTGTAGCCCCGCTCGGTACAGGTCGGCGGGGTGATCTCTCCGACGTAGTCATGTCCAAGCCGATGGGTCACGATCTCTCCGCAGACCGTACAGAGCTGATCGCTGTCGCAATCGGCATTGGTGCCCGGGGTGTGTCCGTCCCGCACGCAGCGGTACTCCTTCCGATACACCGCCCGAGCGGAAATATCCAGGGAAGAGGTAGCGGGAATGGAATCAACCGCTCCGTCCAGGTCCAGGTCGTACCCGGCGAACACGAACCGATAGTCCCCGTCTACGTAGTCCTTCCCATAGGGCTGACGGATGATCTGTTGATTCAGTACGATTGACTCGGAGAAGATCTTCCCGTCCTCGCTGTAAAAGGTCACGGTCTTCCACTTGTCCCCGTAGACCACGCGGTTTCCGTGGCTCCAGCCCGGGAAATTCTCGTCCCAACACAGGTCGGACTCCGCCTTGCTGACATAGATCGTGATGTCGCTGAGCCCCCGGAAGGAATCCTCGTTTATGGAGACACCCTCTCCCAGGACCACGGCCTTCAGGGTCATGGGAACCAACGCGGGGGAGCCGAAGTAGCCGGCGATCCCATGGCTCGGCATTTCGGTGACGGTCAGGAAGGCGACGAGGATGGCAAGCAGTTTTTTCCGATGTATATTTTTCATGGTATTTCTCCTTGACCGAAAAGGAAGATGGATATGCGCTCATTATAGCACAGGTGGGAAAACGTGTCAAGCGAAAAGAGAAAAGATGACCGAAGATCGGGCCGAGTTCCCCTCATGGGCCGCGGGGATCCCGGATCCCGGCTGTGAGGCCGTGTCCGTCAGTCTTCGACGGTCTCGGACTCGTTCCCGCCACGGCGGAACACGCGGGGCAGTACGCCGTAGGTCTCCCGAAAGGCGGCGGTAAAGCGGCTCTGGCTCTCGTACCCTACGGCGAGGGCAACGCGGGAGATACTCATGTCGGTGTTTCTCAACAATGACGACGCCCGTTCCATGCGGTGCCGCTTCATATGAGCCGCGAGGGAGGTGCCGTAGACCTCCTTGAAGGCCTTCTTCAGGGTGGTCGGGCTCAGGGGAAAGCGCCCGCACAGATCCTCCACGGTGATCCTGTCGGCCAGATGCTCCAGCAGGTATTCGTGGACCCCGCGGACGATCTCCTCGGTGGTACGGCCATGAGTCGTCGCTTCCTCGGGACAGATCATCTCCATGACCTGCTCCACCGTTCTGTGCAGCAGGGCGCAGGCCTCGGTGTCGGCGGCCCGATAATACACCTCCTTGCCCTCCCGACGGCTGGTCAGCAGCCCGCTTTCCTGAAGGGAGCGCAGATGATGGGATACCGCGGGGCTGGAGGTCTCCAGCAAGGCGGCCAGGTTGATCACGCATTGCTCCCCATGGCACAGAAGCCAGAAGATCCGCAATCTCGTGGGATCGCTCAGCTGTCTGAATATCTCCGACGAGCTGACAAAGCGTTCCGTCCTTGACAGCTCGCCGCGAAGCTCTCGCGACTCTCGGCCGCCGTGATCATGGGGGAGGGGATATCCACTCATGCTACTTTTCTCCTTTTTGGACGACTTATTCGCCCGTTTGGAAAGGAATTCCTGATATCTGTTGACATACGGGCTTTTTTCTATTATACTACAAGTGCGACGATTAAGCAAGTGTTTAATCGATTTTTTTCAAAGGAGTATACGCGTTATGAAGAAAACCTACCGAATTGAAGTGGATTGTGCCAATTGCGCCGGTCTGATGGAGGTGGCCGCGGGCAAGGTGGACGGTGTCGTCTCGGTCACGGTCAACTTTATGACTCAGAAAATGACCGTGGATCTGGAGGAGGGACGGGACGAGCGCAAGGTCATGAAGGCCGTGCTGAAGGCCTGCCGCCGCGTGGAGCCCGATTGCGAGATCGAGCTGTGATCCATCGCCCGTCAGCTCACGGAGCACGGGAGCACAGGGCATACGGATAAAGGAGGAAGAGATTGTGAATCGGAAGCAAAAGCGGATGCTGATCCGCGTTCTTATCGCCGCAGTCATGCTGGTGGGGCTTCAGCTCGCCCCCGTAGAGGGGCCGGCGCGGCTGGCACTCTACCTGGTAACCTACCTGGTCATCGGCTACGATATTCTACGGAAGGCGGGGCTGGGCATCCTCAACCGACGGGTCTTTGACGAAAGCTTTCTCATGACCGTCGCCACCCTCGGTGCCTTTGCCCTAGCCATCAGCACCCGCAGCGGCGACTACGCGGAGGGCATCGCCGTCATGCTCTTCTACCAGATCGGGGAGCTGTTCCAGAGCTATGCCGTGGGCAAGAGCCGCAAAAGCATCGGCGCGCTGATGGACATCCGCCCCGATTCCGCCAATCTGGAAACAGAGGAGGGGCTTTGTCGGGTGGATCCTGAGAGCGTGGCGGTGGGGAGCGTGATCGTGGTCCGCCCCGGAGAGCGGGTGCCTTTGGACGGGATCGTCACGGAAGGCCACAGCAGTCTGAACACCGCCGCCCTGACGGGGGAGAGCCTCCCGCGGGACGTCGCCGAGGGGGACGCCGTGGTCAGCGGCTGTGTCAACCTCAGCGGCGTGCTGCGGCTCCGCACCACCAAGGCCTTTGGGGATTCTACCGCTTCCCGGATCCTGGAGCTGGTGGAAAACGCCAGCTCCCGCAAGTCCCGCTCCGAGGCCTTCATTTCCCGCTTCGCGCGGGTATATACCCCTCTGGTCTGCGTTGCCGCCGTAGCCTTGGCACTTCTGCCCCCCTTGGTACGGATGATGCTGGGACTGCCCGGGGACTGGAGCGGTTGGCTGTACCGCGCCCTGACCTTCCTGGTGGTGAGCTGTCCCTGCGCCCTGGTCATCAGCATTCCCCTGAGCTTTTTCGCCGCCATCGGCGGCGCGAGTCGGGCGGGGATCCTGGTGAAGGGCTCCAACTACCTGGAGGCCTTGGCCCGCGCCGATTGCGTGGTCTTTGACAAGACCGGAACCCTGACAGAGGGGGTGTTTGAGGTCACCGCCCTCCACGGCGTGGGGCTCTCCGAGGAGGCACTCCTGGAGTACGCCGCCTTGGCTGAGTGCGCCTCCTCCCACCCCATCAGCAAGAGTCTGCGAAGCACTTACGGGCGGGAGCCCGACCAAAGCCGCGTGACCGAGGTAGAGGAGCCGGGAGGCTACGGGGTGCTGGCAACGGTGGACGGCCACCGCGTAGCCGCGGGCAATCTCCGCCTGATGGAGCGACTGGGGATCCTTCCCGAGGAGCAGGGAGACGTGGGCACCGTGGTCCACGTAGCCGTGGACGGCGTATACGGCGGATGGATCGTCATCGCGGATCGCCTGAAGGAAAGCGCCCCCGCCGCCATGACTGAGCTGAAAAAGGCGGGTGTCCGCAGGACCGTCATGCTGACGGGGGACAGTCACCGCGTCGCCGCGGCCGTGGCGGCCGAGCTGGCCATTGACGAGGTCCGCAGCGGTCTTCTGCCCGAGGACAAGGTCACCGAGGTAGAAGCCCTTCTGTCTCATGGGAAAAGAAAAGAGACGGTGGTCTTCGTGGGGGACGGCATCAACGACGCCCCGGTGCTGACCCGCGCCGATATCGGCATTGCCATGGGCGCCATGGGCTCGGACGCGGCCATTGAGGCGGCGGACGTGGTGTTGATGGACGACGATCCTCTTCGGATCCCGCTGGCCATTCGCATCGCCCGCCGCTGCCTGCGGATCGTCCGACAGAACACCGTCTTTGCCCTGGCGGTCAAGTTCCTCTGTCTCGCCCTCAGCGCGGTCGGGATCGCGAATATGTGGTTCGCCATTTTCGCCGACGTAGGAGTCATGATCCTGGCGGTGCTGAACGCTATCCGCGCCCTTGGTACCCGTGGAGTATGACCGCCGCCCTCTCCGTCCGCATGGGAAGCAGGGATGAAATCACGGTGTTTTTTCAAAAACCTCTTGATTTTTTCGGCAAAATGTAGTAGGATATAGGTATACCCATTCCACCCGCAAGGAGGACATTATGAAGCAAGTTTACTACGATTACGACGTGTATCCCAAGGTATTCCTGGGCGACCGCGAGAAGACCGTCACCGTCCAGCCTCTGGGCATCCGCACCGCCTTTGCCAAGGACAAGACCTACACCGTGGAGGTACTGAAGGTCAATCAGGGCAACGCCCGCGTCTGGCCCGAGAGAAGCGGCCGCACCACCCTGTCGGTGACCCCCGACGAGGACGGCTGTCTCCGTGTCACCGCCTACTTTGAGGGCGAGGGCGAGCACTACCTCAACATCAAGGACGGCGACTACTGCTTCGCCACCCTCCCCGTCTACTGCCTGGGCGAGGACATGGCCGGCCGTATCCCCCAGCGGGGCGATCTCCACGTTCATACCTGCCGCTCCGACGGTCACGACGATCCCGTCAACGTAGTGGCCTCCTACCGCGGCCACGGCTACGACTTCCTGGTCATTTCCGACCACAACCGCTACTACCCCTCCCTGGAGGCCATCCGCCGCTACGGTGACATCAGCGACGTGGCCATCATCCCCGGCGAGGAGGTCCACCTGCCCCTCAACGACGTCCACTACGTCAACTTCGGCGGTACCTACTCCATCAACGCTCTGGTGAGCGGCGGCCCCAACGACGAGAAAGCAGGGGCCGATCCGGAGTGGAGAAGCCTGGACGGCAAGGCTCCCGATCCCCTCTCCCGGGAGGAGTACCTGGCCATGATTGAGGAGAGAGCCGAGAAGGTTCCCCTGCCCAACAAGTCCGAGCGGCTGAGCTTCGCCGTGCTGGAGTGGACCTACGAGCATATGCAGAAGAACGGGGGACTGGGCATCTTCCCCCACCCCTACTGGCTGTGCCAGCTCATGCAGCTCCCCGAGGAGTACACCGAGTTCATCTACAAGAACAAGCCCTTCGACGCCTTTGAGGTCCTGGGCGGCGAGAACTACTTCACCCACAACGGCTTCCAGACGGCTCTCTACTACGAGATGCGGGAGAAGGGCATCGACCATCCCGTGGTGGGCTCCACCGACAGCCACAACTCCTCTGCCGAGAACAACCGCAACTCCCTGATCTGCTCCACCATCGTCTTCGCCAAGGAGAACACCCGCGAGGGTCTGGTGTCCGCCATCAAGGAGAAGTTCTCGGTGGCTGTGGACACCATCAGCAAGGAGTACCGTCTGGTAGGCGACTTCCGCTGGATCCGCTACGGCGCCTTCCTCATGGAGAACTACTACCCCCTTCACGATGAGGCTTGCCGCGCCGAGGGCTACTTCCTCCGCCGCCACTTCGCCGGGGACAAGCAGGCCACCGCGGTGCTGGCCGCCATGAAGGGTCAGCTGCCCGCTCTGCAGAAGAAGTATTTCGATCTGTAATTTTCATTGACCACGAGGGGGCTTGCTTGCAGGCTCCCTTGGTTGTTGTGGGGATAGCAAATTGCAGTTTTTTGGTCTTTATAGGACAGTCATCCTGAGCGGAGCGAAGCGGAGTCGAAGGATCTCCTACCCGTTTTGTCAATGCTACCAATGTGGTTTGAGATCCTTCGGCTCCGGGCTACGCCCTCCGCTCAGGATGACCACATCAACAACTCACCGATAAACCCAAATTTGAACCCCTTTGTAAAGAAACTGTAAACTCCCCCATTTTCACCCCAACCCCTGAAAGGTTTTCCCCATTTTTTGCGTCTTATAGGGTGATATCACCTCGAAAGGACTTCCATTATGACCTATTTCATCCTCGCCGCCTCGGCGCTCCTGGCCGTCATCTTCATAGCGGGCATCGTCTCCGCCATCCGCGAGAGGGGCCGCTCGGACAAGGGGCGGGTCTACCTCCCCGGCACTTTCGCCTGGATCGGCGGCATCTGCGGTGGCGCGTTCCTCATCCCCACCCTCATCATCCTCTTGACCACCGACGAGTCCCCCTGGCTCTCCTTCGCCTTCCTCTGCTTCTCTATGCTGGGCGGGTCCCTGTCCCTGGCTCACCTCAACTGCCGCATCACCTTTGACCGGGAGTCCTTCACCCACAAGAACTTCTTCGGCATCAAGCGCACCTACACCTACGATCAGATCACGGGCCTCAAGGAGGGCACCCATGAGGACATCTTCTACATGGGCCGTCACTTCGCCATGATCGACGAGTATTCCGTGGGAGCCATGGAGTTTGAGATCATGGCCGAGAAGCGGTATCAGGCCCTGAGCGGCGGCAAGCCCATCCCCCGTGTCAAGCCCAAAATGCCCGATCCCTTCAACGGCCACGTGGAGGGCGGCGCGGGGCTGATCGTGGTCTATATCGGAATCACCCTCATGTTCCTGGCCCTTTTGGGCTGGTTGGTGGCCGACGTGTACCTCATCCCTCCCTCCCCCGAGGAGGACGAGCGGATGGAGGTGGTCTTCGACCGCGCCGCGGTGAGGGGGGACTGCTTGTATCTCACTCCCGTGGACGAGAATCTGGAGAGCTTCCAGATCCGCCATCTGGACGGGTCGGTGGATCCGGAGCCCATCAAGGCGGTCTGCGATGGCACCACGACCGTCACGGTCTACGCCGACCGCACCAAGCCCAAGAATGGGGACCCCTACTACCTGGTGGAGGCGGTCATGGTGGGAGACACCGTCCTGTTCTCCTTTGAGGACAACCAACGGCTCCGCCAGAACGAGTATTGGCCCCTGATCCCCTTCATCGGCGGGTTTATCCTCCTGTGGTGTGTCTACATCTTCTTCTCCATCCGCGTGGGGCGCAATCCCGAGCGATACAGCAAAAAGGTGATCCGATTCTTCTTTAAGGACGGGTATATGCACTGATATTTGTTTTTTGTGAAAATGGCAGTTTATATGGCTGTTGGTTCGTGCTGACTCATGGGTGTTGCCCCCCCACCCGCCTGCGGCGGTAGCTCCCCCAAAGGGGGAGCCTTTCGTGCCATGTTTGTGAGTTTCCTTTATCCGACAAGGTTAATAGGCTCCCCCTTTGGGGGAGCTCCGCGCAGCGGTGAGAGGGCAAATAACGCGGGCAAGCCGCAAATACACCGTTTTAAACAGCCCGACAAACCCAAATTTGAACGCCAAGCCCCCACATTGAAATATCCCGAAAGGAGCCTCCCATGCCCTACTCCGTCATTCCCGTCACCCCCGAAACTACTGCCGCCGCCGTGGCCATCTGGAACCAGGTGGTGGAGGACGGGGTGGCCTTTCCCCAGACAGAGCCGCTGACCCCCACAGCGGGCGCCGCCTTTTTCGCCGAGCAGACCCTAACCGCCGTGGCGGTGGATGAGGACGGGACGGTGCTGGGGATGTACATCCTCCATCCCAACAACATAGGCCGTTGCGGTCACATCGCCAACGCCAGCTATGCCGTGGCCCGCCATGCCCGAGGACGGGGCGTGGGGGAGGCCCTGGTGCGGGACAGCCTGAAGCAGGCCAAGGCCTACGGCTTTACCGTCATGCAGTTCAACGCCGTGGTGGCCACCAATACCGTGGCGCTCCACCTGTATGAGAAGGTGGGCTTTACCCGTCTGGGAGTGATCCCCAAGGGTTTTCGGTTGCCCGACGGGACGTACGCGGATATCGTGCCGCAGTACATAGAATTATGAGCTTTGCCGTGATCGGCAGAAAGGAGGCACTATGGATCCCCTTGTTTCCCTGTTCGTGTTCCTGGCGACCCTTGCCGCGGGCATCCTGTATACCCTTTGGAGGCCTGTCAAGCGCGTCATGCTGAACTCCCTGCTCGCCGTCATTCCATTTCTCGCGTTCTTTTTCGCTTGCTCGAGCCTCGGCGGGAGTGCCCTGCACCATGCCGAGATGGATTACGAGCTGTACGAAGCGGGACGCTACTACCTCTGCTCCCACGGCGATTACACCGAGGTCGCCTACGGGATCTATCTCTTCATGATGATCCTGGAGATCGTCAGCTTCGCTCTGGTCGGTTTCGCATTCGGCCGCATCATCGTCAGCACGTTCCGCGGATACGATGATGATTAAAGCGGGCGGGGCGGTGAGGGCACCGCTCTCTACAGATGTTTGATGACCCCGACGAGCCCTCTCAGTCCCCCAAAAAAGACAAACTCCGACAGGAACAGATCCTGTCGGAGTCTTTTTTTCTTATAGGTGGATATCACTCCACCCTCAAATTGTACAGCGACACCCTGGAGTCGGTCATAGTGAACTCCACCCCGCCTTGGATCATGGGGCAATCCACCACGGCGTACTGGGAGCCGTCGATCCAGATGGACACGCAGGAGGGGGCGGCCTCGATGCGGAAGATGTGGAAGTCGTTGGAGGTGAAGAAGAAGTGGTCGCGGTAGTAGAGGGTGGTCTCCACGCCGTTCACCACGTCCACCAGCTCCAAGACCTGACGGCTGACACGGAAGCGCAGCTCGCGGTAGGACCTCCCGCCGTCGCGGACCGAGAAGCGGTAGCCGTAGCCCACCAGATCGCGGCTGTAGTCGTAATGCTCGGGACGGACGGCAGCCTCGATGGCGAAGAGAGCCTTGTCCCCGCGAACGGGGAGATATTTGGTGGTCTGATCAGCGGTCAGACCCACCAGGACCTTGCCGTTCTCAAAGAAGGCGGAAACGCCCTCGTCGGTGACGAAATCCTTGTCCAGCTTCTCCAGGAAGACGCCTTTGCGGCGGTTCATGAGTCCCTCCTCGTCCACGACGGAGTTCAGGACGCACCGGTCGAAGATGGCGAAGTTCTCGGGATCGGTACCTACGCTCTTGAAGCCGACGAAGACGTCATGCTCCTCCGCGTCCTCGGCGGAGAGAGCGAAGGTCAGGGTGACGGCGGTAGGACGGGGGCAGACAAAGGTCTGCTCGGCTATGATCTCACCCGTTTGGATGCGTGAGATATAGAGGGCGGCTCCCTCGGTGCCCGTCAGCAGCTCGGCGGTGACGGTGTGGGTGCCGGCCAGCAGGTGGAGGCCCTGGGCGGCGGCTACCTCCCCCGCGTCGAAGTGGGAGATGCGGCCCTTCTCCTTGTCGGCGTAGATGACGGTGTCGATGGAGGCGGGATCGCTGTTGCGGAAGTAGGTCCAGTTGGCCATGCCGCCCAGGGTGAAGTCACCGTTGCGGAATTGGTTGGTGGAGTGAACGCCGCAGTCGGTCAGGACGTTGGTGCAGGCGATGGGGCCGAGGGTGCAGTTACCCACGTAGCGGTTGCCGAAGATGCGGACGTTCTTGACGGGGGAATAGTCGTCGGTCTCGCAGTTGTCGAAGGGCTGACGGCCGTTGTAGGGGTTGTCGGGCCAGGTACCCACGGGGTTGACCGAGGTGAGGAAGTTGTCGTAGGCGTAGACCCCGTCGATCTCCTCCCGCTCCTGGTTGGGATCCGAGGTGCCCCAGGTGATGAAGGCCAGGGCCTTACCGCCGCCCGAGTTGATGTAGGAGTGGGCCGTGGTGATGTCCCGACAACTGTTGTCCTCGTCCTTCATATTGGTCCACCACAGGATGCCGCGGGGATCGTAGTAGTGGCAGGACATGACGATGCCGTCGTCGTTGGACTGCATGAAGCAACGGTTCACGAAGACGTGCTTGGCCCCCGCCACGCCGAAGCCGTCGCCGCTGACGCACTTGACCTCGTGGAGCTTGACGTTGGCTACGTAGACGTTGGTGGAGTGGCTGAACTCGGTGTGGTAGTTGTTGGAGCGGGTGATCTCCACGTCCTGACAGACACAGTGATCCACGCAGAAGAAGCCCAGGGGGATGCAGTGGATGCGATCGGGACAGCCCGTGGCGTAGCCGGGCATACCCACGCCCTCCACGGATCCCGTGTCCATCATGCGGATGGTGCCGTGACCCGTCACCTTGAAGTGGTGGATATTGGCCGCTTGGACAAGGGGCAGGTTGGAAACGTGGAGGTTATGGGTCCAGTTGACCCCGGGGATGACGCCGTCGTGGCCGTAGGTGACCTCATAATCGTAGTCGTCCTTCAGCTGGGACTGCCAGAGGATGGCGCCCTTCTCGAAGTGAAGCTCGGTGTTGGAGTGCAGGAGCAGATTGGTCACGATATAGCGGCGGCCGTAGAAGTCGGACGAGCCGGGGATGACGATGGTACCGCCTCCCGCCCCCGCCACGGCGTCGATGGCGGCCTGGATGGCCTCGGTATCGTTGGTCATGGCGTCGCCCTTGGCGCCGAAGTCGGTGACCGAAACGGTGTAGTCGGGGAGGTCGAAGGGGTAGGGGTTCTTGTCGAAATCCTCGTAGTTCTCGATGTAGAAGCGGTCGCAGAGCCACAGGGGGGCCTTGCCCTCGGCCTCGGCAAAGACCGCGAACTGGTAGGGCAGACGGGTGGTGTACTCGTCCCGCAAGGGGATATTCTCAATGGTCACCTCGCCCAAGCCGTCCGCGGGGATGGCGCACTCACCCACAAAGCGCTTGCCTGCGGGAGTGTCCTTCTCGTCGGCCATGGTGGTGGTGTAGAGCTTGAGCGCACCGCCCGCGTAGGCCGAGAGGGCCTCGGTGCCGAGGAGGTTGCCCTTAAAGGTGATGGTCTCGGCTACGGGATCGGCGGTGAGGGACAGCACCTCGCAGCCCACCTCGCGGATGGGCTTCTCCTGCTCGAAGGTGTAGCGGTGGATGATGATCTCACCCTCGCCCTCGGCACACAGCGTAAACTGCGCCATGCGGCCGTCGCAGAATTCGGGGAGTCGGGAGAGGTTGAAGTAGTAGGCGTGAGGCTCATGATCCTGCGCCAGCTCTACCCCGATAGAGCCGTTTGTGCCCCAGGGGTGGGTGGAGGTCGCCCAGGTCAGGATGGCCTGCTTGGCGGTGGATCGGTTCTCGATAACCATGAACACGGTATTGCGGAGGGGCATGACCATGTTGTAGACGGTGTCCGAGTTGTTGGGGAAGACGGGAGAGGTCAGACGGGTCTCGCCTTGCAGACCCAGCACCATGGCACCACCCTGATCGGTCAAGGTGCCGCCCTCCACGGTATAGAAGTGGGACTGACCGCCCACCTCGCCCAGGGTGTTGAGGACGTAACCATAGGTCATGGAGACCTCCACCTCGGGGACCTCCCAGCAGGGGTCGTAGGCCTTGATCTCCAGGGTCATGCGGACGGGGGTGAAGCCCATCTTCAGGGTGGAGAACAGGCGGGGCTTTTCGGTCATGTAGCAGACTGAGCAGAAGCTCTCGCCATTCGATCCCCACAGGGTCACGCGGCAGAGCATCCCCTCGCCCTTACTCTGGTTGATCATGAAGCCCGACACCTGGGCGAACCGCTTGCCCTGCTCGGGGGTGAGGGAGATCTCCACGGGAGCCGCGCCGTTGCGGAGGGTCAGAGCGCAGAGAGGCTCGGCGGCCTCGAATATGAAGCGGCCCGCCTCGTGGTTCTGGGACAGGGTCCAGCTGTCGGGGGCGTAGGTGTAGTCGGTCTGACGGATCTTTTCGTAGGTGTACTTGGTCTTGACAAGATAGCGGGACATGGTGTTCTCCTCTCGCTCAGTAGTGTATGAAATGGAAATCCTCGAATACGAACAGATCCTCCCCCTCTCCGCGGAAGACGAAGCAGAGGCTATGGGTGCCCGCGGTGTTGGTCAGAAGGATGGGGAACTCACGGGTATCGCCGTGCTGGATGGCGCACTCGGGCTCACAGGTATAGCTGCCCAGCAGGTCGCCGTCCGCGCCGCCCTCCCGCACCTCAATGGTGCAGGGGTTATGCTCACAGTTACCGCGGACGAGGAGCTTGGCGTTCTCGCTCATATGATGGACGTTCTGATAGTACAGGTATGCGCCGTCGGTGATGCCCCGCATCTCAAATCCGTCGCCGGTCTCCTTCTTGCACACGCCGTCGGAGGCGGCGAAGTACCACTCGCCCTTGATGCGCTTCCAAGCGGCATCGTACTGACCCACGCCCACGTCCTCGATGAACTCGTCGGTGACGATCTCACCGTTGGCCTTGTAATGGGCGTAAATGATCTTGGTGGCGCGGAAGAAATGGTCGGTCTCGGCCTCTCCGTAGTTGGCAGGGACACCGTAGGCGAGGTAGGTCTGGTTGTGGAAATCGAACACGCAGGGGTGATCCACGTTGTTGCAATCGTAGCAGAAGCGGCCGCGGTAGGTGTAGGGGCCGTAGATGCTCTCGGCGGTGGAGTACCAGGAGCGGTGGGTGATGAGGTAGTACAGCCCGTTATGCTTCCAGACCCAAGGAGCATCCGACCAGAAGGGGCCGTGCTCGATGGGGCGGGGCTCCTCGGCCAGGGAGATCATGTCCTCGTTCAGACGGGCGATATGGTACTTCTTGTCGAAGCAGGTAAAGCCCCAGATGATGTAGGGGGTCTTCGCCTCGTCATCGTCGATGAAAACGCAGGGATCGTAGGAGGGAGTATCCACCAGACCCTGGGGGAGAAGGGGCTTGCCGAGAGCATCCACGTAGGGGCCTTCGGGCTTGTCAGCTACCGCCACACCGGTGCATTTTTGCTGGTGGGAGAAGTAGAAGTAATACTTCCCGTTCCGCTCGGCAGAGTCGGTGGCGTAGCACTCGTCGCATTTGCCGAGGAAGGTGTCCTCAGGGTGGAGGGTATACTCCGGCTTCCAGTTGACCAGATCGTCGGTGGAAAAGACCTTCCAATCGTCCATGCGGTAAATGTCGTTGCCGGGGGAGCGATCGTGGGTGGCGAACATGTACACGCGGCCGTTGTATATGTGCATATGGGGATCGCAGATGCCTTGGTTCTTGATGATGTGCATGATATGGGTTCCTTTCGGTTACTCGTAATCCTCGATCCGCCACTCGTCGTGCCAATCCAGATACGCCATCTCCCCGTCGAAGCGGAAGGGGAGCCAGACGTAGTCGGCCTCGCGGGTGTTGGGCTGCTCCAGGGTGGGGATCAGCGCCCCTGCCGCGGCTTTCTCCTCGGGGGTGGCGTCGTAGCCAAAGGCGTCGGCAAAGGCCTTTTCGTACAGCTCGTAGGGGACGTCCATGCGGTGAGGGAGCCAGCGGTCGGCGCAGGCGATGTAGAGATCCTTCTTGCCCGGCACCTTGAAGACGCTGGAGACCTGGCTGTGGAAGGAGGTGCGGCTCTCGTCGGTGGGGTGGGGGTCGCCCAGCACCGTATAGGGGCCGTGCCATGTGTCAGCGATCGCCAATTCGGAAGGATTGGGCAGATAACTTGTTGTACCCGAGGTGATCAGGTAGTGCTTCCCTTTCCGCAGAAAATGGGCGGTGGCCTCTCTCACATAGGGAGGATAGGGGCGAGGAAAATGGGTGGAGTAGTAGCCTGTGACGTCGGTGTAGTCCTCGGTGAGGTCGGCGCAGATGGTCTCGGAGTGGACTCGCTCGAAGTAGTAGTAGGCCTTGCCGTCGGGAGCCACCACCAGATCGAAGTCCCCCGCGCTCATGTTCAGGGGGCGCAGACCCTCGCGGACAATGGTGTAGGGGCCTGTGAGGGCGTCGGCGGTGAGCACCGTCTCGTCCTGGGTGCCGTCGCGGTGCATGATCTTGAGCCAGCAGACGAATTTCCCCGTCTTTTGGTTGTAGATGATGTGGGGGCGGTCCATCAGAGACGTGGGGTGGATGGAGGAGGTGGGATCCTCGGTGTTGGGGGGAATGATCAGCCCCAGATCCTCCCAGTTGTAAAGGTCGGCGGACTTGTAGCACCGCACGCCCCAGTGCCAGATGCCCTTCTCGGGGGCGGTGAATTCCTTGTTCTCGCCGTACCAGTAGTACGCGCCCTCCCAGTACATGACCGAGCCGCCGTGGGCCTGGATGCGCTTGCCCTCGGTGTCCAGCCAGATCCTTCCGGGGCGGATGGAGCTGTAGCGGTTAGGTTCCATGATTCGAATCCTCCGTCATCAGTTTTTGGATCTCGACTTCCCCTTGCATTTCTCGGTTAGGAAGCATTTTGTGCGGCTGTACGCTGTCATCCCATTCGTCTTGGAATCCGCGCCAGACCAGCTTGCCGTCTTCGGTCAGACGGATGCTGTTGATACACCACTCCCCTTTGCCGAAGAGCTTGTCGGGTATCTCTTCCACCGTCTCCAGATCCTCCGTGCGGATGATCTCCCACTTACGGGCGGAGGTGTGGCAGATGATGTAGCCTTCCTTCAAATAGGTAAAGCCCCAATCGCGGGCGGGGGTCTTTTCCTTGATGACCTCTCCCGTTTCAATGTCCAAAAGCTGAAGGGCTTTGTCGTGCTGATGGCAGAAAACGGTTTTCTCATTGACGTAAATGTTGGTGATGCCGAACCGCCGTTTGGTGCGCCACACGAGCTCACCCGTTTGGGCGTTGTAGCAGAACAGCCCCTTCTCCCACGACTGCACGAACACGAAGCGTCCGTCAAGGGAGACCGACAGACCAAACTGACCGTTATAGGCATTACTCAGGCCGTTTTTCTCCAACCATTCAAACACCCTCCCGTCGCGGTACTCAATGACAACCATTGCAGGCGCATCCTTATATAGTTCAGGCACATACTTTCCGGACTTGAACAGCGACCACTTGATGATGCCGCGGCGGTAGACCGTCAACCGTCCTGCTTCACCGTCGATCGTAACAAAATAATGCGGATGATCGGATTGTTCGGGGCAACTGTAGAGCGCTTGCTCGCCAACCACCACCCGATGACCGCCGATCTCCAAAGCCGTATCCTTCTTCAACAAATCCATACGTTGTCTCCGTCATTGTAGGGGCGACCATTGGTCGCCCGTCTATCATTCGATTATTTGAGGAACGAGCGGGCGACCAATGGTCGCCCCTACAGTACTTTCCTGCCATCCTTACTGATCGTCACTATCCAACCGCAAAACCGCCATGAACGCCTCAGGCGACACCTGCACCGAGCCCAGCTGGCGCATCTTCTTCTTACCCTCCTTCTGCTTCTCCAGCAGCTTCTTCTTACGGGTAATGTCACCGCCGTAGCACTTGGCCAGCACGTCCTTGCGCATGGCCTTGACCGTCTCGCGGGCGATGATCTTGGAGCCGATGGCGGCCTGGATGGGGATCTCAAAGAGCTGGCGGGGGATGTTGTCCTTCAGCTTCTCGGCCACCTTGCGGGCGCGGCCGTAGGCCTTCTCCTCGTGGACGATGAAGGACAGGGCGTCCACCTGCTCGCCGTTGAGCAGGAAGTCCAGCTTCACCAGCTTGGAGGGCTCGTAGCCCAGAAGCTCATAGTCCAGAGAGGCGTAGCCGCGGGAGCGGGATTTCAGGGCGTCGAAGAAATCGTAGATGATCTCGTTGAGGGGCAGGTGATAATGCAGTTCCACGCGGGTCTGGTCCAGGTACTTCATGTCAATGAAGGTACCGCGGCGGTCCTGGCAGAGGTCCATGAGACCGCCCACGAACTCGGTGGGGGTAATAATGTTGGCCTTGACGATGGGCTCGCGGGCCTCCTTGATGAGGTCATTGGTGGGGTAGTTGGAGGGGTTGTCCACGATGATCTCACTGCCGTCGGTGATGGTGACCTCATACACAACGCTGGGGGCGGTGGTGATGAGGTCGAGATTGAACTCCCGCTCCAGTCTCTCCTCGATGATCTCCATGTGAAGCAGGCCGAGGAAGCCGCAACGGAAGCCGAAGCCCAGGGCTACCGAGGTCTCGGGCTCAAAGGCCAGGGCGGCGTCGTTCAGACGAAGCTTTTCCAGCGCATCCCGAAGGTCGCCGTAGCGCGCGCCGTCGGCGGGGTAGATGCCCGCGTAGACCATGGGGTGGGCCTCTTTGAAGCCGGGGCAGGGCTCGGCGGTGGGGTTATCCTGCAGGGTGACGGTATCGCCCACCTGGGTATCGCTCACCGACTTGATGGAGGCGGTGAGGTAGCCCACCTCTCCCGCACGGAGACAACCGGTGCTCTTCAGGCCAAAAGGCTCCAGGGTACCCACGTCCACCACCTCGAAGGTGGCGCCGGTGCTCATGAGGCGGATGGTGTCCCCCGCCTTGAGGGTGCCGTCAAAGACGCGGATGTTGACCACCACGCCGAGGTAGCTGTCGTAGTAGGAGTCGAAGATCAGGGCCTTGAGGGGAGCGTCCTCGTCGCCGGTGGGGGCGGGAATGTCACGGACGATAGCCTCCATGACGTCGGGGATGTTCAGACCCGTCTTGGCCGACACGGCGGGACAGCCCTCGGCGGGGATGCCGATGATGTCCTCGATGTCCTCCCGACAGCGGTCGATCTGGGCGGAGGGCAGGTCGATCTTGTTGATGACGGGGACGATCTCCAGACCCGCGTCCACGGCCAGGTAGGCGTTGGCCAGGGTCTGGGCCTCGATGCCCTGGGTGGCGTCCACGATGAGGAGGGCGCCGTCGCAGGCGTTGAGGGAGCGGGAGACCTCGTAGTTGAAGTCCACGTGGCCGGGGGTGTCGATGAGGTTGAACTCATACTGCTCCCCGTCGGGGGCGACGTAGTTGAGCTTGACGGCGCGGGCCTTGATGGTGATGCCGCGCTCCTTCTCCAGATCCATGTTATCCAGCACGCGGTTCTCCATCTCGCGGGCGGACAGGGTCTGGGTCTGCTCCAGCAGACGGTCGGCCAGGGTGGACTTACCGTGGTCGATGTGGGCAATGATGGAGAAATTGCGGATGTGCTTCATGCGGTTGTTCTGTGCCATAGGGTTCCTTTCATGGGAGAACGCCAGGGCTCTGCCCTGGACCCGCCTAAGGGACTTTTGAAAAAGTCCCTTAGGGATCCCCAAAACTTTCAAAAATGTTCATATATACGCGGTGTGCGTACAATGCTCCGAGTATGATTATACTACATTTTCGGGGTTTCGTAAAGGGGTTTGGGAAAATTTCCTTGGTCGACTGTAAATTTTCGGATAAAAAAATACCGCCCTCGGCTTGAGCAGACCGAAGACGGTATTTTTGCGGATTCACGATTCACTTGAGACGACGGTACGCGGCTCTGCAGAATCAAGCATTCATGGCGTTGAGAGCCTTGGTGAATGCACTCTTCTTGTGAGCGGCGGCGTTCTTGTGGATGATGCCCTTAGAAGCAGCCACGTCGATCTTCTTGACAGCGGCCTTGTACAGCTCCTGAGCGGCAGCCATATCACCGGCGGCCAGAGCGGCCTGGTACTTCTTGATGTCGGTCTTCATCTGAGAACGGAACATCTTGTTCTGAAGGGTCTTAGTCTCAGTAACCTTCACGCGCTTCTTTGCAGACTTAATGTTCGGCATGAGTTTGTCCTCCTCTTAGCATAAATTTATGCTCCAACCTTACCTCATCTGAGAGGGTATGCGGTAAGGCCACACATATACGCATATATCATAACACATTTTGCCCCGATTTGCAAGGGTTTTTTGAAAATTTCTTTCGGAATTTACCGTGAAATTTCAATGGAATCACAGCCCGTTCTTTGTGAAAAACGCCGAAATGGATGCCTCACTCGCTCTCCGAGGCGGCATTTCCGGGGGGATGGGACGGGCGGACAAGCGGAGGGGACGCACATGAACCGCGCCTCGCTGAAAAAACCGCCGGGCATAACGCTCGGCGGTTTATGAAATATCAAGTTACAGGAGCAGGGCTGATCAGCTCAGCTTGGACTGGTTGATCTTGATGCCGGGGCCCATGGTGGATGCGATCACGCAGGACTTGATATACTGACCCTTAGCGGCGGCGGGCTTAGCCTTGATGACTGCGCCGACCAGGGTGTCGAAGTTAGCCTGAAGCTTCTCGGCACCGAAGGAAGCCTTACCGATGGGGCAGTGGATGATGTTGGTCTTGTCGAGACGGTACTCGATCTTACCGGCCTTAGCCTCGCGGACAGCGCGAGCCACGTCGGGGGTGACGGTGCCGGCCTTGGGAGAGGGCATCAGACCCTTAGGACCCAGGATCTTACCCAGACGACCGATGGTACCCATCATGTCGGGGGAAGCGATAACCACGTCGAAGTCGAACCAGTTCTCCTTCTGGATCTTCTCAGCCAGCTCAACGCCGCCAACGTAGTCGGCGCCGGCCTCCTGAGCCTTAGCGATGTTGTCGCCCTTGGCGAAGACCAGAACGCGAGCGGTCTTACCGGTACCGTTGGGGAGGACGACGGCACCGCGGACCTGCTGGTCAGCGTGACGGGAGTCAACACCCAGACGGATGTGGATCTCGATGGTCTCATCGAACTTTGCCTTGGAAGTCTGGCAGACGAGCTCCAGAGCCTCGGCGGGATCGTACATCTTGCTCTTGTCGATCAGCTTAACGCTGTCGGCATACTTCTTTCCAACTTTAGCCATTTCCGTATTCCTCCTTCAATTAGTCCTCGACGGTGATACCCATGGAACGGGCGGTACCTGCGATCATGCTCATGGCAGCCTCGAGAGAACCTGCGTTCAGGTCGGGCATCTTGGTCTCTGCGATCTTCTGAACCTGCTCCTTGGTGAGCTTGGCGACCTTGTCCTTGTTGGGCTTAGCGGAAGCGGTGTCGATACCGGCAGCCTTCTTGATCAGGACGGGAGCGGGAGGAGTCTTGGTGATGAAGGTGAAGGAGCGGTCAGCGTAAACGGTGATGACAACGGGAATGATCAGACCGATGTCATTCTTGGTGCGCTCGTTGAACTCCTTGGTGAACACGGGGATAGCCACACCGTACTGACCCAGAGCGGGACCTACGGGAGGCTGGGGGGTAGCCTTACCGGCGGGCAGCTGGAGCTTGATATAACCCATAATTTTCTTAGCCATAATGATTGAACCTCCAAATGTGGTACTTGTACGGGAGAGTTGCCAGTGGCAGTATTTTCTCCCTCCCACGACGGACACGGTCGCGGCTAAGCACACCGTTTCCGCACCCCTGTCACGGGGATTTTGTTGCAGACGGGACTCTCTGATTCAGGTAGAGTCGGGGGTTGGGCGGTTACGCCCGAAAAAGTGTAGATCGAAACGATCAGTCAGCGGGCTTGATCATAGATGCCTCAAGCTCGACGGGCATATCGCGGCGGCCACGCTTGACCAACACCGTGACGTTGCGCAGATCGTCGGAGATCGACTGGACAACACCCGTATAGCCCTCGAACAGGCCGGCAACGATCTGCACGTTGTCACCCACGTTCACGGCCAGGCGTACCTTGACCTCCTCAATGTTGAGAGCCTCGACCTCGGCATCGGACAGGGGGGTGGGACGGGACCCGGGACCCACGAATCCGGTCACGCCCGTGATGTTACGGACGGCGTGCCAGCTCTCATCGGTCATGACCATCTTGATGTAGACGTAGCTGGGGAAGATCTTGACCTCCACCACCTTCTCGACGTCACCGTTTTTTTCAACGATGGTCTCGACGGGAATGCGGATATCGAAGATCTTGTCTCCGAGACCGCGGTTCTCTACGATCTTTTCAAGGTTTGCCTTGACCTTGCTTTCATAGCCCGAATAGGTGTGCGCCACATACCACCGCGGGCCTACGTTCATCTCATCGATATCACTCATGTCGGATCACCTTTGATTAGTGGAACAGCTCGCCCAGAAGGATCATACCTCTGGAGAAAACGAAGTCCAGCACGCCAATGGCGAAAGCGATGACGAGGATAATGATGACGACGACGAATACGTTCTTCTTCAGCTTGTCCTTAGGGCACCAGGTGATCTTGCCGCACTCGGACTTCAGACCCTTCCACCAGCCGGGGATCTTGGCACGGTAAAGGATGATCAGCACGATCAGACCGGCGAGAATGACGCCGCCGACCACCAGATTGATGATACCGCGGGTTCTCTGCTGCTTCTTCTTCTCGGCCTCCTCCTTGGTGTCCTCCTCGGTCGTGGTCTCTTCCTTCTTAGTGGAAGCCTCAGTACCCTTTTCGGTGGAGGACTCGGCCTTCGTGCCGGCCTCGGTCTCGTCGGAGCTCTCGGGCTCGGTGGCCTCAACGGTCTCAGCGACGGTGGTCTCCTCGACGGTGGTAGCGTCCTCGGCAAACGCGGGGACGACAGCCAGCATGGACACCAGCATCAGCAGGGACAGGAGAGCAGCCAGGACAGCCAGCTTGTTGCTCTTAAACATGTTCATTCCTCCCAATCACTTAGACTCTTTGTGAAGAGTGTGCTTGCGGCAGAATTTGCAGTGCTTCTTGAGCTCAAGTCTGTCAGGGTTGTTCTTCTTGTTCTTCATTGTGTCGTAGTTTCTCTGCTTGCACTCAGTGCACACCAGAGTGACCTTGACTCTTACTTCATTAGCCATGATATCGGCACCTCCCATAAAAATTATTTGCAGTCTCACGGAAGTAAGACTGCCGTGTACCTCCCTCTCCGGGAGCCCGTGTCCGTCTTGTGGCGCAAGTTTCGGGCACAACAAAAAAGCTCTTCGCAGAGGTGATGCCATTATACCACAACTCTCTTTTTGTGTCAAGGGTTTTTTCGATATTTTGTGATTTTTATGAAATTTCACACGAATGGAGGGGGGGGAGAAGTCGGGTCGTAGCCATGTCGTTCTGGGAGCCAAGGAGGTGGCTGACTGGGTTGTCTTCCTAAGACCGTTGGCCTCCGACTTGGTGATGCCATTATACCACAACTCTCTTTTTGTGTCAAGGGTTTTTTCGATATTTTGT
>JAZNJA010000154.1:0-4268 GCA_045577755.1 Eubacteriales bacterium
CTCTGCAGTTGGATAGAAAATTGGGGGTTGTCGGGCTGTTTGTTTGCTCCTTGCCCGCGTTATCTGCCCTCTCACCGCTGCGCGGAGCTCCCCCGGAGGGGGAGCCTATTAGCCTTGTCGGATAAGGGAAAATCACAAACATGGCACGAAAGGCTCCCCCTCTGGGGGAGCTCCGCGCAGCGGTGAGAGGGCAGATAACGCGGGCAAGGAGCAAACAAACAGCCCGACAACCCCCAATTTTCTATCCAACTGCAGAGAAAACAGGCATCGGGAATCTGAACCCCGCCGAGCAAGCTCGGCATCAAACCGCACGAAAAGATCAGAATTGGAAAGGCTTTCTTGCGGTTTGAAGCGGTCTCTCGCGCCCATTACTCATTCCAAAAATAGAGGGGACACCATTCAGTGTCCCCTCTATTTTTGGAGCGGGTAACGGGAATCGAACCCGCGTAGCCAGCTTGGGAAGCTGGAGTTTTACCATTAGACTATACCCGCGAATGCATATATTATATACCATTTCCCTCTTTTTGTCAAGAGGTATTTTGGATAAAGAGAAAGTTTTTTTCTTTCCCCCGCGACAGGTTTCCCGCACCTTCTTCCGCCTCCGACATATTATGATAGTGGAGACGGGATCCACCGCCTCCGTACTTCATATTTTCGGGAGGTTCACTATGAACAACTGTCTGTGCAACGTCTTCGACAACAACAACTGGCTCTGGATCGCCATTATCGTCCTGCTGTTCCTCTGCTGCTGCGGCGGTTGCTGATCCGTCCGGCCGCGTTTCCCTCGCGGCGGGTTCCCGCTCCCCTCGACGTCCGGTCGGGGGGAGCTTTCCTTTTTGTCCTTACCGTCGTGACCCTCTGCTGCGTCCGTGTTATTTTCTTCCTGAATTTCAAAAAAACTTACCATAAGGGTTGCGTTTTTCCCGGAATTGTGGTATAATCAAGTGTACTATATCCATTTGCTTGCCCGCGTACCGCGGATAATAGAAAGGATCTTGCTATGCTGGAAATCATACAAGAGCTGGCCTTGAAGGTCTGGTCGGTCATCACCACCGTCCTGCTCTCGGCTTTTCCCATTCTGAACGCCCTGATCATCATTGTGGCGGGCTGTCTGGGTGCCCTTTTGTACGGGCGCATGAAGCAGAGTACAAGAGATATTTTTCTCCGCTGCCTGGGGCTGGGCACGGTGCTGCTCTCCGCCTCGGAGCTTTGGGACTGCTTCTTTGTCTGGAAAGAGGGCCAGGTCGAGATCAAGGGAACCATGCTGGTGCTGGTCTCTGTTCTCATAGGCTGGCTGTTCGGTACCGCGATCGATTTGGATCGGGCATTTTTCAAGCTGGGTCTGGTGATGCACCGTCTGTTCGAGTCGGAGCCCGCCCACGACAAGGGTGACGGCAAAAAGCCCGTTCAGCCCTCGCCGGAGCTTCTTCTGCGTCAGCAGGATTGCGGTAACGGCTTTGTGATGGCCACGGTCCTCTGCGGATACAGCTCCTTGATCTTCACACATTTTCTGGATGGCCGCATGGACGGGGATCCCCTCCCGCTCCTCACCAAGCTGGCTATTGACGCGGTTCTGATCTTCGCCCTGTCGGTGGTTTTTGGCTCAGGGGTTCCCTTCTCCGCAGTCCCCGTGCTGCTCTCGGAGGGACTGCTCGGCGTCTGCTATTCCATTTGGGGTGACCGGTTCACCCCGGAGCTCATGGATCAGATCGCTCTGGTCGGTGCCGTGATCCTCTTGATCTGCGGCTTGGAGCTTAGCCTGGGCAAGCGCCTCCGTCCCGCCAATTTTATTCCCGCACTTTTTATCCCCGCCATCTACACGCTCGTGGTCACCAAGGTCACCGAGAAAATCGAGGAGAAAGTAAAATAATCCTTTTGGAGGTAGCTGATTATGGCAAAAGGTAAACATTCGTACGCAAAAAAGCGTCGCGCCGAGCAGGCGGAGCTGAAGCGGCAGCGGAAGAGCAGTCTTCGCGACAGGATCCGTTCCCTTCCCAAGCGCTACTTCATCGATGCCATGGGCGCTATGGCTCTGGGTCTCTTCGCGTCTCTGCTCATCGGCACCATCTTCGATACCCTGGGCAACTACATCCCCTGGGACGGACTCAAAACCATCGCCTCCTACGCCAAGTCGGCCACAGGCATGGCCATCGGCGTAGCCATCGCCCACAAGCTGGGGGCTCATCCTCTGGTGATCTTCTCCTGCGCGGGGGTAGGCGCTCTGGGCAACGCCATGGGCGCGATCATCTGCGACAACGCCCTGATCCAATGGGCGGCCACCGCAGCCGACGGTGAAGCGGGTCACATTTTCTACAGCGCGGGCCCCGCGGGCGCCTTCTTCGCGGTGATCCTGGCCGCCGAGGTGGGTATGCTGGTCTCCAAGAAGACCCCCGTGGACATCCTGGTCACCCCTGTGGTCACCCTCCTGGCGGGCTTCGCGGGGGCGTGGGTATTCTGCCCGCTGGTGTCCTACGTCATGTACTTCCTGGGCATTTTCATCGCCTCCACCACCACCTTGTATCCCCTGTTCATGGGCATCATCGTATCCGTCGTGGTGGGCGTCATCCTGACTCTGCCCATATCCAGCGCGGCCATCTGCGCTATGATCTTCTCCCCTGCCGCCGTAGAGGTCGCCACCGCCAACGGTACCCTGGAGGGTCTGCTCCTGGCGGGCGGTGCCGCCGTGGCCGGCTGCTGCGCCCAGATGGTGGGCTTCGCCGTCAGCAGCTTCCGCGAGAACAAGTGGGGCGGTCTGGTCTCCCAGGGCCTGGGGACCTCCATGCTCCAGATGGGCAACATCTGCCGCCGGCCCGTGATCTGGGTGCCTCCTACGCTGGCCGCCGCCATTGTGGGTCCCCTCTCCACCATGGTCTTCAAGCTGGAATGCACCGGCGTGGCCGCGGGCATGGGTACCTGCGGCATGGTGGGTCCCATCGGTGTGATTGCCTCCACCGAGCATTCCCCCATGATGTGGGTGGGGCTTGCGGTCTGCTGTATTGTGGCCCCCGCCGCCCTGTCCCTACTGTTCTCCGAGATCATGCGCAAGCTGGGGTGGATCCAGTACGGAGATATGAAGCTGGAGGCGTAAATCCACGTACCGATCCAATACATAAAAGCAGAGAGCCTTGGGGTGATCCCTTGGCTCTCTGTTTCGTTATGCTGACTGCGACGCGATTTTCCTTACAGGTACTTCTCGTTCCAGATGGGATTGCCAATGGCGATCCGCAGGTTCTGGCTGGCGTCGAACACCTCGGCGCGGTAGAATCTCGCCGACTCCTCGGTGGTGAGGGAGTAATAGGCAGGCTCGGTGCAGGTAATGCGCCTGCGGGCGATCTCGCCCCGGTCGTCCAGAAGGACCAGCTCGTACTTATGTAGAGGATCCTTCACGGATGCGTGGAATTTGTCCACAGACACGGTGAGCTTCTGACCGTTGAAGACGCACTTTCCGCCCATCCCGGTGTCCCCCGCGCACATCCGCATGGCCACCGAGCCGCAGACGAAGTCGCCCACGCGGAGGTGGGACAAAAATCCCGCCGAGCTCTTCTCTCCCGCGTAGATGGCGGTCAGGGCGGTGTCGCGGGCGCAGGCGTGGCCGTCCTCACCGGCGCAGACGAAGATCCGCTTACCGAGGGCGAGGAGGTCGCACCAGAGCTTGTAGTTCTGTCGGGTCGCCTCATTTCGCATATCGCCGTAGAAGGCCTCCAAGCCCGTCTCGTCGCGGAAATAGTAGTCCATGGGGTCATTGGATTGGAGCTGCTGCTTGGGGTGGGGCTGGACCCAGAAGCCACCCTTGGAAAGAACGGTGTCGATCAGTGCCACCATCTCGGCGCGGGTGAAGCTGGGGTAGCGGAAGTGGCCCTCGACCCCTCCCGTGAACTCGTAGCGAGGCCACTCGGCCAGAAGCTCCTCCAGCTCCCCCGGGGAGGGGAACAGCATATTGTAGTGGATATCGTTATGCCCGCCGATGGCCATGCAATCCTTGATGACGGCCCCCGGCTCGGTGCCGCAGATGAAGAGGCCATCCTCCCACTCGGGGAGGTACATATGCCGGACCTGCCTGTGATCCAGGATGCCGACGAAGTCCATGCGGAGGGCCTCAAGGGCGCCCTTCCAATGCTCCAGGGTGCGTTTTCCGTCGCTGGTGCCGCCTGTGTTGGCGTGGTTGTGGAGGTCGCCGAAGTAGAGGGTGCGGCCTTGGTAGAGGGCATTCAGGTAAGTCGGAGGCCAAGCGGTCTTAGGAAGACAACCCAGTCAGGCAACTCCTTGGC
>JAZNJA010000155.1:0-20487 GCA_045577755.1 Eubacteriales bacterium
ATGGAATCGATAATACTCTGCTCATGCATCACCCAACAAAAAATAATATTATCGTATGCAGAACATTTCAGAAAATTATTGAGTAAGTAACAAATATTATTCGTCACCATTGCTTTTGTTTCATCGGTTACTTGGAACGGACTTGCATCCCAACACCAATCTCCGTCAAGAAATACGCTATTCTGTAAATCTCGTTTTAACTGTTGGCACACGGTTGTTTTGCCCACTCCCATCGTGCCGCCAATCATGAATAATGTTTTCATCATTCACACCCTCGTCAAATTCAAGTTTATCTATTAGTTGTATTATACCATAAAAACGGTGAAAAGTAAATAGGACGGCGGGTTTCTTTACAAAGTGAACTGCCCTGCGAAGAAACAAAAAGCCCTGCCGTAGCAGAGCTTTTTGTATATGCGATGAAAAATCAGCGCTTGGAGAACTGAGGAGCGCGACGAGCGGCCTTGAGACCGTACTTCTTTCTCTCCTTCATACGAGGGTCGCGGGTCAGGAAGCCGGCGGCCTTCAGGGCGGGACGGTACTCAGCGTCGGCGGTCAGCAGAGCGCGGGCGACACCGTGACGGATCGCGCCGGCCTGGCCGGAGATACCGCCGCCGGTCACGTTGGCAACGATGTCGAACTTACCGGTGGTGCCGGTAACGCCGAAGGGCTGGTTGACGATGAGCTTCAGGGTCTCGAGACCGAAGTACTCATCGATGGAACGGCCGTTGATGGTGATCTCGCCGCTGCCGGGGTACAGACGAACGCGGGCGACGGACTTCTTTCTGCGGCCGGTGCCGTAGAAGTAGGGCTTTGCACTGGTGTACATATTCATTGACCTTCCTTTCTTTGATTATGCCTCGTAAGTCTCGGGCTTCTGAGCCTCGTGCTTATGAGCGGCGCCTGCATAGACCTTCAGACGGGTGAAAGCCTTGGCACCCAGGTGGTTGTGGGGGAGCATACCCTTAACGGCAATCTCCATTGCGCGCTCGGGCTTGGTGGCCATCATGGTCTTGGCCTGGACAGCCTTCAGACCGCCGATGTAGCCGGTGTGACGGTAGTAGTACTTCTGCTCCATCTTGCGGCCGGTCAGGACAGCCTTCTCGGCGTTGATGACGATGACGAAGTTACCGCAATCGGCATGGGGGGTGAAGGTGGGGTCGTTCTTGCCGCGGAGCAGGTCAGCGACAGCGACAGCGGTTCTACCCAGGGGCTTGTCAGCGGCGTCGACGACGTACCACTTACGAACCACGGTCTCGTTCTTCTGCATGTAAGTAGACATTGTTTCTTTCTCCTTTTAGAATCTTCCATGCTCCGTCAACCGCTTATTCGTTTGCGCGGCAAATGGGCATGGGTCGTTTTTTACTCACGGCGCTTATTATATCATACTTCGGTACACTTGTCAAGTACTTTTTGAAATTTTTTTGATTTTTTTAATTTAGCATTCGTCAATCTCTTGTTTTCTCGCGTTTTCGCCCGTTTTGCTCGTTCAGACTTTTGTGCCGTCACATTTTCGGCACAGTCGGAAGGATTTATTTGGCGGGGTTTTTGTATAGATTATACAAGAGGGGTTGTTGTCAAGGGCGCCCGGGGCAGGGGGAAAACCTTGGCGTTTAGATGGTTGTTTCTTCCCTGCTTCGGAATGCTTGGGGTTACTTTGGGAATTTTGGGTGTCAGCGGCCGTTTCGGTTTTGGATCCTGTTCAGCTCGGCTGTGGGAAAGGGGGCAGGAACCATCTCAGACGCCGAAGTTTCCCGCCCCCTTTCCCGGGGGAGGCGGGTACTTGTTTTCGGTTGCTGTTGCCCTATCCCCGTCCTCCTTGGCCGGGGCTTGTCACTGGTGGGCTCAAATTTTCAGGGTGGATGAACCGCTATGTTTTTGGCTGCGGTTGCCCCCTCTATTTCCTTGGCCGGCAGCGCTTGAAGTAAACGGTCCTTCGGGATTGGGTCGGTTGGCCGTGGTTCTTCGGCGGGGAATCGGTCTATTCTTCCCCGGCGGTGCATAGAATAGGGCAGACGGGGCGAAGACCCCAAAAGAAAGGATGGACATTTTATGGAAACAACCTATTTGCCCGAGGGGCAGCTTCTGACCACGACCCGCAATCGGGAATATACGGCTACCCTGCAGGGCCTGGAGCGGGCTATGGAGGTTGGGGCGATCATTGAGGGGACGGCGGTCCTCTGTGATTCCGAATTGAACTTACATATTGACTTCCCTGCTCTCCCCGGGGTGCGGGGCATCATCCCCCGCGCTGACGCGGTGTGGAGCCACAACGGAGAGCCACCCAAGGATATCGCCATTCTGACCCGCGTAGGCAAAGCAGTAGCCTGCAAGGTGACGGGAATGGAGTATTCGGAGGAGACGGGCACCACGGTGTATCTTTCCCGCCGCCTGGCCCAAGCCGAGTGCGCCGCAAGCTATCTGGACGGTCTGGAGGCGGGAGACGTCATCCGCGGGCGAGTGACCCATCTGGAAAGCTTCGGAGCCTTTGTGGACGTGGGGTGCGGCATTCCCTCCCTGCTCTCGGTGGACTGCATTTCCATCTCCCGCATCTCCCACCCGCATGACCGCCTGTACAACGGGCAGACCATTTGGTGCGCGGTGCGGAGTATCGACCGCGGAACCGGGCGGATCTTCGTGTCCACCAGAGAGCTATTGGGTACCTGGGAGCAGAACGCGGCGCGGTTCACCCCGGGGCAGACCGTGGCGGGAATCGTGCGGAGCGTGGAGGACTACGGGGTCTTCGTGGAGCTGGCGCCCAATCTGGCAGGGCTGGCCGAGGTACGGGACTGCGACCGCGAGGCGGTCCATTCCCTGGTAGGGCGGACGGCGGCGGTCTTCATCAAGAGCATCATTCCCGAGCGCATGAAGGTGAAGCTGGTGCTCATCGATGCCTACAGAGGGGAGCCCGTTCCCTTGCCGCGGCTGCACTACTACATCCGCGGAGACGAGGTCAGCCATATCGACCGCTGGGTCTATTCACCCGCCGGGGCAAAAAGGCTGGTGGAGACCGTCTTTTCGCAATGACGTCCACCGACGGGCCACCCCCGCGGTCACGGACACGGGCAAAAGAACAGCCACTCCCGAGCGGGAGTGGCTGTTTTACGTACGGATCGGAGCCGATCAGACTCTCTTGGAGAGGACCTCTGCCTCGTACTTCTCGATCTCGGAGTACCAGTTGTTGCAGGGGCAGACGCCATTGCGGACACAGAACTCGGCCCAGACGTCACCCAGAGGCATGAGCTTGTACTCCTCCTGCAGAGCGAACAGCTTGGAGTAGTTGCCGGCATCCTGCAGAGCCTTCAGATCCTCGTTGGGAGTCAGCAGGGCGTTGAGCAGAGCCTTCTGGACGTTACGCATACCGATGATCAGAGCGGAAACGCGGTTGATGGAAGCATCGAAATAGTCGGTGGACAGGAACACGCGATCCAGAGCGTCGCAACGGACGACCTCCTTCATCATCTCGCGGGTCTCATCGTCGAAGGCGACCACGTGGTCGGAGTCCCAACGGATGGGGCGGGTGATGTGGAGAGCGATCTTGTCGGAGAAGCAAAGGAGAGCGGGGATCTTGTCGGAGACAACCTCGGTGGGATGGTAGTGACCGTTGTCCATCAGAGGAGTGATGCCGCGGGAGATGGCGTAGCACAGGGAGAACTCGCCGGAGCCGACGGTGTAAGCCTCGACGCCGATGCCGAAGACCTTGGACTCAACGGTGACGTAGACCTTGGACTTGTCGTAGCCGCAAGCCAGAGCGCGGTCGATGGAGTCAGCGTAGCGGGCGCGGGGACCCATACGGTCAGCGGGGATATCCTTGGTACCGTCGCCGGTCCAGATGTTCATGACGCAGGGGTAACCGGTCTCGGTTGCGAAATACTCGGAGATGCGGATACAAGCGATGGTGTGACGAACCCAGTAGTCACGAACCTCCTTGTCGGGGTGAGACAGGGTCATGCCGTCCTTAGCCATGGGGTGAGAGAAGATGGTGGGGTTGAAGTCCAGACCGCAGCCGTGCTTCTTGGCCAGCTCCACCCACTTAGCGAAGTGGCGGGGCTCCAGCTTGTCGCGCTCGATGACCTCACCGGGCTCGCCGATGGCGTAGTTGGCGTGGACGTTGATCTTGTGGGTACCGGGGATCAGGGACAGGGCCTTGTCCAGATCGGCGAAGACCTCCTCAGGGTTGCGGGCGATGCCGGGGTAGTTACCGGTGGTCTGGATACCGCCGGTCAGGGCACCCATGCCCTCGAAGCCGTGGACGTCGTCGGCCTGCCAGCAGTGCATGGAAATGCGGATGTTCTGGAGCTTGGCCAGAGCAGCCTCGGTGTCAACACCGATCTTTGCATACATTTCCTTGGCGGAAAGATAACGCTCGTTCTGATTCATGTTTATGTTCCTCCATAAAAATAAATACGGAATTGACTGCAAGGCTCGTCCTTGCATACAGTACTATGATATCACATTTGGGGATTTTTTGCAATAGGTTTCAGGGAAATTCTTCGATTTTTTCTTCAAAAAAAACTTACCCCGCGGTGCTTCCCCACTCCTTCACCGCCTGATTCTTCAGATACCGATAGTAGGCGTCGTTCATCCCCGCCCAGGCCATGAACTGCGCTTTGGCGGGCTCATAGCGGTTGTCGGCGAAGTGGTGGATGGTCTCGATGTAGGAATACCATTTGTCCCAGCTCGTGCGCTCGCCGTTGGTACAGCGGAAGCGGTCCAGCTGGTACTGCATGACGGGGCGGATGGTGTCCACCAGGGTATCCAGCTCGGCGTGCATCCGCTCGGGGGCGAAGGCCACCTCCATGCACCAGATATAGCGCATCTGGAAGCGTTCGCGGAAGTCCTTGTTTTGGAGCATATGGCCCACGATGCGGGACAGGACGGGGCCGTCGTTGATGACGCCCCAGAGGTTGGTGTGGATATCCGAGTTCAGGCCCACGCCGTGGTCCGTGTCCACGATGGTGAAGTGCCACTTGGTGTCCATGGTGGGGTGGTCGGGGTTGGTATTGCGCCAGACCTTGATGTTGTTGGAAGGCCAGTCGGAGCAGCAGAGGTAAATCTGGGCGCAGTACTGGTCGATGAGGCCGTCCAGGTCCACGCGCTCAGCGATGTAGTCGTAATTGGACTGCACCGACATATCGTTCTGCATACAGAAGTTGACCAGCTCCATGAAGTAGGTGGCCTCGGCGGGGTCGCCGTTGGCGGTGGTGAAGTCCACGTTCCAGCCGAAGGTCAGGGGATAGGGACACTCCAGGAGGGCGAAGTCCTCCTCGGCGATACCGTATTTCCCCTCAAAATACTTGGGATCCATACGGTCGCGGGCGTTGAACATTCCCCAGAACTCGCCGTTGATGAAGGTCATGACGGGGGTGTAGGCCATGACGTCGGGGATGAGGACGCGGTCCAGGCGCTGGATGTAGGCGTCGCCGATGTGGGAACGGGAGATGGTGGAGCCGCTCATGTCGCCGCCGCCGTTGCGGAGGAGGATGTGGCGGTACCAGGTGACCCGCTCACCGTCGGGTGTGACGGAGGCGTACTCCTTGTAGAGATCGTAATTCAGGGTATTGAGGTTCTCGTGGACCTCCTCGGTATCCATAACGGTGGACTTGAGGAGGATGCGGAAGGACTTCTGGGTCATGCCCAGGGAGCCTCGGCCGTTCATGGCGATCTCGGACCAACCCGTATGGACGCTTTGTCCGTCGGGAGAGAAGAACTCCACGTAGGCGGGTATGTGGCTGTGGCCGCCGTCGGGGTCGGTGCGGAGGGTGTTGTAGATGCCGCCGGCTCCCATGAAGTCATCGCTGTTCACCGAGACGCTGACCATGTCGATCCCCCACTCGGTGTAGAGTTTACCGATGAAGTAGGTGTGGGTGGTGAGAGGAGTCACGGTGCCGTCGGAATCCTTCACCGCGAAGGCTCGGATCACCGCCGCTCCCGGGAAGGTGGCGGTCAGGGGGTCGTATTGCTTCCCCATGAGGGTGGCGCTCATGGCGGTGAGCTTGCCCCAGCCCATTTCGGTGGTCTCCGACAGGTGGAGGGGGGTCTTGTAGGCCATGGAGACACCCAAACGGGGATCGGTGCCGTTGATGGAATAGTAGACGGTATAGCCCTCGGGGGCGGTGAGGATGAGGTCAAAGCCCTCCTCGTAGACGCCGCCGGGGTGAGAGAAGATCACCTCGGGGATCTGAGACCGGACGGCGGTGTTGACCCGTCCCTCGGTGGTACGGGGAGTGATCTGGGACAGGACGGTGCTGGAGGCTTTCCCCAAATGGATGGACTGGAAGTCGGTCTTTTGGCTGTCGGCCTTGCGGCGGATGAGCTTATTGACCGAGGCGCTACCGATATAGTGGTAGGTATCGTCTGCATCCAGGGGGTGGGCGGAGACATAGTCAAAGACCTTGTCCAGAGCGGTCAAAGGCTGATCGGCGGGAAGGTTCATGCCCGCCTTACCGAGGACGATGCGGGTGCTGTCGGGATCGGGGGAGAGGGTCCTGAAGCGGGTATCGTACCGCGCCACCGACAGAACGTCGGCGTGGACACCGCCCGCGTCACGGCCTCGGATCAAGAAGTAGCCCTGTGGGGGGATGGTGTCCCCCTCGGCGAAGCGGTATTCGGTGAAGACCCCGCCTCGATCCGCGACGTAGAGGGACAGTCCATCCAGGGAGACAGGGACGTCCGCGCCGTTGTGCAGCTCCACGAAGGAGGCGGCAGCCATGGCCTTCCCCGCCACGTTGCCCGCGGCGTAGTAGGAGGTGATGACCAGAGCGGCGTAGGGAGCGGTGGGGTCAAGCTCTCTCAAGGGGGGCAGAGGGTCGTCATGAGGCTCGGAGGGGTCCCCCGCGGGGGCCAGAGTCAAAAGTCCATCCCCGTCGCCTAAGGACGGGGGAAGGCTCGGAGAGGTATCCGCGGGAGGAGTCTGTCCCGACCGGCAGGCGGCCAGCATCTGAGCGAAAAGCAACAGGATCAAGATCCAAAGCACCGCTCTGCGCGGACCCGGACGTATTCCTTTATCACGCATAGCGGTGCTTTCTCCTTTCTATGGAGTGGGCGGTCATTCCGCCACGGAGCGGTAGAAGCGCAGGGTATCGAAGTCCCGCTCCAGCTGATTGAGCAGATAGGTCTCAGCGGTGCGCTCGAAGCACCTTTCCTCCTCGGTGTCCTTAAGACTGAAGGAAAAGATCTTGCGCTCCGGGGCGGTCACGGCGTAGCGTATGGCGGCCAGGACCGAGGCGGACAGGGGACAGATCACCCGCCGCTCACCCAGATCCCGCTCCAAAAGCTCGGCCTGCCGCTCTGACAGGCGGTTGCGCTTGGTCCGGCAGTCCGCGCAGACGAGACTGCCGTTCATAACGTCCAGGTACGCCTGCTCGGGATACCCCTCCCCACAGAGGGAGCAGCCCGTCAGATCGGGGCGATACCCCAGCAGACAGGCGGTGCGAAGCTCGAAGACTCCCTTGACGAGGGCGGGGGAATACCCGCCCCGATCCAGGACGTATAGGGAATTGAGCAGCATTCGGAGCAGCTCGGCGGTCTCGCCGTTCCCTTCCTCCTCGGCGCTCTGCTCCGAGGCGATATCGCAGAGGTAGGCGGCCAGCGCCATACGGGGGAGATCCTCGGACAGGCGGTAGAAGGAGACCAGGACCGAGCCGCCGCGGAACCAGTATAGATCGCCGGTCTTTCCGCGATAGATCTCGTAGTTGCCGTAGGTAAAGAGCTGGGTACAGGACGCCGCCCCGCTGTTCTTTTTGGAGGAGACCCCCTTGACCATCACCGCCAGTCTCCCATGGGTCTCAGTCAGAATATGCACCACGCGGTCATGCTCGCCCGAGGAGTAGGAGCGAGTCACAAGGCCGTTGACCGTGATGAGACGGGACGGCCCCTTCTCGGTGGATCGTATGTATCGGTTCATCATAGGGTTCCCTGATTTTCAGAATGGGAGGAGCTCGGAGGAGAGCTGCCTCACTGGTCGTTATAGCCGAAGTTCGCCACGGTGGCGGCGCTGTCCCGCCAGTTTTCCTTGACCTTGACCCAGAGATTCAGGTAGACCTTGGTGCCAAAGAGGTTCTCCAGATCCTGGCGGGCGTAGGAGCCGACGCGCTTCAGGCCCTCGCCGCCCTTGCCCACGATGATGCCCTTGTGGGAATCTCTCTCGCAGTAGATGTTCGCGTGGATGGAGACCATGCCCGTCTTGGGATCCTCGGTGAACTTCTCGATGACTACGGCCACACCGTGGGGGATCTCCTTGTTTGTGGTGCGCAGTACCTTCTCGCGGATGATCTCGGCGGCCATGACCCGCTCGGGCTGGTCGGTGGCGATATCCTCGGGATAGAACCAATCGGATTCCCGCAGGAAGGGCTTGCACTCGTCCAGCACAGCCTTGACTCCCTTGCCGCTCTTGGCGGACAGGGGCACCACGGCGGTGAAGTCGTGGATGGCGGCGTACTTCATAATGGCCTCAGCCACCTCGGTGGCGTTGTACAGATCGGTCTTGTTCAGCACCAGGATACAGGGGACCTCCGCCCGCTTGGCGTAGGCGATGACGTCCTCCTCAACCTTGGAGATCTCCTTGCCGAGATCGGTGACCAGAACCACGGCGTCGGCATCCTGCATGGTGGCGTTAGCGGTGCGCACCATAAAGTCGCCCAAAGAATTCTGGGGCTTGAAGATGCCGGGGGTATCCAGGAAAACGTACTGGTCCTCTCCCAGAGTAAGGATGCCGCTGATGCGGTTGCGGGTGGTCTGGGGCTTGGAGGAGACAATGGCGATCTTCTCTCCCAGCATGGCGTTGAGCAGGGTGGATTTTCCCACGTTGGGACGACCCACAAGGGCAATGAAGCCGGTTCTTTTCATGACTTAGTTATCCTTTACTGGCTGTAATTATTTGGAATGCTCCTCAATGAAGGTGTCAAAGTCCTCCTCGCCGAGGACGAGACGATCTCCCGTCCGCATATCGTAGAGGTAGACGTACATGGGAGGCTTGTCGGTGCTGACACCCGAGATCCACAGCTCGTAGCTGGTTCCCTTGACCGAGAGCATCCAGGTCACCGAATCCTTGGCGTCCGAGCTGTCGTAACGGAACTTTTTCAGATCATTCCAGGTAATGGGGGTGGATTTTTCGGTCAGGCCCTTGACGTAGGTGAGGGTGATCTCCTCCTTATCGGCCTGCTGGCTCTGGGTGATGGCGTTCTCCACGATGGTTACCACGTCGGTGATCAGCACCAGCGCCAGCACCACCAGCACCGTGGCGATGGTGGCGATGAGCTTGACGTGCTCGAACATCCAGTCCGAGAAGGTACGCTTGCGGGTGGGCGTATCGCTGTCCCGTGAGGCGCGGGGGGCGGGGGCCTCCTCCCGTGCGGCAAAGAGGGTATTCTCCTCGCGTGCGGGCTTGTCCCCCGTCTCTTTTTTCTTGGCGGAGGCAGTCTTTTCCCGATTCTTCTTCAGGTAGGGGTTCTCCCGCTTGGGGGTCTCGAACTCATCCGAGAACAAGCCGCCGCTCTGATTCTGTCGGTCGTCGTTCATGATCGTCCTCTCCTTTCACGTCAATTCTCCCGGGACTCAACCGCAAGCCCCAGAAGCTCCATGACCACCCGCTGACGGGCACGCATATCCCGTTCCTCGTCCTCCTCCATGTGGTCGTAGCCCAGGAGATGGAGCATGGAATGGACGGTCAGGAAGGCCACCTCCCGCTCAAAGCTGTGGCCGTACTCCGCGGCCTGCTCCGCAGCCTTTTCCAGGGAGATCACAATGTCACCGAGGCTCACCACGGGCTCATCTGCCACGGGCTCGTCGCTCTCCCCTGAAAAGTCCATGAGGGGGAAGGACAGAACGTCGGTGGGGCGGTCCACGCCTCGGTATTGAAGGTTCAGCTCATGGATCTGCTCATTATCGGTATAGGTCACCGACACCTCGCAGGAGTTGTTGTACTGCTCGTGCTCCAGGACCGTCTCCACGGCGCGGCGGGTCAGCATCTTGAGCTTGTAGGTCACGGGGAGCTTGTCCTGATCGTTGACGAAGTAGATCATGGGGGGTACGTGTTGCATATGTAACTCCTTTCCCTTGAGGCGTCTTAATTGTTGTTATTGCGGCGAGGTCTGTAAGCGGGGCGGTCCCCGTTGCGGCCGTCCCGACGGTCGTCCCGACGGTCGTCGCGGCGGTCGCGGTTTTCGCTGTTCTGCTGACGTTTGGCCGCCAGCTCGCGGTCGTAGGCGTCGTAGGCCAGGATGATCTTCTGGACCAGGTGGTGGCGCACCACGTCCTTCTCAGTGAGGTAGTGGATGGCGATATCGTCAATGCCGTCCAGGATCTTGATGGCGGTGGAGAGGCCCGAGCGCTGGCCGAAGGGGAGGTCTGTCTGGGTCAGATCACCCGTGACCACCACCTTGGAGCCAAAGCCCATACGGGTGAGGAACATCTTGATCTGCTCGGGGGTGGCGTTCTGGGCCTCGTCCAGAATAATGAAGGCGTCGTCCAGGGTACGGCCTCTCATGTAGGCCAGGGGGGCCACCTCAATGACCCCCTTCTCCACCAGCTTCTGATGAGTCTCGGGGCCCAACATCTCTCCAAGGGCATCGTAGAGGGGACGGAGATAGGGGTCGATCTTGCTGAGCAGATCACCGGGGAGGAAGCCCAGCCGCTCGCCTGCCTCGATGGCCGGGCGGGTGAGGATGATGCGGGAGACCTGCTTCTCCTTCAGAGCCTTGACCGCCATGGCCACGGCGAGAAATGTCTTACCCGTACCCGCGGGACCAATGCCCAGGGTCACGGTATTCTTGCGGATAGCCTCCACGTAGCGGGACTGGCCCGCGGTCTTGGCCTTGACGGGTTTGCCCTTGGCGGTAACAAAAATGCAATCCGAGCCGATGGCGGAAAGCTCCCCGCCGTTTCCGCTGCTCATCATATCCACCACGTAGCGGACCGACTGGTCGGTGATCTCGTTGGTATGGCGCACCATGTCGCGGAGGTACTCCACCGCGGCGGCGGCCAGATTGACCTGGTCCATGCTCTCACCGCTGATCACGATGGCATCGGTGCCGTCCTCCCCCGATCTGTTGCGCAGGGAGACGGGAAAGGCATCCTCGATGATGCGCAGATTGGAATCGTACGCGCCGAAGATCAGGGCGGTGGCCTCGGCGTTTTCGACCTTAATGATTCTTTGGTTCATGTATAAGCTCCTGTTTGGGATGTGTTCGGGAATCAGTCCGCGACCTGTATGGGCCGCTCGGCGGCGATGTCCTCCACGACGGTGAGGACGCAGGTCATGGTCAGGGATTCCTCGCCGTGGCGGAGGGTGATCTCCTTGCCAAGAAGGGTCGCGCCTCCGGGGATGGCGGACAGGTAACGGGCCAGTTCAAAGTAAGCCAGCTCCTCCGCCTCGGAGTAGGTACGGGTGGCGGGGACGAGGGTATAAGGCAGACACCAGACCGTGCGGGTCGACAGAGGGAATCCCACCCCGTCTCCAAGACCCCATGATTTCTCACTCTCTATTGTATCACAAAAGCGCCCTGTATGTCCAGTCTTTTTTGAAAATTTTATGTGACGGCCGAAAAAAATTACCCGTTTTTCCACCCATAACTCATCCCCTCCCTCCCCCCGATCGGTCAGGTAGACCTTCCGACTGTAGGAAAGGGGGATCTCCGTCGAAAAGACGCGGGTGGTACGGGCGAAGACCCTGGCTTTGGCGGATTCCAGTCGCACCCCCAGCTGGGCGGAATCGTAGATACCGCTGACCAGGATGTCCCCCTCCCCCACGATCTGTCCCGCCGTGACCCGCACGTTTCCCTCCACCAGCTCGATATACTCAATGATCCCCCCGCGGGCGGCCACCAGGTCCCGGGGGACCTCGGGGGGGATCTCAGGGGGCTTTACCGCCTCCCGCACCTCTACGTAGGCCACGGTGCCCTTGCGGTTGACAGAGATCCAGGCCAGGCGGTCATCGCAGAGTAGCACCCGATTCTCGGTGACGTCTGCCCGAAAGCCCCGCAGAGGGGTCCCAACCGCCAGGCCGCAGGCCGCCAGAGATTCCCGCACCTCACGGTCGGATACGGTGCTGTTGCCGCTGATGCGGACGTCCCAGACCACGCCTTGGGAGGCTGCCAGAAGCACCGCCCCTGCCATCATACCGGCCAGGATCCCCGGCCGCGCTCCCAGGCGGCGGAGAAGGCGGGACAGACCGCCCTCCCGTCCCCCCTCCAGAGGGATCCCCGCCTCGGAGCAGAGCCGTCCCAGGCGCTCCGCGTCCCGCCGACGGAAGCGCAGGATGATGCCGCCATCCTCGCGGCTTCTGAAGTCCTCGTAGGGAATGCTCAAGCGGCGACAAAGCTCCAGGAGAGCGGCGGCGTGCTCCCGCGAGACCGAAACAGGGCGGTACCCCGCCAAAACATACGGAATCGATGGGATCATGCCTCACCCTCCCCGTCGCAAAAGGTAATGCCGCAGATACACCCCTCAATGCTGACCGCGCCCGCCAGGTAGGAAGAGCAGATGAGGCGTCGCCCGCCGACGGTCACGCTCCCCTCAGCGAGCCGCAGACGGATCTCGCGGGGGGAAAAATCCAGGATCTCTCTGCAGCCGTAGACCGTCAGGGAATGCCGCCCCCGCAGATCCAGCCGCAAGCCCCCCTCGGTGACGTCCGAGGGAATATCCAGATACACGGCCAGCCACTCGGCCGGACCGCGGCGCTCCCCGCTCCCGCCGTGATCCCTCTGTCCGACTCGATGTATTTTCTTCGGATGATTCATGTTTGACGACCTCCCGCCATATAGTTGATGCAGAAAACTATATGCGCAGGGAGGCTTTTCCATGACCCGAAAACACCGTTCCCCCCTCTTTGGCGATCCTGACCGTCACAACCGCGCGGAGGGGAGACTGACCGCCCGGCGGGCGGGCTTTTGCCTCATGTCCGCCTTTTGCTTTCTATTGATCCTGCGCAATTCCTCGGCGGCCATCCGCTACATGGGCAGAGGTCTGACCCTGTGCGCCCAGACCGTGATCCCTTCCCTGTTCCCCTTCATGGTGATCTCCGAGTTGCTGGTCTCCAGCGGGGCGGGGGAGGCGCTTGGGCGGCTGTTCTCGCGGATGATGCGCCGTCTCTTCGGGCTCTCGGGGGCGGGAGCGTCGGCGGTCTTTCTGGGTTCTCTTTGCGGCTTTCCCGTGGGGGCGCGGACGGCGGTGTCCCTGCTGGACAGAAACGTCATATCCAGGAAGGAATGCCAGCATCTTCTGACCTTCGTCAGCAATCCCAGCTCGGCCTTTCTCATCTCGGCGGTGGGGCTGTCCCTCTTCGGCAGTCGGCGGCTGGGGGTGATCCTATACTGCGTGGTGCTGGGCTGCGGCTTCCTTGTGGGCTTTCTGGCCCGCTTCCTCATGGGACGGGGAAAGGAGCCCGCCGAGCATCCCCATTTTCCCTCCGGCCTGCGGGCCGACGGGATCGCCTCCCTCCCCACGGCGCTAGCGGGGGCGATCTCCTCCTCCACCTCGGCTATGCTCACCGTCTGCGCCTACGTGGTCTTCTTTTCGGCGGTCACAGGGGCGCTGGAGTGGATCGCCGAGGGACGGGGAGCTGTGGGCAGTACGGGGTATCTCCTTCTCTGCGGGCTTCTGGAAATGACCGGCGGCATCAGCCGCGCCGCCTCCCTTCCCGGGGAATGGGGCGTGATCCTCACCGCCGCCTTCGCGGGCTGGTCGGGGATCTCGGTCCACTGTCAGGTCATGACCCTGTGCGGCGGGCGGGGGCTGTCCTTTCGCCCTTACCTGCTGGCCAAGGCCGCCCAGGGGCTTCTCTGCGGCGGGGTCACAGCTCTCCTGCTCCGCTGGTTCCCCGCCCTGCTGACCTCCCCCGACGGAGGCGTTACCGATGCCATTCTGGTCTTCACCTCTCTCAGAAGCTTCACAGTACCCGCCCTCGTGACCGACACCCTGTTCGTAGGGGGATGGATCCTGTCCCGAGGGGGATGGAGCGGGGCGAGTGGGCGCCAATAGCAAAAGCCCCGCGCCGCAAATCGGGCACGGGGCTCTGTCTCTGTTACGGGAGGATCCGGGACGGGGGAATATGGGCGGTCACTCTCACTCGGTGGCGAACCAGACCCGCATATCGGTCTCCTCGCGATTGGCGAAGGTGCTGTAGGGGATGAGCCTCAAAACGGCAAGCTCGGTCCTGGGGGGCGTATTGCGGTAGAGGCTGCCATCGTCTGCTACCCGCTTGGTGCAGGGGAGCATGAGGTTGGGGAGGCTGTAGTCGGCGGAAGGCTCCTCGGCGGCGGAGAACTCAGCGGGAAGAACGTAGTTATGCAGCTCGCCTTCGCCGTTGTCCACGCCCTCAGCGCAATAGACCACGGGGCCCTTCATGACGGCGGCCTGGCCGGCAGTGCGGAGAACACGGGGATCCGCCCAGACCTTGCGAGGGGTGAGGTCAAAGGTCACGGTGACGGGGGTACCGTCATGATCCACCACGGCGTAGCCATCCACAAGGGTATAGTCCTTGTTCAGCGTGTAGGCATCGCACCAGGCGGGGATGCGGATAGCCAGCTTGGATACGCCTGTAGCGGTGACGGTAACCGTACCCTCGTTGGGGTAGGCGGTGGAGATAGCAGCGGTCACGTTCCCGTCGGTCATGTCCGAATCGGCGAACTGGTTGATATAGAGGGTATCCCCCTCCAGGCCGTAGACGTAGCCCCCGAGGGTGGGCAGGAGGCGGTTGATGTTGGGAGGACAGCAGGAGCAGCCGAAGCAGGCCACACGGCGGTGGGCGGGGAATCGGCGGGCGCCCCAGACGCTGGTGAAGCGCTCGGAGAGGTTGATCTCCAGGGGGTTCTCATAGAAGAACTGGGCGCCGTCGGTGGACAGGCCCGACAGAACGCCGTTGTAGAGGGCGCGCTCAGCCACGTCGGCGTACTCGGCCTTGTTTTCCAGGGCCAGCATACCGTTCGCGAAGAAGCAGAGGGCGATGCCCGCACAGGTCTCGGTGTAGGCCTGATCGGGTGGGAGGTCGAAGGGGGTGGTGAAGGCCTCGCCGATGTAGGTGGAGCCGAGGCCGCCGGTGACGTACATCTTGCGATGGGTGACGTCCTCCCAGAGGGTCTTACAGGCGGCGATGAGAGACTCATCCCCCGTTTCCTTGGCCAGGTAGGCCATGCCCGTATAAAGGTAAATGGCACGGACGGCGTGGCCCACGGCATCGGTCTGCTCGCGGACGGGGAGGTGGGACTGGTTGTAGGCGACGCGGTTGCGGTCGTTTTCGGTACCGCGGGTATTGATGAAGTAGGCGGCCAGATCCAGGTACTTCTTCTTCCCCGTATGGCGGTAGAGCTTCACCAGAGCCAGCTCGATCTCCTCGTGGCCGGGGGTGTCGAAGGCGGCGGCGTGGTCCTCCATGAAGACCTTGGCGATATAGTCGGCGTATTTTTCCATGCAGGAGAGGAACTTGGTCTTCCCCGTGGCGGCGGCGTAGGCCACGGCGGCCTCCATGAGGTGACCCGCGCAGTACAGCTCGTGCCAGTCGCGGTTGGCCCAGCGGTTCTCGGGCTGGACTACCGTGAAGAAGATATTGAAATAGCCGTCCTCATGCTGGTTCGCGGCGATGTCCTCCACGATCTCGTCCACCTTTGCCTCCAGCTCAGGGTCGGCGGTGTTGTGGAGAATGTAGGCCGCGCCCTCCATCCACTTGGCGACGTCACTGTCCCAGAAGTAGTGAGGCCGGACCGGGTCCTTCTCGGGGTAGCCGTGCTTGAAGGAGCCGATGCGCCCCGTCTCGGTAAAGCGGTCATAGACGGCGTTGATGGTGGTCTTACGGTTCAGCTCTTGCTTGTCGAAGAAGAAGCCGCTTCTGAGGTTAACTTGATTGTGAGGGATAAGCTTCATAGGAATACCTCGATTCGATAGAGTACACACATTGTACAATAAAATGGGATATTTGTCAACCGTTTTGTGAAGAAAATTCAAGATCCGAGTGAAGAATACCGACTTGAGGCAGGCGCGGCCCCGCAATGTCCCGGAGCCGTCCGCGGCATCCCACGGAACGTCGGTCCCCCGCGCGCCGCTTTCCTCTCCACCCAAAAAGGCGACCCCGTACGGAGTCGCCTTGGGAGTATTCCCTTTGGATCAGGGCTTGGTCTCGGAAATATAGGTCATGCTGATGTAGGCGTAACCCTGGTCGCAGTCAAAGACGATCTTGGCCCAGTTCTTGTTGCCACCCAGGCCCGTCTCCAGCACCTCTACCATGTCGCCGTTGTAGAGCAGACCCACCTTGTTCTCCTTGGAGGAATCAGGCTCAGAGCGGACGTTCAGGGCGGAGGCGGTGATGTACATGAGCTTACCGCCGTTGGGGCCCTTGGCCTCACCCAGGGTCTCACAGGCAGTCGCCATGAGCGTGAAGCAATCGAAGTCTGCGTAGTCACCCATATCCACGGTGCGGGTCAGGGTCGCGGTCACCTTGACGTAGGAGCCGACCACGGGCTCGGACACACCGTCGAAGTAAACGGCGAAGCTCATATCCTCCGCCCCGACCGCGATACGGATATGACCGCCCTCGTCCTCAATGACGTTGCCGTAAACCGTGAAGCTCTTGCCCTCGTAGTAAGGGGCGAAAACGTACAGGAAGTTCATCTGGGCGGTCGGATCCACCGCGGGGGTCTCGCCGCCGATGGTGTAATTGTCACCGTCCGGGTCCAGTCCCATGAAGACAGCCGTATCGGGATCCAGCTCGGGCAGCTGGAAGCCGAAGAGATCGTCGTAGGAGGCCTCGGCGTAGACGTCGGCATCGGCGGGAGCGGCCAGAGCGGCGGGGGCATAGTTCAGAACGGTATCGGAGGACACGGTCATGGCCACTCCGCCCGTCAGCTCAGCGGGCAGAACCACGGTAAAGCGCATGAAGGTCATGCGGCCCTCGCCGTCCAGGGTGAACCGGAAGGTCAGGGTAGAACCGTCCATAGACTCCCCCATGAGGATCTCCACCAGAGAGGCGTCCAGCTCGGTGCAGGTCATCTCCACGCTGCCGTCGGCATAGCGCTGACCCGCCAGGGTGCTGTTCACAAGACCCCGGACCAGCTCGGGATCCTCCATACCCACAAAGGAATCGCTGTCCACGTACAGCTCAGCCAGTTCCTCCCGCTCCTCGGCGGTGGGGGTCAGGACGTAGCGCAGCTCGGTGTCGGTGGTGCCGTCGGACATGGCGACGTAGTAGTAGACCTTATCCTCCAGGGCGATCACACGCTCGGTCATACCCAGGGTGATATTCTCCACCAGAAAGGTATTGCCGATCCGGGTCAGGACGTTTTCGGAATAGACCTCACCGTCCATGAAGGCCTTGACACTCACGGAGACGTCCTTCACCTCTTTCTCCAGAGCGGCTGAAAGCAGTGCCTTCAGCTCGTCGGCAGACAGGTCGGCGGGGGCAGAGGTCTCGGCTTCGGTCTCGGCTTCGGTCTCAGGCTCGGTCTCCGCGTCGGTGACGGTACCGTTATTGGTGTCGGGGGAGGGGGTCGCCTCACCCGAGGGGGCTTCGGTCGTGGGGGCGTTGGTGGTTCCCTCGCCCGCGCCGCTGCCGCCGGTGCAGCCCGTCAGAAGCAGGGCGGAGGCCAGGCAAACAGCCAGGAGGAGCAAGGTGATCTTTTGAATTCGTTTCATGGGATTTCCTTTCTTTTTTCGTCGCTTTTGGTTGCCGTCGGGAAACGGCTGACGTTTCTGTGTTCATTATAGCACTCTCCGCCCCGCTTGTCAAGCGAAACCGGGCGAAAAATGCGCTGACAATTCTTTTCTTTTCGCCGCACCGCCAATTTGGGGGCATACCGGCGACGACGCCTCCTGCCGGAGGTCTTATCTCCGCTTGTTCCACGCAAAAAATGTTACATAATTGTTTACTTTTTTCACCAATTTGTTAACAAATAACTGTTTGGGATATGGTATGATAATAAGGAACAATGAACATATTTATGCAGTACATTGGAGGTTTTTTATGACATTTGCGAAAATCACCCGCATGACCGCCATTCTCATGACGGTCGCTCTCCTCTTCTCGGCTCTGCTTATGCTGGGCTCCCTGTCGGCTATGGCCCTGGATGACTTGGGCGCGTCCCTCTCGGGCACCGTCACCACCGATATGACCCTGGATCTGGATATCGCCGAATCCCAGGCCGCCGTCACCCTCGCCCAGGGGAGTGCCGACCGCCGCTTCTCGGTCGCGTTGACCGAGTGGGGCGACGAGTTCGATATGCCCACTCTCTGGTCCGCCGTGCTGTATGGCACCGCAGCCAACGGTACCGCGATCCGCGAGACCGCGGAGAATCGGGACGGCCTTCTCCTCTTCTCCTTTGACGGCGAGGAGGGCATGACTGCCGCCGCGGGCACCTTCCCTCTTTTCGTGGATTTCTTCGACATCTACGGCGAGCCCGTCTGTACCATCACCTTCGACCTCACCGTGGCCTTGGGCGCCAAGGACTCGGTGGAGATCACCAAGACTCTGAGCACCTACGTGGAGCCCGACCCCTATGCCATCGCCACTCTGGACAGCGCTCCGGCCTACATCGTCAACAGCGCGGACCAGCTCATCCGGAAGGTGAAGGCCCTGCAGAATGAAAACACCGTCACCTTCATCGCCACGGGTGACTACCACTGGTATTCCGGCCTCTACTCCTTCCTTCCCGAGTTGTCCTTCGCCCAGGAGCACATCCGGGATAACCTGGAGCTGGATTTCGCCGCCGACATGGGCGACGTGGTCTGGGGTGCCGCCAACTGGCCCGATGAGGATACCGTATCCGAAATGAAGATGGTCAACAGCTACATCGTGCCCCTGTGGCAGGATTCCGTCTGGCTCCGTACCGCGGGCAACCACGACCCCTGGAACACCTCGGTGGCTGACCGCTACGAGTACATCAACTCCTTCAATCAAAGCACCGCCAACGCAGAGGCAGGCGTGGTCGTCGGAGACGAGGAGCACGGCTACTGCTACTACGATCTTCCCGACCGCAAGACCCGCTTCATCATGATCAACACCGCCGAGCAGGAGGCTGTCACCGCGGGTGTGGTCAGCGGCATCACCATGTCGGATACCCAGAGGCTGTGGGTCTGCGAGGTGCTGGCCGATATGAAGAGCTCGGACAAGGCTGACTGGAGCATCGTTCTCTCCTCCCACCATCCCTTCGATATGGGCGGCGACGAGAAGGCCTCCGAGACCATGCTGGATATCATCACCGCCTACGACAAGGGTACCTCCATCACGGTGGCGGGCAAGAGCTTCAATTACGCGGGTGACCGCGCCCCCATCGTGGCTCACTTCCACGGCCATCTCCACAACTTCACCGTCTTTACCTACGTGGGCACCAGCATTCCCCGTATCTGTATTCCTCACGCCTCCCGCTCCCGTACCAACGAGTACGGCCGCAGCTCCAGCCGAACCGACTCCTTCAAGTACCGCTTCGGTGACCTGAACGAGTACGGCGAGGCCATCACCCCCTTCCGTGTCTACGAGGGTGCTCACGCCTTCAACGACGGCAACCGCCAGGACGACATCACCGCCTTCAACGTGGTGGTGCTGGACACCGAGACCATGACCGCCCACTGCGTCAATTTCGGCGCAGGCTATGACCGTTCCGTCTCCCTTGAGCGGGATACGGGTGCCATCTACTCGGTCTCCTACAGCCTCTCGGGTGTCACCGCCCGCAACAACCGCACCGTCTGGGGCCCCCAGTACGCTTACAAGAACACCCTGACCACCTCGGCGGGCTACATGACCGTGACCGTGACCATGGGTGGCGTGGACGTCACCGACCGGGTCTACAAGAACGGAGAGATCTGCATCGAAAACATGAGCGGCAACGTGGTCATCACCGCCAAGGCCGTCAACACCTTCAACGTCTCCTACGCCCTGAGCAGCGGCATCAGCTCCTCCAATACCGCTTCCACCACCGCCGCGGGCGGCTCCTACACCACCACCCTCAGCCCCGCCGAGGGCTACGCCATCCGTAAGGTGACGGTTTACATGGGCGGCGTCGACGTGACCTCCCGGGTCTATGCCAATGGCGCGGTCACCATCCCCACCGTGACGGGTGACGTCTCCATCATCGCTGATACCGTCAAGCTCCACAACGTCACCTACGACCTCACCAACGTCTCCGCGGATACCGCCATAGATTCCATTCGGAATGGTACCGCCTTTACCGCCACCCTGACCCCCCATGAGGGCTACCTCCTCACCTCGGTCAAGGTCACCATGGGCGGCACCGACGTAACCGATACCGTCTACGCGGACGGCGTGATCTCCATCGACGCGGTCACGGGGGACCTCTCGGTTACCGCCACCGCCGAGAAGCTCCACGGTATCACCCTTGATCTCACCAACGTATCCGCGGACACTGCCCCCGGTACGATCCTGGGCGGCACCGCCTTCACCGCTGCCTTGACCCCCGCTGACGGCTACCTCCTCACCTCGGTCAAGGTCACCATGGGCGGCACCGACGTAACCGATACCGTCTACGCGGACGGCGTGATCTCCATCGACGC